>DAIUEO010000013.1:33584-36133 GCA_036845125.1 Candidatus Eiseniibacteriota bacterium | reverse complement strand
GGACCGCTCAAGATCGATCTCGTGAAACGCGTCGTCACACGGGACGAGGCCGAGGTGCACCTCACGGCGCTCGAATACAAGCTGCTCTCCACGCTCGCACGCCAGCGCGGCCGGGTGATGACGCATGCGCAGCTCCTGCGCGAGGTATGGGGCGCGAGCCACGTCGGCCGCAATCACTACCTGCGCGTCTACATGGCGCAGCTCCGCAATAAACTCGAGGCAGATCCCTCGCGCCCCCAGGTGCTGCTCACCGAAACTGGCGTCGGCTACCGCATGCGCGATTCGTAAGAGGCCAACCGGAGGAGGACCGTCATGGATCGAAAATCGAGGATGATCCGCGTCGCCCAGTTCACCGTGCCGGCCGTCGCTCTGCTGGCGGTCGCCGGGTGTGCGGCCGGCAGCAATCCACTCAAGGACAGTCCCGAGAGCGCCGGCTTCTGGCTGGGCGTGTGGCACGGGATGATCTGCCCGATCGCGCTGGTCGTCTCGTGGTTCAACCAGGGCGTGTCGATCTACGAGGTGCACAACAACGGGGGCTGGTACAACACGGGGTTCGTGCTCGGCGCGGGCGCGTGGGGAATCCTGCGCTCATCCGGCAGCAGGAAGAGGAAGTGGGGGCGGAGTCAGAACCCGGGCAGCGTCCCCGAGTAGCCGGTCAGCTCGACGTAACCGAGACCGGTGATCGGAGTGTCGCGCGAAGTGCCGCGTACCGTCACCGCGCCCTCCCAGTAGGCGAGCGGAATCGGGGGCGGTGACACCATCTCCTGGTCCCGCACGCGCGCCTCGACGGTGAGATCGAGCCCCTCGGACGGCACCTGCACGCGCCACCGCAGCGGGTAACGGGCGCCGGTGTGGGGGCTCGTCCAGGGTCGATCGCCTGCGAGCGCGAAATCCTTCAGCTCGAGATGTCGGGTGCGGCCGTCGCGTCCCACCAGCGTGCCGCTCGAGAAGGGCTCGTCGCTCCCGTCCTTCAAGCGCAGGCGGTAGAGCATCAGCTCGCGGCCGTCGTCGAGCTGGAGGCTGAACCAGTCCCAGCCGACCTGGTCGCGCGAGAGCTGGCTCGAGCCGAACTCGTGATCCATCCAGGACCGGCCGGTCACCGCGAGCGTGTCGCCGCCGGCGGCGATCCGCCCGGTGGTCGTCATGCGGGTGTACGAGATGTAGTGCGACGCCCGTCCGACGCTCGCGGATTTCCGGCTGATGCCGTCGGTCCCGTGGATCACGACCGGCTTCGAGGGCATGAGATCGAGCTCGAGCAGGAAGCCGTCTGCCGGAATGCGGATCCGATGGGTGCGGCCGTCGTCGGCGAGCCCGGCGGACCAGTCGCCGATCCAGGCCCGGTAGCGGACCGAATCCGCGCCGGCGAGCCCGAGCGCCGGGCGGCTCACGCGCTTCTCGTGGAGGTAGCGGTCGCGCGTCACGTCGGTGAGCGCGGCGTGGGCGAAGTAGACGGTGTGCGGCGCCCACGCCGAGGCGCTCGCCGCCCGCGCGGGATCGAGCCCGACGCGGAAGAACGTCACCTGGTAGCCGAGCTCGCGTCCACGCGCGGAGAGATTCCCGGTGTAGTACCACCACTCGGTCTGGAACGCCGGATGCGACGCATGGTCGCGCGGAAACTCGTAGCGCCACCCCGGGAGCGCCGGCCGGTACTTGCCTTCGAAGGGCACAGCACCGGGCAGGGTCACCAGCGCGCCTAGAGTCATCGCGAGCCTGCCGAGCGACGGAGCGAGCTTGCCGAGCGCTGTCAAGAACTCCTGCATCAATCCATCCGCATCGCGTCGCGCGAGGCCCGTCCCGCGGCGGCCCGCGCCGGCGCCAGGCCGGCCGCGATCGCGGTGACCAGCATGAGGGCGGTGGCCTGGATGAAAACAAAAGGGTCCACCATCCAGCGCAGCGTCCAGCCGAAGAACTGCTTGTTGATGACGTGCACGAGGATGGCCGAGAGCGCGACGCCTGCGACGCAGCCGAGCAGTGCGCCGATCGTTCCGAGCAGCCCGCTCTCGACCAGCACCATCGCCTGGATCTGGCCGCGCAGCGCGCCGGCCGCGCGCAGCACGCCGATCTCCCGTCCACGCTGGAGGATGAGCGCCGTGAGCGCGCCGGCCACGCCGAGCACCGAGACGATCACCGCGATCCCCTGGAGCGCCCACGTGATGCGGAACGTCTGATCGAACACGTCGAGCACGCGCTGGCGCAACGCCTGGTTGGGCGTGGCCGACAGAAAGAGGTCGGGACCCGCCGCTTCGAGCAGCGCGCGGCGCGTGGCGTCGACGTCGGTGCCGGACTCGAGGTAGAGGGCGAGACTCTCCGTGCGGTCGTCGCGCCAGAGGCGCGCGAACAGGCGACGGTCCATGAGCACGGCGCCGGCATCGACGCTGTAGTCGTAGAAGACACCCGTCACCGGCAGCGCCACGCGGCCGGCCGGAACGATCAGCCTCAGCGTGTCACCGCGCGCGACCCGATGCCGGTGGGCGAAGCTCTCGGTGACGATGCAGCCTTCGTGTGCGAGCGCGTCGCCGAACGCGGTGCGCGCCGGGACGTCGGTGAAC
>DAIUEO010000013.1:33018-33574 GCA_036845125.1 Candidatus Eiseniibacteriota bacterium | reverse complement strand
GTTGCCGTGGCTGCGCTGCACCTCGAAGTCGATCCCCACCGCGTACGCCAGCCGGCCTCCGTACGTGATGGGGGTCGCGCGGTAGGTATCCATCGCGGCGACGCCGGGCAGCGCGCGCACCGCCGCGAGGAATTCCTCCGGGAGCGCGGTGGCGCTCCCGGTCTGGCGATGGCCGATCGGCTCGACGTAGAGATCGCCGCGCAGCGTCTGCGTGATCCAGCGGTCCACGGTGCCGCGGAAGCTTCCGATCATGATCGTCATCGCCACCGTCATGCCGACCGCCACCATGATGGCGGCGACCACCACGCTGCCCCGCACCAGCGAGCCACCGACGTAGCGCGCCCCGAGCACGCCGGCGACACCGAACAACCGGCGCACCGGGCCTTCGAGCCAGCGGCTGCCGGTGCGGAGCGCCCACGGTGCGAGTGCCGCGAAGCCCATGAGGGCCGCGAAGGCGCTCGCGAAGCCGCCGATCGGCCGGCGCTCGGCCACCGTCCACGCGGAGAGCCCGACGGCGAGCGCCAGCAGCAGGAACGCGAGCACGATCCAGCGGCCG
>DAIUEO010000013.1:31495-33008 GCA_036845125.1 Candidatus Eiseniibacteriota bacterium | reverse complement strand
AGGTAGCGGTCGGCCAGCGCCCTGATCTCACCCACGGCTCGGCGCCTTCGACGAAGATTCCCTGCCGCGTGGTGGTGGCGGGCGGCGTGGTCGAAGCTTCCCAGGCGGGCCCGATGGCGGCCGCCAGCGCTGACGCGAGGCCGAGCCCGAGGCCGAGCAAAGCGGTGCCGGCGTCGAGCCGCACGGTCGCCGCCTGCTGGATGAGATAGAGGTCGGTGAGCGTCTGCGACACCGCACCCAGCGTGCCGCGGGCGAGCAGCACGCCGAGCCCCACGCCGAGCGCGCCGCCGGTGAGCCCGAGCAGGGCGCCTTCGCCGCTGAAGAGCAGCACCAGCTCCCGCCGCGTCACGCCGAGGGCGCGCAGCACGCCCAGGTCCTGCCGCCAGCGCAGCACCGAGAGCCCGACTGAGTTCAGCACCAGGAACACCGCGACGAACAGCGCGATGAACGAGAGCGCGGTGAGGTTGAGCGAGAAAGCCTCGATCATGCCTTCGACCTGGCGCGTGCGGCTCTCCGGACGGTCCACGACGAGATCGCCCGGGAGCGCCGCATCGAGCGCGGCACGCAGGGCGTCGCGGTGGCGGCCGTCGACGAGCAGGTCGATACGGTCGATCACGCCATTTCGGCGCAGCACCTCCTGCGCGGTGGCGATGTCAGTGACCACCACGTTCCCGCCGAGCGCGTGCTGGAGCGCGGGTGAATCGAGGAGTGCCCGCACCACCAGTGTCTCGGGCCGCCCGGAGGCGAGGATCGGCAGTGGATCGCCGCGCGCGAGTCCCCGCTTCTCGGCGAAGCCCCTAGGCACCGCGGCGGCGCGCGGCTCGAGCAGGAGCGCCGCGCCTTCGCCGAGCCCGCTGGTATCGGCGCCGAGGCCGCGCTGGAACGGGGCCTCGAGCAGGGGATCGACACCGAGCAGCAGCAGCGTCTCGCCGCCCGCGCCGGTGGGATCGCCGCCGGCACCTCGAACGCCCGGCGTGAACGCGCGCACGTACACCTGGACGATCGGCGCCGCCGCCTGGACGCCCGGGAGCTCCTGCACTTCGGGGAAGTGGCGCTCGTCGAACCCTTCGCTGGTCGAGGTCACCTGGAGGTTGGCGCGTCCCGAGACCGCGTCCACGGTTTCGGCGAACGCCCCGATCGCCGAGCGGTTCGCGAGCCGGATGCCGACCACGACGGCGACGCCGAGTGCCACGCCCAGGATCGTGAGCAGCGTCCGCCGTGGCTCGCCGAGGAGGCGGCGCAGCAGGAACCAGCGGATGAGTGCGATCACGCGGGGGCCGAGTCCGAGACGATGCGCCCGTCCTTGATCTCGACGATGCGCTGGGCAGCGGCCGCGGCGTCCCGGCTGTGGGTGACGAGCACCACGGTGGTGCCGCGCGCGGCGGCCAGCGTGGCGAGGCGTTCGATCACCTGTGCCGCGGCCTGGCTGTCGAGGTTCCCGGTGGGCTCGTCGGCGAGCACCAGCGCCGGACGGTGCGAGAGCGCGCGCGCGACGGCGACTCGCTGCATCTCG
>DAIUEO010000013.1:14805-31485 GCA_036845125.1 Candidatus Eiseniibacteriota bacterium | reverse complement strand
CCTCCGGCTCACCGGCGAGCAGTGCCGGGAGCGCCACGTTCTCGCGCGCCGAGAGCGTCGGCAGGAGGTTGAAGAACTGGTGCACCATGCCGATGCGGGTGCGGCGGAGTCGGGTCAGCGCATCGTCGTCGAGCTTCGCGAGGTCGACGCCGTCGACCCGCACCTCGCCGCGCGAAGGGACGTCGATGCCGGAGGCGAGGTTGAGCAGCGTGCTCTTGCCGGATCCGCTGCGCCCGACGATCGCGACAAACTGTCCGCGCGGGACCAGGAGCGTGACGTCGTCCAGCGCGCGCACCACGGCGCCGCCGAGCGTGAACTCGCGGACCACGCGTGCGAAGCGCAGCGCAGCCGGATCCGCGGCGATGGCTACTCGTTCACGCGCAGGAGCTGCCAGATCTCGTCGTTGCTCTTCCACTTGGCGAGCAGCTCGAGCAGTTTTGTCATCGCCTCCTGCGGGTGGAGGCCCGCGAGGCCGCGGCGCAGCATGTGCAGGCGGTGCACGATCTCGGGGGGATAGAGCTTCTCCTCCTTGCGCGTCCCGCTCTTCGCGATGTCGATCGCCGGGTAGATGCGGCGCTCGGCCAGCTCGCGTGACAGGTAGATCTCGCTGTTCCCGGTGCCCTTGAACTCTTCGAAGATCACCTGGTCCATGCGCGATCCGGTGTCGATGAGCGCGGTGCCGACGATGGTCAGCGAGCCGCCATCCTCGATCTTGCGCGCGGCGCCAAAGATCTGGCGCGGCGCCTGCATGGCCTGCGAATCGAGCCCGCCCGACATCGTGCGGCCGCTGCCCTCGGAGCCGGCGTTGTAGGCGCGGGCGAGGCGCGTGATCGAGTCGAGCAGCATCACCACGTCCTTGCCCTCGAGCACCTGGGCGGCCACCACTTCCATGGCGTACTCGGCGGTCGCGATGTGGTCGTCGATGCTCATGTCGCTGGACGCCGCGATCACTTCGGCCGGCGTGTTGCGCTTGAAGTCGGTCACTTCCTCGGGGCGCTCGTCGACGAGCAGCGCGTAGAGGCCGACTTCCGGATGATTGAACGCGATCGCGGAGGCGATGATCTGGAGAATGCGCGTCTTGCCGGCCTTGGGCGGCGATACGATGAGACAGCGCTGCCCGCGCCCGAGCGGCGCGATCATGTCGATGGCGCGGCCGGTGATGCGATCGCCGTAGGGCGGATTGCCCTTGCCGGGCGGGAATTCGAGAACGAAGCGCTCGATGGGATCGAGCGCCACACCGATCTGCTGCAGATCCTTCAGGATCTCGAGACCACGCCGCCGCTCACCGCTGGGTCGTCCGGGCCGGCGACGTCTGCCGGGGCCCGGGGCCGGCCGGCCGTTCGACGGCTGCGGACGCGCCTCGGGGTACACGCCGGGGGTAGTGTTGGACAACGGTCGGCTCATTCCGCGCGGACGGCGACGACGGCGGCGATTGCCGCCTGCCGGGCCACCGCCCGTGCCGCCTCGTTCAGGTGGTCCGCCGGACTGTGACTGACCCTGCGGCGGAAAAGCTCCGCCTTCGGGAGTTCCGCCGGCGGGGCCGGTGCGCGGACCGCGGGGGCGACGGCGTCGAGATCTCATCAGGGATCCTTGCTGGAAGTTGCAGCAGGAGCGGACGACGGGACCCGTGCGGGAAGAAACACGTCGTCGGTGGACACCCTTCTTCGGATCCGATCCTCTTTCGAGGATCCCGCATGACGGCGGCACGGAGGCGAAGCACTTGCCGTGGCGCGTACCACGCGGTGTTCAGGGAGCGGCGGTGGGACGGTCCTCGCGTCCCTCGGCTGCGGCGCTCCTCCTGAAAGGGTGGGACGGCATTATCCCCGGTCGCCCGGGGGATGTCCAGAGCAGCCCGGCTGAGACTACGACGAGCGCCACTCCACCTCGGCGCCGCCGCCCCGCCGGTTCGCCGCGCGCGCCATCACGAAGAGCAGGTCGGCGAGGCGGTTCAGATAGCGGACGATCGCGAGGTCCACCTTCTCGTGCTGGAGCAGCGCCACCACGCGGCGCTCCGCCCGCCGGCACACGGTGCGCGCGAGATGGAGGTGCGCGGCGAGCGGCGTTCCCGCCGGCAGGATGAAATTGCGGAGCGGCGGCAGGTCGGCCTCGAGCCGGTCGATGACCGCCTCCAGCGCCGCGACGTCCGCGTCCGTGACCGTGCCGAGGCGGGGAGGCGGGTCGGGCCCGGTCACGGCGAGCAGGGCGCCCACCGTGAAGAGCCTGCCCTGGATCGCCTCCAGGTCGGCATCGAAGCCCGCCTCCCCCAGCGACCGCAGGACTCCGAGGCAGGCATTCAGCTCGTCGACCGCGCCATAGGCCTCGACGCGGGGGGAGCTCTTCGGGACGCGGCCGGCGCCGAGCAGTCCGGTGGAGCCGTCGTCGCCGGTCCGGGTGTAGATCTTCACGGCCGCGAGTCTCGCAGCAGGGCCCGGGACGCACAAGGCCGCCCGGCTTGCGTGAAAGCCTCATGTAGTGGATTATTCGCGGCCCTTCTCCATGTCCCTTCGCGAAACCCTCCCACTGATTCTACGCGGCGAAGTCGCCGGAGAGTTGAATTCCTCCGCGCTCGATCAGCTCGATGATCTGGCACAGGCGGCTGCCCAGACCGGACAGCTCGCGGCCGTCCGTGACGAATGCGGTTCGCGCCTCCGCCAGCCCGCAGCATCCCCCGGTGTCGAGTACCTGCTCGCCGCGGTGTGCATCCGGAACGGCGAGATGGAGCGCGCGCTTCAGACGTTGCTCACGCTGGGTGAGCACCTCGCGAACTCGGGGCAGTGGGAGATGCTGGCGGTCATCGCCGATCGCGCGCTGATCCTCGAAGAGACCCAGGCCGGGGCCCGGCTGCTGGTGCGCGCCCACGAAGCCCTCAAGCGTGATCCCGCGCGTATCGAGGCGTTGGAGCGCTCCTTCGGAATCATCCCCGACGACCTCGAGCTCGGGCTCCTGCTGGCGGTGCGCCTCGGCGAAGCCGGCCGCGGCGACGAGCGTCGCACGCTGCTCGGCGAGCTGCTGCCGCGCTTCGCGGCCGAGCAGCGCTGGCCTGGCCTCGAAGAGTGTGCGCTCGAGTTCGTCGAGCACGATGACACCGAAGGCCTGCTGCGGCTGGTGGCGACGCTGCCGCTGGTGGCCGAGCAGGGCGCCCAGAAGGAATGCCAGCAGCTCCTCGACATCGCCTTCCCCGCGCTCGTGAAGGCGGAGCGGGCGGGCGAGTGCGAGAAGGGCCTGCGCGGCGTCATTGCCGCGACGCAGATGCGCGCCGGGGCAGCCGCCGTCGAGCGCTACCGCACGGCGATGGTCCAGTGCCTCGAGCAGGGACGCGGCCGTGTGCTGCCCGACCTCGCCCCGGTGATCGAGCGCGCCGGCCTCGAGAATCCCGACGTGCCGCTCGCCATCGCGCTCGACCGTTTCGACGCGATCGCCGAGCTGCCGCCGGGTCGCGCGGTGTTCCACGCGAACTTCGGAGCCGGACGCATCGCCACCAACGACGCCGAAACGGTCGCGATCGACTTCGCGCACGCCCGCGGCCATCGCATGCCGATCGCCGCCGCGCGCCGCACGCTGTCCGCCATCCCGGATGACGACCTGAGGCTGATGCGGGTGATGGAGCCGAAGACGCTCGAGGGGCTGCGCAATGACGCCCCCGGCGAGGTCGTGGTGCGGGCGCTCATGGCCATCGGCGGCGAGGCCGACGCCCAGAAGCTCAAGGTGTTCATGGTCGGCTCGCAGATCGTCCCGGCCAAGGACTGGACCTCGTTCTGGCGCCGCGCGCGCGCCGCTGCGGAGAGCGATCCGCGCATCGACCACGCGCGCGCCTTCGAGCAGTTCTACCGGCTCGCGCCCAAGGGCGCCGTGGCGGCGAACCAGACCGTGCCGCTGCCTCCGCTCGCGCCACGGAAGACCGTCAAGCACCACCTCGGCGTGATCCGCAAGTTCCTGACCCAGCATCCGGGCGCCGAGCAGGCACTGGCGCACCGCTTCGGCAAGAACATCGTCCGCGCCGTGCTGGATCCGGAGGGCGAAGTGGTGGATCGCGCGCGCGCCGGACTCTACTTCGCGCGCTGGTTCCCCGAGCGCCAGGGAGAGTGGACCCACGTGCTGCAGATGCTGTGGGAGCACGGCCTGTCGGTGACCGACCTGAGCGGCGAGGACGAGCAGATCGCGCTGCTCCAGGTCTCCCACCGGGTCGGGGTCGAGGCGGACGCCATCCTTTCGGGGCTCGATTCGCGCTACTCGACGGTGCGCGCCGAGGCGGACCGGCTCCGCGCCGAGCTCGCCGCGGCCGGCAGCATGTCGCTCAACGAGACGCTGCTGAAGCACGCGCCGCGCTATCCGCTTGCCGCGCTCCGCCTGATCGAGGAGGAGGTGACGCAGACGACGCCGCGCTTCGACGGATGGCGGCTGCTCCAGGCGTCGCTGACCCTGATCGAGGACCGGCCGAAGCCCTCGACCGCGGAGAAGATCCTGAGGTGGCTCGCGCCCGAGGGCGCGTTCGCGCGCCTGCTCGCGGGGCGGGACTGCCCCGACGATGCGCGGCTCCGGCTGCGGGTCCTGCTCCGGCAATGGCGCTCGAGCGACCGCTTCCTCTTCCCGGCGCTCGAGGCGCTCGAGCGGCTCGGTCTCGGCGAGATCGTGGCGGCGGTGCGCTCCGACCGCGTGCAGAAGGCCGCGCGCCTGTTCGAGGGCGTGGGCAAGCAGGCCGAGGATGCGGACGTTGCCGTCATGACGCGCGCCACCTGGGAGCGCCTGCGGATCGAACTCGAGCGCATGGAACGCGAGCTCAAAACCACGATTCCGGCCACGATCCAGAAAGCGCGCGAGCTCGGCGACCTCAAGGAGAACGCCGAGTACCACTCAGCGAAGCTCAAGCAGGCGAACATGAGCAAGCTGGTTGCCGCACTCCAGCTCCGGCTGCAGCGGGCGCGCTTCGTCGACGAGCTCGAGTATCGCGACGGCACGGTGGGAGTGGGAATGGAAGTGGTCCTCGAGGCGCCCGACGAGGTCGTCACCTACTGGATCCTCGGCGACGAGGAGCATCATCACGGCGCGAACGTCATCTCGTTCCAGGCGCCGATCGGCCGCGCGCTCGTCGGTCACTCCATCGGCGACAGCGTCGAGCTCGGCGAAGGCGACGCGCGCAAGGCGTTCCGTGTGGTTTCCGTCGAACGCCGCCTTCCGCAGCACGAAGGCAAGACGACCGCGTAGATTTGTCGCAATCTTTGCGACGAGCGCGACCGCATTATCCACAACTCACCGCATTCTCCACATATCCACGCGGAACTTTCGACGACCTCCGGCGCGCCCGAAAAAAAACCCGGCGCGCCGCTCGATTTTCTTTGGCGCCGGCGCGTCGCCGTACTAAGGTACGCGCCGCAGGTTGTTCGACGAATCAACGACGCATGACCCGCTGTAGCCGCAGGCGCTGCAGCACGAGCGCACAGTGGCTGCCGGGTGGGCGGCGATGACCAACGGAGTTGGCCGCAACTTCGGGCGACCTCCGGTCGTTCGTCAGGTTGGGCTGGAAAGGGATTTCCCGCCGCCCATCCGGCGCTGACTCGATTCCGCGGCTGCGCATGCAGCGGCCGCGCACGCGGGCGAATGTCCCTTCAGGCTCACACCCAGGGTCTCCAGGTCGTGGTCGAGGAGTCGCTGCGCGGCATCCTCGCGCTCGGCATTCTCGAAGCCGAGCACGTGCAGACCGGCGAGCTGCCGGCCCATTTCCTCGCCGAGCGCGACCGCGTGGTGGAGCGCCTGACGACGCTGTACGCCGATCGCCAGACGGGGGACATCCCGGGCGCCGCCGAAACCCGCGCGCTCTTCCACCGGCTCGACATCGATCCCACGAAGCACCGCCCGAGCAGCGAGGCACTGCTGCGCCGCGTGCTCCAGGGCAAGGGGCTGCCGGAGGTGAACGCGGTGGTGGACGTCTGCAACCTGTGCTCGCTCGAGCATCAGCTGCCGTTCGGACTCTACGATCGCGCCGTCGTCCAGGGACCCGTTCACGTGCGCGTGGGCCGGGACGGCGAGGGCTATCCCGGTATCCGCAAGCAGCGGGTTCATCTCGGTGGCCGGCTGCTGCTCGCGGACCAGGTCGGCGCCTTCGGCGCTCCGACCTCGGACTCGGAACGGACCTCGGTAACCCCCGAGACCACGGGCCTCCTGCTCGTGGCGTTCGGTCCGGCCGAGCGCGGGGGCGACCAGATGATCGCGGCGCTCGAGCACGTGTCCGGCCTCCTCACCTCCTGCTGCGGCGCCAACGTGACCGCAGTGCGGGTTCTGCAGTAGCCTCCACGCCTCCCCCTCGGCATCGGTCCGAGGGCCTCCGGAGCCTCGTTTCTAGCGGGCTTTGGGCCTTGACCGACCTCCGCCGCTTACCTAGAGTCGCACGGCTCACCACGGCCGCGGTTGGCACCGCGAGCCATTTTCCGGGAGGACCGATGAAAAGACTCGCAACGTGCATGTTCGTCCTGGCGCTCACCGCCGGGCCGGCTTCGGCCGTGACCCTCGGCGTCGGAGCGTTCGGCGGGATGAGCATCCCGATCGTCCAGGACGACAACGGCCAGGGCCAGACCTACGGCATCCGCATACCGGTCGGATTGACGCCGATCTTCACCCTCGAGCCCTACGGCTCGATGACCCAGGGTGGCGACAAGGAAGAGACGATCAACGGCATTGGGCTCACCCGCAGCGGCATCGAGATGCAGAGCTACGGCGCCAACCTCCTGCTCACCTTCGGCACCGGCTTCCAGATGTTCCCCTTCGCGGGCATCGGAATGACCACGTCCGAACGCGCCGGCCTCGACCAGAGCTCGGTCCAGTACAACTTCGGGATCGGCCTCGGTTTTGCGCCCTTCGCCCTGCCGCTGTCCATCGATATCCGCGGCGAGTACGCCAGCGTCACCGACGAGGACAACAGCAGCACTGCCCGCAATTACGGCAACGTGATCCTGGGCGCCACCTACAAGTTCCGGTTCTCCGGAGAATGAGGACCCACATGAGCCGACTCAGAATTGCGTTGCTGAGCCTCGCGCTGGGCGCCCTCACCATGCCCGGCTGCATCATCACGCAGGCCAACGTTCTCGCGGAGTACGACCTTCCGAACCCGTTCACCATCGGCCCCGCGCCGGCGCAGCCGCTGCTGCGGGAGGCGGTGGATCTCAACACCATCTCGGAATACACCGACCACAAGGACGAGCTCGAGGGCCTCTCGGACCTCGCGGTCGTCGGCAGGTTCAGAACTGTTATCGGCACCGGCGGGAGCCTCGAGCTGTGGATCACCGCGGACGACACGAACTTCACCACCTATGGCCAGGTGACGGCCGGCGCCACCAAGCTGTGGGGCCCGGCCAGCATCGGAGCCGCCGGGACGCCGGCGGGAACCGTGGTCATCGGGTGGGACGAGTCCGCCAAGCTGTTCGACAAGGCGGGCAAGGATCTGCTCGTCAAGGAAGTGAAGGGCGATGGCAAGTTCACCGCCTACATCGTCAGCGCGGGGGCGACGACGCAGACGTTCGAGGTGCAGGATGGCGCCATTCTGCTGGTGATTTCCGGCGGCATCTGATCCGCACGCCGATCTACGAACGGGCGGGGCGCTCCGGCGCTCCGCCCGATTCGTTTCCGTTGGTCACTCGCTCCAGCGATTGGTGATCGGCAGCCGCCGATCCTTGCCGAAGGCACGCGGCGAGATCTTGACCCCGGGCGGGGACTGGCGCCGCTTGTACTCGGCGAGGTCCACGAGCCGGATCACCCGGCGCACGAGACCGGCCTCGTAGCCGAGCTCGGTGATCTCGGCGACCGAACGGTCCTCCTCGACGTAGCAGCGCAGGATCGGATCCAGGACTTCGTAGGGCGGGAGCGTGTCCTGGTCCTCCTGTCCGGGCCTGAGCTCGGCGGTGGGCGGGCGGTGGATCGTCCGCTCGGGAATCACCGGACTCGCCGTGTTCCGGTGCCGGGCCAGCTCGTAGACCATGGTCTTGTAGACGTCCTTGAGCACCGCGAATCCGCCGGCGCTGTCACCGTAGAGCGTGGTGTAGCCCACCGAGACCTCGCTCTTGTTCCCGGTCGTGAGCACCAGCCAGCCGAACTTGTTGGAGAGCGCCATCAGGTAGTTGCCGCGGATGCGGGCCTGCAGGTTCTCCTCGGTGACGTCGGCCGGCTTCGGCTCGAACGCCGGCGCCAGCTCGCTCAGGTACTTCTCGTGGACCGCCTGAATCGGGATCGTGCGGTAGCGGATCCCGAGCGCCTTCGCGAGCGCCGCGGAATCCTCGCCGGAAATCGGCGAGCTGTAGGCGGAGGGCATGTAGACGCCGACGACGTTGGCGGCGCCGATCGCATCGGCCGCAACGCAGGCGCAGAGCGCGGAGTCGATGCCTCCCGAAAGTCCGAGCACGACGGTCTGGAAACGGTTCTTGAGCACGTAGTCGCGGGTGCCGAGCACGAGTGCCGCGTAGATCTCGGCGACCAGCTCGCGCGGCTCCACGGCAGGGCGGGCGGCCAGCTCGGGCTTCGCCGCCACCGCGGTTACCGTGCCGCCGTTGCCGGAATCGGGGGCCGCGCCGCGCGACATCGCCAACTCGATCCGCGGCGAGGTTTCGCCGGATTCCAGCGCGCGGCCCTTGCGCAGCCGCGGATCGTGGAGCCGGGCGCTGAACACGGATTCGAGGTCGACGTCGGCGACGATCAGGTCCTCCTCGAACATCGCCCCCTCGGCAAGCACCTGTCCCTGCTCGTCGAGGATCAGGCTCGCTCCGTCGTACACGATCTCGTCCTGTCCGCCGACCAGGTTCACGTAGCAGACGATTGCCAGGTTGTCGGCGGCGCGCGTGCACAGCATGCGACGGCGCTGCTGCGCCTTGCCCGCGTGATAGGGGGAAGCCGAGAGGTTGAGCACGACCTCGGCGCCGCCGCGCAGCACCTGCTCCTCGACCGGTCCGCCGGGATACCAGATGTCCTCGCACACGTTCACGCCGATCACGGTTCCGACGCGGACGAACACCGGGCTCCTGCTGCCCGGCATGAAGTAGCGGTTTTCGTCGAACACGCCGTAGTTGGGCAGATAGCGCTTGCGGTAGGAGCCGGCCCACTGGCCGTCGTGCAGAATGGCGGCGGCGTTGTAGAGGTCGAAATCGCGCTCGACGGTCCCGACCACCACGGTGAGCCCCTGGGTGAGCGGGACGATCTTTCGGGTGTACTCGACGGCGCTCTCGATGAAGGACGGCTTGAGCAGCAGATCCTCCGGCGGGTAGCCGGTGATGAACATCTCCGGGAAGGCGATGAGGTCGACGCCCAGGCCGCGGGCCATGGAGATGGCGTCCGCGACCTTGGAGAAGTTGCCTTCGAGATCACCGACCGTCGGATTGAGCTGGGCGAGCGCGAGACGCAGATGGCGCATGGGGGAGCGATTCTGTGGGGTTCGGGGGTGGCACGCAAACACGGGTCCGGGAGGCAAGGGGCAACGAAAACGCCCGGCCATGGACCGGGCGATCCCGTTCGGCACGGACGAGGGCGTCCGTGCATTTTTCGAGAGTCGGCGGCAACCTCGTTGCGGCGCTTGGTGCCGTTTCGTATGCCGCCCCACCCCGCTGCGCCAGGGGTCTCACTGGACCCGGCTTTACTGGACGCTACGTGGCCCCTCGAACATTAGAGCCGCTCACAGGCGGCTTCCTATCTTCTGCAGATCGCAAGTCCCGTTCCCGGTGGAGGCGGCCCCCGGAAACGGCGCCAAATGATTGTCCCAGCGTCCCCGGCCGGCTGCCATAGAAAATTTGAAACACCCTGGCCGTGCAACACGGCCGCAATCTGGACGGCAAAGAGCACGATTGGGTCAGATCCCGTCCGCCGCGTGCACGGCCGTGCACCGGCGGGCGGCTACGCCCGCATCCAGCGAAGGATCTCGGGGAAGGTCGGCGACTTGCCATAGAGCAGCAGGCCGACGCGGAAGATCTTCGACATCAGGCGCAGCGTGAACCAGGCCGTGACGAGCAGCAGCGCGAGCGACAGCGCCACCTGCCAGCCCGGAACGTCGGAGCCCGGTGCGGTGAGCCGCAGCAGCATGGCGGTCGAGGCGGTGGGGGGCAGCAGCGAGAGCACGGTGGCGAGGGTCCCGTTCGGCTTGGCGAGGATCATCGTCATCATGATGAACGGCAGGAAATTCGCGAACGTGAACGCGATCGAGAACTGCTGGGCCTCGCGCGCGCTCCCGGCCAGCGAGCCGATGCCGGTCATGAGGCTGCCGTAGAAGGTGTAGCCGCAGAGGAAGTAGGCGATCACGATCAGCACGAGCCCGATCGGAATCTCCGGGCGCACGGCGAGCGCCACCGTACCGAGGCCGAAGGCGCCGACCGAGAGCCAGATGGCGACCAGTGTCAGGCCGGCGCCACCGAGCCCGAGCATCTTCCCGAGCAGCAGCTCATCGGGCGAGACGAGGCACAGCAGCGACTCGAGGATGCGCGACTCCTTCTCCTCGGCGACCCCCTGCAGCAGGTATTGCCCGCCGACCACGATGCAGAGCCCGAGGGTCATCGCGAACAGCATCGGTACCAGGAGATCGAGCACCTCGCGGCGATCGTCCTTGAGCTCGAAACGGCCGTCCTTGTTGAGCGCGTAGTACTGCATCTCGGCCATCGGCAGCGAGGCCCGGCGGGCGATGATCGAGTCGGTGCGACCGGCGAGCATTCCGCGGACCAGCCAGCTCGACACCGGGCGGCGATCGGCGGAGGAGAACAGGCTGAAGTTGCTCGAGTAGCGGCGCACCGCGCCCCGCTCGAGATAGTCGGCCGGGATCACGAGCACCTGGCTCACCTCACCCGCGCGCAACGCCCGCTCGGCCTCCTCCTGGCTCGCATAGTGACGCACGCTCGTGTGGAACGACTGCGACTCCGACTCCGAGCTGCCGCCGGCGAACGGGTTGTCGGCGCTGCGGAAGTCGGTGACGATCTCGGCCGGCGCCGCCGCGAAGTGCCCGCTCGAGTCCACTACGCCGAGCGACGAGAAGCTGCGCAGCACGTCGCGGCCCTCGTTGCGGCTGCCGCCGACCGCCATCGTCATCACGAAGGCGAAGTAGGCGGGCATGCCGATCGCGGTCAGCAGGAATGCGCGGCGCCGCACCGTGGTCAGGAACTCGCGGCGGGCGATGATCAACGCCTGCTTGATCCGGAGCTTCATCGCGACCCCGCCATCTCCGGGACGGGCGTGTCCTCGCCGAGATCGTCGCGCACCACCTTGATGAAGATGTCCTCGAGCGGGAGCGACGCCAGCTGGAACGAGTCGGGCGCCACGCCGCGGTTGAGCAGTTCGCGGAGCACCTCGTGGGGAGTCGCCCCCTGCTCGAGGCTCAGCTTGTATCCGCCGTCCTGGGCCAAAACCGACCGGACGCCGGGGACCGCCGGGACCGGCGCGTCGGCGTGGATCAGGATCGCGTGCTCGGCGAACCGGCGGCGCAGGTCGCGGACGCTTCCGTAGAGCACGACCCGCCCGCGGTGGATCATCAGCGCGCGATCGCACAGCTCCTCGACCTTGTTCATCTGGTGGGTCGAGAGAATCACCGTGGTGCCGGCGGCGCGCCGCTCGAACAGGATCTGCTCGAACATCTGGGTGTTGACCGGGTCGAGCCCGGTGAACGGCTCGTCGAGGATCAGGAGCTTGGGATCACCGATCAGCGCGGTCGCGAGCTGCACCTTCTGCTGCATGCCCTTCGAGAGCGCCTGCACCGGCTTGTCCGCCCACTCGGCGAGCTCGATCCGTTCGATGAGCTTCATGGCACGGACCTTGGCCTCGCGCGCCTCGATGCCCTTCAACTGGCCCCAGTAGGCCAGCACCTCGCTGACCTTGGAGCGCTTGTAGAGCCCGCGCTCCTCCGGCAGGTAGCCGATCTCGGCCGGTCCGACGTCCCCCGGCGCCAGCCCGCCGATGCGGATCGTTCCCGAGTCCGGGCGCAGGATGTCCGTGATCATGCGGATCAAGGTGGTCTTGCCCGCGCCATTCGGCCCGAGCATGGCGAAGATTTCACCTGCCGCGACGTCCGCGGTGACGCGATCGACCACGGCACGGCCATCGTAGGTCTTCGAAACTTCCCGGATTTCGAGCATGAGGTCCTGGAGGGAGACTTTTGAAGGGGGGTCGCGGCTTCGATTCGAGCACGCAGGGTACGGGAGGAACCCTGGTTGTGCACTGGATAATGTGTCCGGCCGGATCCGGCCCCGGTGGGACGGAGCTAAGTCGTTGTCCTGCAAAGAACGCTCAGCTCCGAAGCGGCCGAAAACAGCGGAGACCCAATATTCAGTGCACAAGCGGCCGATACCGGGGGGCAGAATGGGATCGCGGGGAATGGGACGTGGCCCTGCTCTTGCACAAGAATCCATGCGTCCCCCGGAATCCTCTGAGAGGGTCTGAACCTGTGAACGCCATGTCCCCGAAGTCCGGCGCCCGGCGCGCATACGCCGCGCTCGCCGCCGTGATCGTTGCCTTGGGCCTCCCGCTCCTCGCGGGCTGCAGCTCGTCCACCAAGCCGGTCACGCCGTTCGTGCCCGCCCCGCCGCTCGATTCGCTCATCGTCTCGCCCGACTCCGTCACCATCGCGGTGGGTCAGAGTTTCGCTCTCACGGCGGCGGCCTACGACACCACGGGCGCGCTGGTCACCGCCGGCCTGACGTGGAGCAGCAGCGATCCCATCGTCCTCAGCGTGGACGGGGACGGAAAGATCACCGGCCTGGTCGAAGGTGCGTCTCTGGTGCGCGCGAGCGGCGGCGGGCAGACCGACAGCACTTTCGTGGTGGTGACGTCCGCACAGCGCGGCTGGTTCATCCAGCAGAGCAATTCCACGAGCTTCAACCTGAACGGCGTCTTCTTCCGTCCCGACGGCCGCACCGGATGGGCGGCGGGCACCGGCGGTCGCATCATCGTGACCACGAATGCGGGCGCGACCTGGACGGCGCAGAACACGCCGACCACGCTCAATCTCGAGAGCATCTGGTTCACCAGCGCCACGAACGGCTGGGCGGTGGGTGCCACCGGCGTCGTGCTGCGCACCAACAACGGCGGCTCGAGCTGGACGCGGCTCCTCACGGTGCCGGCCGGCGAGTTGCTCAACGACGTGTGGTTCGTGAACGGGAACCTGGGCTTCATCGTGGGCGGCGCGGGCGTCGTGCTGCGCACCACCGACGGCGGCAACAACTGGCTCCGGCTCTCACCCAGCACCTTCCAGCTCCATTCGGTTTCGTTCTCGGACGCGATGAATGGCTGGGCGGTGGGCGACAATGGAATCATCCTCGGCACCCGCAACGGCGGCGCGAGCTGGTACACGGTGCAGCCGGCCGTGACCGGTCAGACGCTGCGCGCGGTGATGCGGCGCTCGGTCGGAGTCGCCAATGCCGCCGGTTACTCGGGCACCACGCCGCGCACGGTGGCGGTCGCCGACAGCGCGGATTGGGAGCTCCAGAACACGGGCTCCGGCAACGCGCTCGAAGGCATTTTCTTCCCGACCGACCTGATCGGTTACTCGGTCGGCTTCAACGGCACGGGCGCCATTCTCCGGAGCGACGATGGCGGTGTGAGCTGGATACCGCAGGGCAACGCTGGTATGTGGCCGCTCAACGACGTATTCTTCGTCGGTCCGAATCACGGATGGGCGGTGGGCGACAACGGAACCGTTCTCCACACCACGACCGGCGGCCTTCCCTGATTCGAGCAGCTCGAGCTTGGTTCGCGGGCGGGTCCCCTGGCGGACTCGCCCGCTCTCGTTTTCGGGGACTCCCATGGAACGCCTCATCATCATCGACGGCTACAACCTCATCCACCGGAGCGAGCGCCTCCGGCCGGGGCCGAACCAGACGCTGCAGGAATCGCGTGACAAGCTGATCAACCTCCTGCAGTGGACGCTCGGCGGCGGCGGTGAGGTGCAGTTCCTCGTCGTGTTCGACGGCGCCGAGAGCGGCGGCGGAGACCGCCGCGACGGCCGGGTCGAGGTCCGCTACTCCCGGCCCCCCCGCAAGGCGGACGACGTGATCCGGCAGCTCGTCGAGAAGCACATCGAGAACGACGATCAGGTCACGGTCGTGACCGCGGATCTCGAGGTGGCGCGTCACGCGCGTGCGATGGGCGCCGACGTCTCGCTCTCGGACCTCTTCCTCGCGAGCCTGTTCCCGACCGCGGAGGGCGAGGAGCCCGAGAAGCCGACCTCGCTCACCCAGAGGGAAATCGAGGAGTGGGCGGAGATCTTCCGGCGCCGCGGCGCGAAGGACCGACCGAATTGAAGCGGGGTGCGGAACATCGTCTTCCGCACCCCGCGCTTCGAACCCCCGCGCCGCGCTAGTCGGCGGGGCGATACTCGGCGGCCAGCTCCTCCGCGCGCACCGCGTACGGCAGGACCCAGGCCCGCGACCGGTAGGGCGCCGCGTCGTCGAACAGCGTGGCGTGCGCCAGCGCGTTGACTGCGACATGCCGGAGGCCCGGCTCGTCGCCCACGGTGAACTCGCCCACGTGGGTGCCGTCTCCCTGGCTCACGAGCGGAACCTTGTGGCCGAGCCGCAGCAGCCAGACCGCGTCGTCGACCGCCGCGGTGGTCACCGTCACGCGGACCTTGCCGCCGGCTTCGAGCTTCGGGATCCGCCGCAGGAACCAGAACGCCAGCGGCTCGGTGATCGTGGTGTCGAGATTCGCGGTTTCGACCCGGACGCTCTGGATCACCGGGGCCTGGTCGCGCGGGTCCGAGACGATCACCGCACCCGATGAAGCGGCCACCTTCCACGAGCAGCGCGCGCGCGCCGGCTCGCTCACGCGCACGAGCAGGATGCGGCGCGTGCCGTGGTCGAGCAGCCGCTTGCGCACGAGGTGCGTGGTGTCGCAGTGGGCCGCATCGAGCAGGTCCGCTGCCGGTCCGGCGAGGATGATGAACGCGCCGCGCAGCGTGCGGCGCACGGTCACGACCGCGCGGGTCGGGCGGCCGGTGGAGTCGGGATCCGAGAACTCGAAGCTGAAGCGGCGATCGACGTCCGCGATCCGACGCCAGAAGCGCAGCGGCTGGATCGCGGCGAGCGTGCCGCCCGCGAACGGGGAATTCGCGATCATCTGCGCTTCCTCGTTGGAGTCGAACGCCGTTTCGTCCTGCACTTCGGGCGAAGCGGCGAGTGCGGCGGTGATCTCGGCTTCATCCGCCGAGCCCGCGGGCGCGGTGGGCGCGCCGGCGCGGTCACAACCGGAGAGTGTGAGGGCGAGGGTCAGTACGAACAGCGGGTGAGCGGTGAGGCGTGGCATGTCTTCCTCCGTAGCGGTGCAGGGCCAGGGATGATGGCCGGAGGAAGAGCAGCGCCCGTGCCGCCCGGGGAATCCGCACAAGTCGAAGCGCCGCAACGGGGGCTCGGAGCGCAGCGTCGGGAGGGTGTACGTCCCGGAACAGTCTTCAATGGTCGGGCGCCCCCGCCGGAGCGGAGGCGCCCGCGTGCTGCGAGGAATCAGGCGTCGATCAGGAGCGGACGAGCACGTCCTGGTCAACGGAGAAGGTGATTGCGGTGCCTTCCTTGATCACGACCTGGTAGCCCTTCGAGGCCGCCACGCCGGTACCCGCCGCCGCGCCGCCGAGCAGGCCGCCGATCAACGCGCCCTTGCCGCCGCCGGCCGCCTTGCCGATGAGCGCTCCGGCCGCTGCCGCACCCGCCACCGCGCCGATGTTGCGGGCGCGCGTCGAGCCGGCCTCGATGTTCTCGGTGCTCGCATGCACCATGTGCTCCTCGCCGTTCACGGAAATCGACTTCACCGCGAGGCCGAGCAGTGCGCGCGAACCCTTCTCCGCCGGCTTGGACACGACGATGACACCGTTCACCGTGCTGCCGGCCGGAATCACGACCGTGTTGCCGACGATCACGTTATCCTTCACGGTGCCGGTCCAGGTGTCACCGACCACCGCCGTTTCGGTCGTGATCGCCGTTGCGACGCTCACCGCGATCGGCGTACCGGAAGCGAGGCGCTGTCCTGCCGGCTCGGCCGGCTTCGTGTCTTCGACCTTCGGCTTGGAGACCGGCTTCGGCTTGGAAGCCGGCTTCTTCTCGACCGGAGCCGGAGCGGGCGGTTCCTGCGACTCCGGCGCGGGCTGATAATCGGTCTGGGGCGTGATGTCGCCCTGGGACTGTTCGATCGGGCTCGAGGCGAGCAGGCTGTCGCTGGTCGTCTCCGACGCGGTCTCGGTGCGCGAGCTGCAGCCGAAAGCAACCAGTGCAATGAGCGCCACGAGCGCAAAGGCCGGGCGAAGGCGAACCATGGGAAACCTCCTTGAAAGTGGGTCCGGAGCGTGTGGGGACCACGCGCGGCCTGGACACCCCGCGCGATCCGTGCCGGGGCGAATGCAGGCAGCATGCCAGCCGCTTGCGACCCGAGGCAAGTCCTACGCGGAGTTTCAGGTCTCTATACGCGGCCCGGAGCCCGTTCTTCCCGGAGGCGGATTTTCATGAAAGTCACCATTTCAAAACGCCTTCCGGCCCGGGGCCGCCTGACCGTTGCTATCGGCACTTTCGAGGGCCGGGATCAGGGCAGGATCGGGCGGGCCGGTTTGGACCGACCCGCCGGTGCAATCTTGCGCACCCTGCTCGCATCCGGCGACTTCCGGGCCCGGCCGGGGGAGCTGCAGGTTCTACATCCTGCGGGTGGCCGGATCGCCCGCCTGATCGTGGTGGGGCTCGGATCGCGCGCGGCGTT
>DAIUEO010000013.1:0-14795 GCA_036845125.1 Candidatus Eiseniibacteriota bacterium | reverse complement strand
GTGCGTCGCGCCCGTGACGCCGCCGCGAAGAACCTGTTCCTCATCGCATTCGACGACGAGCCCTCGATCGCGCGTGCGATGGGTGAAGGCGCGGGGCTGGGGCACTACCGGTTCGACCGCTTTCGCAGCACGAAGTCCCCCGCCCCGCTCGCGCGGGTGGAAATGATCGGCGTCGGAGCGCGCGGGGAGGTCGCGATGCGCACGGGAGTACGAATCGGCGAAGCGGTGTCGATCGCGCGCGATCTCGTCGCGACGCCGGGCGCCGATCTGCCTCCCGAGAAGCTCGCGGCGGCGGCGCGCGACGTGGGCCGCGCGGCGGGCGCGCGCGTCACGGTTCACGGTCCCCGGGAGCTCGAGCGCCTCGGGATGGGAGCCCTGCTCGCGGTCGGGCGCGCGAGCGCGCATCCGCCGCGCTTCGTGATCCTCGAGCGCCGCGCCGCGCGCACGCGTCGGCGTCCGGTGGTCGTGATCGGCAAGGGCGTGACGTTCGACAGCGGCGGCCTCAGCCTCAAGCCGGCCGACGGCATGGTGCGCATGAAGTACGACATGTCCGGTGCCGCGGCGGTGATCGGTCTCTTCCACCTGCTGCCGGCCCTGGACCCGCCGTTCCCGGTGGTCGGCCTGATCCCCACGGCGGAGAACATGCCGGGCGGGCGCGCGCTGCGACCCGGCGACGTCGTGCGCACGATGGACGGCACGACCGTCGAGGTGACCAACACCGATGCCGAGGGGCGGCTGCTGCTCGCCGATGCGCTCGGCTACGCGAGGAAGCTCGAGCCCGAGTGTGTCGTCGATCTCGCCACGCTGACGGGCGCGATCCGGATCGCGCTCGGCTCGCTGGCCGCGGGACTCTTCACGCCGGATGACGCCCTGGCCGGCGAGCTGGAAGCGGCGGCGGCGGCGACCGGCGAGCGCGTGTGGCGGATGCCGGTGTGGGAGGAGTACGAGGCCGAGCTGCGCAGCGACACCGCCGATCTCGTGAACTCGGCCTCGCGCGACGGCGGCGCCTCGATCGCGGCCGCGTTCCTCGCGCGCTTCGCACGCGGCATGCGCTGGGCCCACCTCGACATCGCGAGCACGGCGTGGTCGCTCGCCGACCGGCCCGATCAGCCGCGCGGCCCGACCGGGTTCGGGGTGCGGCTCCTCGCGGAGTGGATCAGCCGGAAGACGGCTTCGGCTTGACCGGGGGCGGGACGCGCTCGATGCGGAGCGCGAACGACGGCTGCTCGAAACGCAGCATGCGGCCGATCGGCGACACCCACAGGCGCGCCTGGTTCTTGAACGGGTCCTCGATCAGCAGGCGTCGCGTCGTCACCGGCCGCCCGCCCCAGTTGAGCGTGTCGGGCCCGATGTCGGTGACGGTGACGTCGATCGTGGTGTCCTTCGCTCCGAGCAGGAAGATGGTGAGCGGGCGCTGCTTGAAGCTCCGGCCGTGGAGATTGCGGCAGATCACGTCGAACAGGACGTAGGATTCGGCGTCGAGCACGAACAGCCGCCCCAGCGGGCGTTCGTACGTCTCGCCGCTCCCCAGGCCCCGCGCCTCGCGGTAGACGGTGAAGGCATCGGTGCGCAGGTTGATGCCGCGGATCATCAGATCCGGCCCCACCTTCAACTTGGACTGGTACTCGCGCAGGTTGAAGTCGAGCGCGTCGGCCATCAGCTCGACCTCCTTGTACACGGTGTCGCTCCCTCCGGGCTTCGTGAGCCGGATGGTGCCCGAGTACACCGTCACACTGTCGCCGCTGTAGATGAAGTCGAAGCTCTCGGTGCCGACCGCCTGGTTCTGCTGGTAGATCTTGAACGTGCCGCTGTCGTTCGGCGGGTTCTTGGGAGGAGCGGCGCCGAGGGTGGCCAGCGCGAGGACGGCGAGTGCGGTCGACAGCCGGAGCAGGGAATTCATTCGCGAAAGTCTAACATTGCCGCTCCCCTCCGCGTCGTCGCGGGTGCGTTTCTTCACGCTTCGTGAACGTTCCCCGCCACCCGGTCCAGGCGGACGACGCACTCGATGTGGGGGGTGTGGGGAAAGAGGTCGAACGGCCGCACCGGCCCGACCGCGTAGCCCCGACCGGCGAAGTCGCCGAGATCGCGGGCCAGAGTGCCGGGGTTGCACGACACGTACACGATGCGCGAAGGGAGCAGCTCCGCCACCCGCGCGACCACCCGCGGATGGAGCCCGGCGCGCGGCGGATCCACCACCACCACGTCCGGACGCGGCGGGGATTCGCGCTCGCCGCGCGCCCATTCGCGAAGCACGCGACGGGCATCACCCTCGACGAAGCGGGCATTGGTCACCCCGTTCCGTCGTGCATTGCGGATTGCACGCTTCACCGAGTCCGCCACGTCCTCCACGCCCACCGCCGCGGCGGCGCGCCGCGCGAACAACAGCGTCAGCGTGCCGCTCCCGCTGTAGAGGTCGAGCACGGTTTCGCCTCCCTTGAGCGCGGCCGCCTCGAGCGCCGACGCGTAGAGCGCCTCCGCCTGCCGGCTGTTGGTCTGGAGGAATACGTTGCCGCCCGCTTCGAACTCGAGACCGAGCAATCGCTCGACCACGAAGCCCGGGCCGTGGAGCAGGCGCTCCTCCTCCGCGAACGCGACCGCGGCGCGACCGCGGTTGAGGCCGAGCGTCACCGTCTTGACCGTGGGAGCGAGGGCAGCCACGCCGGACGTCCATTCGGCGAGCGCCGGAATCTCCTCGGAGGCGGCAATGAGATGCACCGCGCACTGGTCGGTGAGCGGAAGGTGGCGCACGATCAGAAACCGCACGACGCCCTGGTGCTGGCGCGGGTGGTACGCGCGCCAGCCGTGCTCGCGCGCGAACCGCTGGGTGAAGCGGACGATCTCGACGGTGAGCGGACTCGCGAGCAGGCAGGTCTCGAGCTCGAATACACGATCGAAGGCGCCGCGCTCGTGGAGGCCGAGTCGGGGCGCACCCGCGTCATCCGGAGCGAAGGTGAACTCCATCTTGTTGCGATAGCCGAACGCTTCCGGCGCGGGGACGATCGACCGCACGTCCGGCGCCGCGATGCCGCCGAGGCGCACCAGGGTCTCGCGCACCTGGCGCTCTTTGGCCACGCATTGCTCGGCATAGGCGAGCTCCTGGAAGCGGCATCCGCCGCAGACGCCGACGTGCGGGCAGCGGGCGGCGATCCGGTGCGGCGAGGGCTCCAGCACGCGCACCGCGCGGGCTTCCGCGTAGCGCTTCCGGATGCGGGTCACCCGGGCTTCCAGGCGGTCCGCGGGCAGCCCGCGGTCCACGAACACGACGCGTCCTTCGTGATGCGCCAGAGCGTCGCCGCCGAGAACGAGGTCCTCGATGGCCACGTTTAACAGCTCGTTGACCTTCATGGCGCGGGAAACCTGTCGAAAGGGGCGGGGAGAAATATTCCCAGGAACCGGCCGGCGTGCATGAGTGTTCTTGTTGACGGCACGACGGTTCGCGAGAGGAACCGAAGCTAACACGGGGGTTCGATGATGCGAAGAATCGACAACCATCGAGTAGCCGTCCTGGCGTTGTGCCTGATGGTGCTCGGCGTGCCCGGAGCGCAGGGGCAGACGACGACCGCGCCCAAGAGCAGTGCACCCAAGAGCAGCGCGCCCAAAACCAGCGCGCCCAAGGCCGAGGAAACGGTCTCCAGGGGATGGCTGGGCGTCTACACGCAGGAGCTCACGGACGAGCTGCGGGAAGGCATCAGCTACACCGGCCCCGGCGTGCTGGTGAGCGGGGTCGTTGAGGATAGCCCCGCCGACAAGGTCGGCGTGAAGAAGGGCGACGTCATCACCGCGCTCGGAACGGTGGCGGTCTCCGATCCGGACGAGCTGGCCGATGCGGTGCGCGCGCGGAAGAGCGGGGAGACGGTCACGCTCAAGATCGTGCGCGACGGGAAGAACCTGACGCTCTCGCCGCGACTCGACGGTCGTCCCGACCGCGAGACCATGGAATTCACCCCGTCCGAGCCGTACAGCATGCACTTCGGTGACGACGACCACGACCACCTCATGGTCTGGCCCACGGGGCGCGGCCGCCTGGGCGTGCGCGTCGAGGACCTGAACCCCGATCTCAACACCTACTTCAATGCTCCCGGCGGAAAGGGCGCGCTCGTCGTCGAGGTGATCGACGACAGTCCGGCCGAGAAGGTGGGCATCAAGGCCGGTGACGTCATCACTTCCGTCGCGGGCTCGAAGATCGACGACACCGATGATCTCGTCCGCACCCTCGGGAAGCAGGAGGACGAAAAGGTCACGGTGCAGGTATCCCGCAAGGGTGCCGCGAAGAACTTCGAGGTGGAGCTCGAGTCGCCGCACTACCGCTACCGCAGCTACATGAGCCCGGATCTCGAGCGCGACCTGCGCCGCATCGAGCCGCGGGTGCGTGCGCATGTGCGGGCGCTCGAGGTTCCGGACGAGGATTTGAGGAAGGACCTGGAAGAACTCAAGCGGGAGCTCGAGGAGTTGAAGCAGGAGATCAAGAGAAAGGACAGCTAGGCCCCCGCCCTCGAGGGAGCGCCGATCCGGAGCCACCGCACCGCAAGGTGCCGAGCAATTCAACGGGGCGTAGTCCGGGTGGCTTTCGGTGCAGCGCGGCGCTCCTTCCAGAGGTGGGGAGGGGTGGGGTGGGACGCCCGGTCGGGCAAGGGCCGGGCGTCCGTGTTTTCAGCCCACGGGAGATTGCGGCGACGCCGCGCACGCGGCTAGGCTCGCGACACCCCATGTCCGACGTCGCACACTTCTGCTTCCGCTGCGGCACCGCGCTCGAGCCGCGCGACGATCACGGCACGCTGCGGCCCACCTGCCCCGCGTGCGGGTGGATCCACTACCACAACCCGGTGCCGGCGGCCGGCGTGATCCTCGAGACCGGCTCCGGTCTGCTCATGGTGCGGCGGCGCTTCGATCCGCGTGCCGGCGCGTGGTGCCTGCCGGCCGGCTTCATGGAATTCGGCGAAACCCCGGAAGCGTGCGCGCTGCGCGAGCTCGCCGAGGAGACCGGCATCCGCGGCCGGATCACCCGTCTCTTCGGGGTCTACACCGGAAGCGACGATCCCCGCACCCGGCCGATCCTCGTGATCTACGTCGCCGAGGCGGTCGGCGGCGCGATCGCGCCGGGGGACGACGCGATCGACGCCGGCTGGTTTCCGCGCACAGCGCTGCCCGAGCCGATCGCGTTCCGGTCGCACCGGCGCGCGCTCGACGAGTACTTCTCGGGGAACGGCCACACGCCGCACCAGGAGTCGGACTGAGCTAGCTCCAGGCCGCGGTGCGCCGCGCCATCTCCCGTGTCCCGAGCGCCATCGCGATCACGGACCCGGTCAGCATCGCGCGATCGAGATCCAGCTCCTCGAACACGTCGCCGTCGCGCTTGTTGCTCAGGTTGAGCACGCCGATCAGGCGGTCGCCGTGCACCAGCGGCACCGAGATGAACGAGTCCGAGTTGTAGGACTCGAGCCCGGTGCGCGGCCCCTCGTCCTCCGCGGAACGGACCAGCAGCGGCTTGCGGTTGTGGGCGACCCAGCCCGCCACGCCCTGGCCGATCCGCACGCGGACCCGGGGGACGATGTCCTCCGAGATGCCGCGGTGCGCGACGATGCGCAGGGATTCGCCGGCGGAATCGAGCAGCATGAGGCTGCAGCGGTCGATGGTGAAGTGCTCGCAGAACCATTCGAGCGCCGTGGCGGGCAACGCATCCGGATCGTGATCCACCGCCACCATCTGGAAGACGCTCTTCAGGAACGACAGCGTCTGCTCGTGTCCCTGGAGCAGGCCCTGCTTCTCGCTCAGCTCCGAAAAGGCGACACCCAGCTGCTCGGCCGCCTGCATGGTCTGCTCCTCGAGCGCGAACAGTTGCTCCTTCACCCGCTGCAGCTCCTCGCGATATCCGCTCGAGCTGCGATCGAGGTTCTCGATCTCGTTGCTGAGCGAGACGAGCCGTTCGGCCTTGAGGCGGTTGTCGGCTTCGAGCTCATCGGCCTGGGCGGAAAGCCGGCGGATCCGGTCCTGGAACTCGGCGGCGGCCACGCGGGCCGTCTTGTCCTGGTCCGCCACCGCGCCGGCGCGCTGCAGATGCTGCGTGATGGCGAGCGCCGCAATGCTCTTGATCGGGATGATGTCGGAGACCGCGCGGCCCCCGAAGGCGCCGCGTTTCTCGCTGACCAGCACGAGGAGCGCGATCACGTCCTCGCGGTCGGCCAGTGCAAAACACACGCACGACTGCCAATTGGCAGAAGGCAGGATGGGGCGGAGCAGTGAAATCTCCGAAGCGTCGGGCTCATAGGCCGGTGAGGCGTGGAAGAGCGCCGATAGCAGCGACCGCCGCTGCGCGTGGGCATTGAAGAATGCACTGGGGTGGAAGAACTTCCGCACGAGTCGGGCCGGAAGCTGGTCGGCCGGAACTGCGATGTCGCGCCGGATCAGGCGGCGGTCGCGGCGTTCGTAGACGTGCTCGAGCCGGTCACGGCTGACTTCGTAGAAGGCGAGCGCGGCCCGCCAATCCTGCCGCATTCCCTGCAGATATCCGAGAAATTCGAAAACCACGGCTTCGGTGTCCTTGGACCCGGCGAGCCGTTCCGAGATGTCCCTGAGATCGAATTTAGACACGGGCTTCCCCCTCCGCGGATGCAATGTGCACGGGTGTCCGCCCCATTTCAGGCAATCCATGTGCCGGGCGTGTTACCTTGGATCCGCACTGAAGATTGTGTCCGGGCCGTTTTCCGCCCGGAACGGGCCGGCCTCTCCTGTGCGACACAAGAGGTTGCGCGCCCGTTCCCCCGCCCCGCAGGGCCCCGTGCACGGTCTTCCGAACACTTGGAGGGGGCATGGCGAAGATGCTGGCGGATCGGCCTCTGCTCCGGATGACGTCGGAGCTCGGCAAGGTGATGGCGGCCGCGAAGGCCCGTGAAGCGGCGGGCGAGCGCGTGCTCCACCTGGAGCGCGGCGAGCCGGACTTCGACACCCCGGGACATGTGATCGACGCGCTGGATCGCGCGGCGCGCGCCGGCGAGACCCATTACCCGGATGCACGCGGGACGCTCGCGCTGCGCACCACGCTGGTCGAGAAGCTGCAACGCGAGAACGGCATCACCTGCGAGCCCGACGATATCGTCATGACGCTCGGCGGAACGCACGGCCTCTTCATCACCTTCCAGGCGCTGCTCGGCACGGGCGACGAGATGCTGGTGCTCTCGCCGCACTGGATGGCGCTGCCCAAGCTGGTCGCCTTCGCGCACGGCGCCAGCATGCGCACGCTGCCGGCCTACCTCGACTTGCTCGAGAAGAAGCTGAGCCCCGAGGCACTCGCGGCGAAGATCGCCTCGGCGGTCACGCCGGCGACGCGCGGGATCTACATCAACAGCCCGAACAACCCGACGGGGGCCGTGCTGTCCCGCCCCGAGCTCGAGGCGATCGCCGGCGTCGCAATCGAAAAGGACCTCTGGGTGATCAGCGACGAGGCCTACGAGCACCTGCTCTTCGACGGTGTGCGCCACGTCAGCATCGCCTCGCTTCCCGGCATGGCCGAGCGCACGGTCAGCGTCTACACGTATTCCAAGTCGTACGCGATGACCGGCTGGCGCATCGGCTTCGTGGTGTCACCGCCGGCACTCCGCCCGGTGATGGGCCCGCTGCTCTCCTTCTATACGACCCACGGCGTGTTCCCGGCGGCGCAGACCGCCGCACGCGCCGCGACGACCGGCCCGCAGGACGAGGTCGAGCGCATGCGTCGCGCGTACGAGGAGCGGCGCGACCTGCTGCTGGCCGGGCTCGAAGGACAGACCGCGATCCGCGTCCCCAAACCCCAGGGCGCCTTCTACGCGTTCGCGAACATCGCCGAGGCGCGCGGGACGAGGGATGTCTGGGCGCTCGTCGAGGAATGGCTCGCGATGGGCGTGGCGGTGCTGCCGGGAACCGCGTTCGGGCCGGAGTTCGGCGACTGGGTGCGGCTCTCGCTCGCCACCCGTCGCGAGGACGTCGCCGAGGCGGCCCGCCGGCTGCGCGAACGCTACGCGGTCGTGCGCACCGGCTGATTCATGCGGTTCTGTCCGGAATGCGGCTCCGAGTACGAGGAGGCGGTCGCCGCCTGTCCGCGCTGCCGCGTGGTGCTGACCTCGACGGACCCCGAGCGCGCGCACGAGCCGGTCGTGGTGCACCGCGTTCCGGATGCCGCGTCGGGAGCGCTGCTGTGCGGGATCCTCGAGCACCAGGGAATCCCGGCGGTGCTGAGGAGCGCGACACTCCCCGGCTACGGGTTGGTGCGGCGTGACTGGTCGACGACCGCGTGGGGCGAGATCCTGGTGCCGCTCGCCGATGCCGACCAGGCGCGACTCTGGATCGCGGAGTACCTGGCGGCGCTCGAGCGGGGCGGCGAGGTGCGCGACGAGGACGTCGAAGAGGGCGAGGACACCGGCATCTCCTGACGTCCCTTATCGGCGGCGACGGCTCCGCGCGTGGGCCGCGAGCTGGTCGCCGGGCGAATCGGTCTCTTCTTCGACCACCTCGTCGTCGTCCACCTCGATCACGAAATCGCCCGCGATGCGCGACGGCAGGATCACCCGGTGAAGCGCGATCTCGAACACGTCGTCCATCGACTGGACGGGCAGCAGCTCGAGGTTGTCGCGGACGTCGGCCGGGATGTCGGACAGGTCCTTCTCGTTCACCGCCGGGAACAGCATGGAGCGCAGCCCGGCCCGGTAGGCGGCGAGCGCCTTCTCGCGCAGCCCGCCCACCAGCAGCACCTTGCCACGCAGGCTCACCTCGCCCGTCATCGCCACGTCGTGGCGGATCGGGCGGTCGCTCAGCACGGAGGCGATGACGAGTCCGACCGTGATGCCGGCGGACGGACCATCCTTCGGAACGCCGGCGGCGGGGAAGTGGATGTGGATGTCGTAGTTCGAGAACGCCTCGGCGTCGATCTCGAGCACGTCGGCGCGCGAGCGGACGTACGAGTGCGCGGCCTGGATGCTTTCCTTCATCACCTCGCCGAGCTGTCCGGTCGTCACCACGCGGCCCTGGCCGGGCATCTTGATCGCCTCGACCACCAGCACTTCGCCGCCGGCCGCCGTCCAGGCGAGCCCGAGCGCGACGCCCACTTCGTCGCTCTTGCTGAGCTGCTCGGGAGCGTAGAGCCGGTGCCCCAGGTACTTCTCGAGCGCGGCGGGCTTCACGATGTGACGGTGCTTGTCGCCGCTCGCCCGCGCATGCGCGACCTTGCGGCAGACGGTGGCGATCTGGCGCCCCAGTCCACGCACGCCGGCTTCGAGCGTGTAGTGGCGGATCATCGCGCGCAGGCTCTCCTGGCCGAGCGAGAGATCCTTGATCGACAGGCCGTGGTCCGACACGATGCGCGGCATCAGGAAGCGGCGTGCGACCTCGAGCTTCTCCTCCTCGCTGTAACCCGGCACTTCGATGACGTCGAGACGCTCTTGAAGGGCATCCGGCAGGAGGTCGAGATGGTTGGCGCACAGGATCAGCACGACGTGCGAGAGATCGAGCGGGATGCCGAGGTAGTGGTCGACGAAGCTCGAGTTGCTCTCGGGGTCCAGCAGCTCGAGCAGGGTCTCGACCACGCCGAGGCCGGTCTCGCCGGCGAGCCGGTCGACGCCGTCCACCACCAGCACCGGGTTGAGCGTGCCGGCTTCACGCAGCGCGCGCACGATCTTCCCGGGCTGTGAGCCCGGCATCGAGCGGCTCTCGCCGCGCAGCTCGCTCACGTCGGTCGTTCCCGAGACGCTGATGCGCACGAACGGACGCTGCAACGCGCGCGCGACCGTGGCGCCGAGCGAGCTCTTGCCGGTTCCGGGCGGGCCCACGAGGCAGAGTGCGGGTCCGGGCAGGTCGGGCTTGAGGCGCCGCACCGCCAGGTACTCGATGATCCGCTCCTTCGCCTTCTCGAGACCGAAGTGCTCACGCTGAAGCGTCTGGCGCACCACCTTGAGGTCGGGATTCTCGGTCGACTTCCGGTCCCACGGCAGCGACCACAGCCACTGGAGGTAGGCGCGTACCGAACCCGCCTCGGGGGAGCCCTGCGGGAGCCGGCGCAGCCGGTCCATCTCGCGCTGTGCGGCGCGCGCCACGTCGCCCGGAAGATGGCCGGGCTGCGTGCGGGGGGGATCCATTCCGACGGTGGCTTCCGCAGGTGCCGCGTGGGAGAGCCGCTTCGCCTGGGGCCGCTTGCGCTCGGATCGCGTCATGCATTCCTCGCGGTTGGACTGCGGAAAAAAAGGTCCGAACCCCGCAAACCCGGGACGAGGAGGGAGCCGTCCGGCCTGCGGAGACCTGAGTGTTAGAGAAGCAAGGGGCCGGCCGAGGTTCAGGGCGCCTGACAACCCCCATACGGCGCTGCGGCCCAACGGTTTTGACGGCCGGGACTTAGCCCGCCGGAGGCCCCCGCCGGACCGGTCGTGGCAACTTTCTTCAACTGGCTGCAAAGTGGGTGAGTTCGCGCTTCCGTAGGGCCTTCTGCACGTCCCCTGTCGGGCGGCCGTGCAGAAGGGAGCGTCAGCTCGAACCGGCGGCGGGTCCCGGGCGCGATCTCACCCACATGTGAACGGCGTTGGCGAACACGAACACCGCGAAGGCGCGCGCGAGAAACGAGGCCGGCAGGGACTGGATCAGCAGGGCCGCGATCGGGCTCGCGATCGCGGCTCCGAGTCCGAGCCACGGCACGAGCGGGAGGTCGAGGTTCCCGTGCCGCGCATGGGCGATCGCGCCGGCGGGCGCGGTGATCAGGATCACGGCGAGCGAGGTGCCCTGGGCGAGCTGCTGCGGCATGCCGAGCAGCAGAGTGAACGCGGGCACCGCGATGATGCCGCCGCCGACGCCCATGAATCCGGAGAGCAGTCCGACCGCGAGCCCGACGCCGGCCTCGACCGCGATCCGCGCCGGGCCTTCGAGGCCGACCCCCGCGCCGGAGGCCGTGGGGACCGCGAACAGCAGCCGCACCGCGACGATCGCGAGGAAGACCGCGAACGAGCGGCGCAATCCGTTCGCCGAGACGCGCGCGGCGGCGCCAGCGCCGATCCGCGCCGTGATCAGGCTCGCGAGCGCCACCGCCAGCGCCGCGCTCCACGCGACGTTCGAATGCATGACGTACGGGATCACGCCGGTGAGCGCGATGACGCCGATCACCGCGAGCGACGTACCGTGCGCGCGGTGCTGGGTCAGGCGCAGGGGACCGGTGAGCAGCGGAACCAGGACGATGCCGCCACCGACCCCGAACCAGCCGCCGGCGGTCCCCGCGACGGCGCCGACGGCGGCCGCGGTGAGGCGGGCTCTCCGGTTCAGGGCGCGGCCGCGACCGGCTTCTGGGTCTTCTGTACCAGCCGCACCACGTCCGCGAAGCGCGTGGCGTTGGTCGGCGCGCCCAGCACGACGGCGATCATGTCGCGGCCGCCGGTCCGGATCCAGGTCGCGAGGCAGTAGCCCGCCTCGCTGATGAAGCCGGTCTTGCCGCCGCGGATCTCGTAGCGGCCGTAGAGCAGCCGGTTCGTGTTCGCCACGAAGTGGAGACGGCGGCGGTTCTTCCACGTGCCCTTGAACTCGTAAGTGCGCGTGCAGGAGATGGTTCGAAGCCGTTCGTTGGCGGCCGCGGCACGCAGCAGGTGCGCGACGTCGGTGGCGGTGCTGATGTTCCGCTCGTCGAGGCCGGTGCACTCCACGAACCGCGAATCCTTCATGCCCAGCTCGAGGGCCTTGCGGTTCATCCGCGAGATGAACTCCTCCAGCGAGAGCCCGGAGGTGCGGACGAGCACTCGCGTGGCGACGTTGTCCGAGCACATGAGGCTCATGTGGAAGAGATCCCCGATGGTCACCCGCTCATTGCGCAGCAGCCGCGTCCGACCCCCGCCGTGCAGGTCCTCGTAGGTGACGTCGACGATGCGGATCCAGTCCGGCTCCATCTCGATCAGCACGATCGCAGTCATGAGTTTGGTGAGGCTGGCGATCGGCGCGGGGAACGTTGCGCTCTTCTCGAACAGCACTTCGTCGGTGACCGGGTCCAGCACCACCGCATGCCGCGAGTAGACGCCGTCGGGCGGAAGCCGGCGGGTGCGCCGGCGCCGCCGGGTGGTGGTCTTCGCGGCGGGGGCCTTGGTGGGTGCCGGGGTCTGCACGGCAGTAGGGCTCGCGGGCGCCGGGCTCACCCCGGGCGGGGTTCCGGGCGTTGCGGCGGCGGTTTCCACGTCGGGGAGCCCGCAGAGTGCGCCCAGCAGAAGGAGCGCCAGGCCCCGGATGCGACGTGGATTCATGATGCCTCCCTGAAGAGCATGCCCCGGAACCGGTGCTGCAGGAATCGGCCCGGGCAGGTCGCCACTTTAGACGAGCCCCGCTCGTCGCGGGGCCGCGCTGGCTTTTCCGCGCTCAGACCGCGCTTCCGCAGGCCCGGCACTTGCGGGCGGCAGCCGGAATCATCTCGAGACACTCCGGGCAGTTCTTGCTGGCGGGGGCGGCCGCCGCGGGTGCCGGCCTGAGGAGCATCTTCGTGATCATGAACACGACCCCCGCGATGATCACGAAATCCACGAGCGATCCCAGGAACTGTCCGAAGAAGATCGCGTTCCCCACGGAACCGTCGGGGTTGGTCGTGAGCGTCCACTTGAGGTCGCGCCAGGCGCCGCCCGGGATGAAGATGCCGATCACGGGCATCAGTACGTCGTTCGCGAGCGAGCTCACCACCTTGCCGACGGCGCCGCCGATGATGACACCGATCGCAAGCGCGAGGGCGTTGTTCCTGGTCAGGAACTCCTGGAAATCCTTGAGCATGAGACCTCCGGCGGGTGAGCGGTTCTTCCGGCTGAGCAAGCCGATGCGCGACGGCCGCAATCTCCCACATCGGCGCGCGCCGGGGAAAGCCGGCGCTAGCGTTTCTCGGGTGCCAGCCGGGCCAGCACGCGCTCTCTCACGAGTGGCAACGGCCCGGGCCCGGCCTCCAGCAGCGCGTCGTGGAACCGATCGAGCCGGAAGCGACGGCCGAGACGCCGCCGCACTTCCTCGCGGAGATCGAGGATCCTCCACCGGCCGAGCGTGTACACGATGTAGGTGGGATCGGTCGCGCCGCGCCGGGCTTCGCGCGCCGCGTTCACCGGCTCGAGGAAGCAGCGCTCCTCGAAGAGCCGCGTCGCCTCCTCGACCGTCATGCCGCGGGTGTGCATCGAGAGCCCGGCCACGAACCGGCCGAGCCGCTGGAGCGTGGCCAGCTCCTGGGCGAAGGCGTAGCGCGCGTCGTCGGCGCCGAATCCCTGCTCGATCATCATCAGCTCGCAGTAGTGCGCCCAGCCCTCCACGTTGGAGCCGGTGGTGAGGAACTGGCGGAGCCGTGACCCGAGGCGTGCGGTCGCGAGCGACTGGTAATAGTGGCCGGGCAGCGCCTCGTGAATCGTGATGATGTCGACCGACCAGCGGTTGAACGCCTCCAGGTGATCGCGGCGGTCGGCTTCGCTCCACGCGGGATCGGCAGGCAGCACGTTGTACCAGGAGTCACGGGCGCCGTGCTCCCATACTCCGGCGGCATCCATCGAGGCGAACGACGTGCCGCGCTGGAAAGGCGGCGTCTCGCGCACCGCCAGGGCCGCCTTCCGGGGCAGCGTCAGCAGTTCCTCCTTCAGGAGGAAGGCGTGGATCCGGTTCAGGCCGTCGCTCACGAAGGGAACCAGCGTCTCGGCGTCGGGAACGCGGGCGTGCAGTGAATCGAACGCCGCCGCCAGGCTCCCGCCGGGGGCGACGTAGCCGGCGAGCGCGATCACCCGCGCGTGCGAGGCCTCGAGCTCGCGCTCGCCGCGCGCGAGCAGCGATTCGACCGGCGTGGCTTCCATCTCCTCGTAGCGGAGCTTGAGCGCGTAGGCGTCGGCGCCGAGCGCGAAGGCGCTGTCCGCCTGCGGCAGAACCCCGGTGCGGAGATAACCGATGAACTCCTCGACGGCGCGGATCGCCATCGTGTCGGCCTCGGCGAGGTCTCCCTGGAAGAGGCCCTCCGAGCATCCGGCGAGCCCGTCGCGCACGCCCTCGCGGTAGAGCCTCAGCGTTCCCTCCATCTGCCGGATCGCCGCCTCGGTCGCGGGGCGCGAGGGATGCTCGATCAGCACGCGCGCCGCGCGCAGCACTTCCGGCACCTGGCGCAGGCGCCGCGCCGTCGACAGGAGGCGCGAGCAGGGCGAGGCGAAGCGCCGCTGGATCAGCGACTGGATCGAGCCCGCGACGATTGCCGTGTAGCGCGTGGGGTCGCGGCGCCAGGCGTCCAAGACCGTGAGCGTCACCAGCTCGGCGTCGATCCGCGAAAGCAACGCGCGGCGGTCGAGGCGGTGATCGAGGTCGAGCCGGGTGGAATCGACCTCCTCGACCCGCGGGCGGAACTCCCGGAACCACGCAACGTCGCGATCGATGGTCGCGGCGGAGACTTCCGCGAGGCGGCTGTCATAGGAGTGGATCCCGAGGCGGGTCGCGAGGTGGGGGCGCGTGACCAGCATGCGGTCGATGAACTCGTCGCCGAGTTTCTCGAGCCGGGCGTCCGCTCCGGCGCCGGCGGCCCCCGCGAGCACCGCGAGAGCGATTCCTGCCAGCGCCAGGATGCGTCGCGCGGCGGCGACACGTCCGGGCGCCGGAGCGTGGCTCAAGGGCGGGGCACCACGTCCCGGACCAGCATGAGCGGATCCCCGACGTTGAGCGGTGCGGCGGCGAGGAAGGCCTGGCCGTACTTCGCGCCGATCTGCCAGCCCCAGTAGCGCGCGTAGGACTCGAAGACGTCCCGCACGCTCGGCAGGTGGGCCGGTCGCGGGCGTTCCGGGGAGGGAGCGCGGCGATCATACCCTCGGGGCATC
>DAIUEO010000012.1:22511-38100 GCA_036845125.1 Candidatus Eiseniibacteriota bacterium | reverse complement strand
GCCGGCTACTCGGCGATCGCGATGGCACGGGCGCTTCCGGCGGAAGGTCACGTGCGCACGATCGAGCTCGAGAAGAAGCATGCCGACTTCGCCGAGCAATGGGTCGCCAAGTCGGACGTCGCGGGGAAGGTGCAGGTGTTCCGCGGCTCGGGCATGGACGTGCTGCCGGGATTTGCCGCCAACTCCGCGGACGCGGCGTTCCTCGACGCCGACAAGGCGAGCTACCCCAAGTACCTCGCAGAGTGCCTGCGCATCGTGCGGCGCGGCGGCCTGATCATGGTGGACAACGCATTCGCGTTCGGCGAGCTGTTCGCGGATTCACCGAGCGATCGCGAAGTCACGGCGGTGCGCGAGTTCAACGAGCACATGGCGAAGGTCCGCGACGTTCAGAGCGTCATCGTCCCGATCGGGGATGGTCTGTGGGTGGGAGTGCGGCGGTAGACACGATCGCCGGCCGATTCGCGGGCCCGGCCGGTTCTGCTTCGGCTGCTTCCGCTGCACGCAGACGCTCGACCATGGCGGCCAGCTCCGCTTCGTAGCCGGCTCGATACCGATCTTCGGAAAGCTGGACCGCGAGGCGCATCAGCACGACCGCCACGCTGTCCTCGCCGGCAGCGCGATACGCCATGGCAAGCGCCTTGGCGGAGATATCCGAGGGAGCGCTTTCCAGGTCCGCGGCACGCCACGCGTAGCGGATGGCGAGCCGCGGATTCCGCACCAGCGGGTCGGAGCTGGTCGCGTGGAGGCCCGAGAGCGCGGAAACGGTGAGGAGGTCGCCGGGGTCGTGCTCCATGGCTGCGACCAGGTTCGCGCGCGCAGCTTGATCGTCCCGGGCCGGTCCCCGGGTCTGGAGGTAACCCAGGAGGCGGTAGTCGCGCGTCTCCATGAGCTCGGCCGGCACCCGCTCCAGCATTTCCACCGCTGCCGGGTAGCAACGCCCGCTGTGTGAAACACAGATCGCAGCTTCCTTGATGAGCCGGACTTCGATCGCTCGCCTCGCGTTGGCCATCTCTCCCGTCTGCATCCAGTGGCGGAAGGACTCATCCTTCATCCCGCGCTTCTCCTCGATCCTCGCGAGGGTCGCGTGCGCGGCCGGAGCCCAGCGCGTGTCGCCGAGCACGATGACCAGCAGGATCAAGGCGACCGAAGCGGCCAGGAGCTTCTGGTAGGGGAGCAGCACTCCGGAGTCGGGAACGCGGCTTCGGAACTTGAGCCCGACGAGAATGCCGGCGACGAGGCCTCCGAGGTGGGCGACCTGCCCGACATCCAGGTCCTCCCGGTAGTCGACGAGCCCCGAGCACACCTTCCACGCGATCAGGATCCACGCCAGGGAATAGCGCCAGGGTCGCAGGCCGGCCAGAACCGCGAGTCCCATGCCCATCAGTCCATAGATGGCGCCCGAAGCGCCGATCCCCACGACGTCGAAAAGAAGCGCCGCGATCCAGGCTCCGAGCAGCGAAGCGCCGTAGGCGAGCAGGAAACGCCGCGAGCCGAGCAGGGGCTCGAGCAGCACACCCATCGCGAACAGCCAGACCATGTTCCACATCAGATGCTGCCCGTTCAGGTGCAGCCACGGGAACAGGAAGAGCTTCCACCACTCGCCGTCGATCGCGTGAAGAAGGTTGATCGCTCCCGTATCCACGTACGAGTGAGTGCCCGGGCCGGTCCGGAAGATCGCGTCCATCAGGACGTTGAGCCCGACCAGCACGAGGGTCATCGGGGAGGCGCAGAGCCGGCGCCACAGGAGCCGAGGCAGGGCCCGGGCCGCAGACGCCTGGGCGGCGTGTACGCCGGCCTCGTCCATTTCGCAATGGAGGATCGTGCCAGATGTAATGCCCGCCACGGCCGGCGCTCCGCGGGACGCGCGGTCTGCGGCTTCTAATGAGGAGGGATCGTGCATGGAGGGTGGCCGAGGTCGGTCAGAGCACGGTTGGTGCCAAACGGGCGGGGTGACCCAAATGCTCGCGGATCGCGGCGCTCCCTGCTACGGTTCCCGGCCCTGTAACCTCCTCTTCTCCACCTTCACGCGAGGTATTCCGCACATGCGCCCCGTGAGTCTCGTCTGCGCCCTGGCGCTCGCGGTGGCCGTCCCCGGCCACGCCGCTCAGCCCAAGTCCAAGACCAAGCCTTCGACCAAATCCGAGCCCGCGACCAAGCTCAAGAGCGAGACCTTCGACGGTCTCAAGTTCCGCAGCATCGGGCCGGCCACCAACTCGGGACGCATCGCCGACCTCGCGATCCATCCTTCCGATCCCCACACCTGGTATGTCGCGGTGGCCTCGGGCGGAGTGTGGAAGACCACGAACTCGGCGGTGACGTGGACGCCGCTCTTCGACAGCCAGCCTTCCTACTCGATCGGCTGCGTGTCGATCGATCCCAACGATCCGCTCACCGTGTGGGTCGGCACCGGCGAGAACAACAGCCAGCGCAGCGTCGGTTACGGCGACGGCGTCTATCGCTCCGACGATGGCGGCAAGAGCTGGGAGCGGGCGGGGCTCGAGAAGTCCGAGCACATCGGCAAGATCCTGATCGATCCGCGCCATTCGAACGTCGTGTACGTCGCGGCGCAGGGGTCGCTGTGGGCGGCGGGTGGCGATCGCGGGCTCTACAAGACCGAGGACGGCGGAAAGACCTGGACGCGCGTGCTGAACGTCGACGACTGGACCGGCGTGAGCGATCTCGCCTTCGACCCGCGCAACCCGGATGTGATCTACGCCACGAGCTATCAGCGCGCGCGGCGGGTGTGGACGCTGATCGACGGCGGCCCGGGCTCGGCGATCTGGAAGTCGAAGGATGCCGGCAAAACCTGGAAGAAGCTCACCAACGGCCTGCCCAAGGAAGACATGGGTCGCATCGGGATCGCGGTGTCACCGGCCCAGCCGGACATCGTCTACGCGATCATCGAAGCTGCGGCGAGCGGCAAGGCGGGCGGCGTCTACCGCTCGACGGACGCCGGCGGCAACTGGGACAAGCGCGGTGATCATGTGTCGTCGAGCCCGCAGTACTACCAGGAGCTGGTGTGCGACCCGAAGGCGCCGGATCGCGTGTACTCGCTCGACACGTTCGTCATGGTGTCGGAGGACGGCGGCAAGACCTTCCGGCGTGCGGGGGAGAAGAACAAGCACGTCGACAACCACGCGCTGTGGATCGATCCCAACGACACCGATCACCTGATCGTCGGCTGCGATGGTGGCCTTTACGAGAGCTATGACCGCGCGGCGAACTGGCGCTACGTGCCGAACCTGCCGGTCACGCAGTTCTACAAGGTGGCCGTGGACGAGGCGAAGCCGTTCTACAACGTGTATGGCGGCACCCAGGACAACCACAGCATGGGCGGGCCGTCACGGACGCTGTTCGCGCACGGCGCCGCCAACTCCGACTGGACCAACGTCCGCACCGGTGATGGCTTCCAGCCGGTAGTCGACCCCACCAATCCCGACATCGTGTACGCCGAAGCCCAGCACGGCGCACTGGTGCGCTACGACCGGAAGACCGGCGAGCGGCTCGACATTCAGCCCAAGGAGGAGCCGGGCGAGCCCGGGCTCCACTGGAACTGGGACTCGCCGCTGATCATCAGCCCGCATTCACCGACGCGGCTCTATTTCGCGGCGAACCGCCTCTACCGCACCGACGACCGCGGGGACACGTGGACGCCGGTGAGCCCCGATCTCACGCGGAAGATCGACCGCAACCGGCTCGAGGTCATGGGTCGCGTGTGGGGTCCCGATGCCGTGGCGAAGAACGCCTCGACCTCGTTCTACGGGAACATCGTGGCGCTCACCGAATCGCCGCGAAAGGAAGGCCTGCTCTACGTCGGCACCGACGACGGGCTCGTGCAGGTGAGCGAGGATGGTGGCAAGGCGTGGCGGAAGGTGGAGAAGTTCCCCGGTGTGCCGGAACTGACTTATGTCACCGATCTCGAGGCTTCGCGCCACGCTGACGGCACCGTGTACGCCACCTTCGGCAATCACAAGATGGGCGACTTCAAGCCCTACGTCCTGAAGAGCACGGACTCCGGCCGAGGCTGGACCTCGATCACCGGCGATCTGCCGGAGCGCGGCAACGTGTGGTGCATCGTCGAGGATCCGGTCAACCCCAAACTTCTCTTCTTAGGGACCGAGTTCGGGCTCTATTGCACGATGGACGGTGGCCGCAAGTGGATCCGGCTCAAAGGCGGCATGCCGACCATCTCGGTGCGAGATCTCGCGATCCAGAAGCGCGAGAACGACCTCGTGGTCGCGACGTTCGGGCGCGGCTTCTACGTCCTCGACGACTACCGCACGCTGCGCACGGTGGACGAGCCGACGCTCGCCAAGGATGCCGTCGCGTTCCCGGTGCGTGACGCGTGGGTCTACGTGCCGCAGACGCCGCTTGGCTTCCGCGGCACCGGCTTCCAGGGGGAGACCTATTACACCGCGGCGAATCCGCCCTTTGGCGCCGTGTTCACCTACTACATGGCCAAGGATCTGAAGACGAAGAAGCAGCGCCGCCAGGATTCCGAGAAGGAGATCGCCAAGTCGGGTGGCGACGCGTACTACCCGTCGTGGGATTCACTGCGCGCCGAGGAGCGTGAAGAGGATCCGTCGATCGTGCTCACCGTGACGGATGCGGATGGCAACGTCGTGCGCCGGCTGAGCGGCCCGGCCAAGTCCGGATTCCAGCGCGTCGCCTGGGATCTGCGGTACCCGGCGATGAATCCGACGCGCGCGAGCGCCCCGGACGAGGACGCGTTCGGCCCCGGCCCGATGGGCCCGCTCGCCGGCCCCGGCACCTACACCGTCCATTTTGCGAAGCGCGTGGGTGGCGTGCTCGCGGAGATCACGGAGCCCCAGCCGTTCGAGGTCGAGCCGCTCGGCAACGCGACGCTCCCCGCGACCGACCGCGTCGCGCTCCTCGAATTCCAGCGCCGGACCGCGCGCCTCCAGCGCGCTGTGCTCGGCGCGCAGCAGGCGACCCGCGAGGCCGGAGAGCGGATCACGCTGCTCAAGAAGGCGATCGAGGATGCTTCCGCCGCGCAGCCGACCATGATGGACGACGCGCGGAAATTGGAGGCGCGTCTCGCCGACTTGCGGCTGGAGCTGGAGGGCGACGCGATGATGGATCGCCGCAACGAGTCGCGGCCGCCATCCCTCTCGGACCGGGTGAACGACATCATCGACGGCCGGTCATCGACCTCGATGGCCACCGCGACCCAGCGCCGCAGCTACGAGATCGCGGCGAAGGAGTTCAGCGCCTTCCTGCCCAAGCTGAAGACGCTGGTCGAAACCGACCTGCACCGACTCGAGACCCAGGCCGACGCGGCAGGTGCGCCATGGACCCCGGGCCGCGTTCCCGAGTGGAGCGACCGGTAGGGAGGGGTCAAGGCGGGCCGAGGAGGAATTCCTTCTTGGCCCGCTGCTGGAGCGGGCTGCCCGGCTCGAGGGCATTCGTGAGCGCGTGCTGAGCGGCCTCCATCTCGCCGGTCCGCTTCTCCTGGCTCAGCAGCAAGGTGCGATTGAACAACGCCACCGGATCATTGGGGTGCTTCTCGAGCACCGATGAAAGAGCACGGTCGGCATCTTCGAGACGCCCGTCGCGGTAGGCCGCGACCGCCCGCAGATTCAGGAGCCGCGTGCTGTTCGGCCAGCGTTCCAGCGCATCATCGAGAACCGTTCGCACGTTGGGGTCGTTGTCGGCCAGCATGCCGGCGGCCAGCCAGTACGTGATGTCCTCGGTGGCGCGCGGAGAGTCGACACGGCTCGCCAGGCGATTGACCGCCTGCGTGAGCGGCCGAGATCCCGGATCGTCCGAGCGCATCGTCGGCCCGGGCGGCGCGATATCGGCAGTCAGCACCATTCCGGTGCGGGAAACCTCGGCCACGGCACGCCGGACGGTGGCGACATCGGAACTGTCACGGACCCAACCGGGCAGGAACAGAGCAGACGCCAGAACGACGGCTGCCGCTGTCGCGATGAGGACGCCGGGGCGGATGTTCGGTGTTCGATTGAATGGCGTCCCTTTCTCGGCGGCCTCGACATCCGCAAGTTCATTGGCGGCGCGAAGCAGATCGGCGTCCAGGTTTTCCGTCCCGCGTGACCAGCGCCACGCGAGCTCGGTCTCGGCCATTTCGGCATAGAGGCCGAAACAGCGGCGACAGAGCGTGAGGTGTGCACGCAATTCGGCTTCGTCCGGGGGACGAAGCTCCGGATCGAGCAGTGCCGCGATCCGCTCGGGGGAGGGGTGAGTCTCTCCCTCGTGGATCAGATCCTGACGGCGCGAGTTGTCGGTGAGGGGAGGGCTCGAGCTCATTTGGCGAACATCGTCCTCAGGCGACGGATGGCACGCGTCTCCACGGTATAGACCTCACGCTGATCTTCGAGCCCGAGATCCTGAAAGGACTCCCGGGCGGTGCGACCCTCGTAGTAGCGCATCGCAATCACGCGCTGCTCGATCTCCGGAAGCCTGGCCACGTACTCGCGGACCTGCTCGGCCACGAGACCGATTTCTCTCTGGATCATCACCTGTTCGGGGTCCAGGCTCTGGGCGCTCGTTTCGTATTCGGTGCGAAGCCGATGGAGAAAATCGAGAAGACGCCCCGAGGCGAAACCCACCGAATGAGCGAAGAGATCCCCCGCGAGGCGCCGGCGCATTCCGATGTCGAGCTTCTCGTCCAGCCGCTCCAGGGACTCGACCAGGTCGTCGAGCGTGGTGGGGATACCCTCCCTCGCGAGGATCTGGCGCACCACCGAGCAGCCGAGGCCGTCGACATAGTAGAGGCGGAACACGCGCTGGTCCCGACTGGAGAGCTTGAGCAGCCACTTGGGGATGGCCTTCCTTCCCCGCGAGCTCCGAAGCCAGTCCAGAGCCCGGCTTCTGCTGTAGATGAACAACCACGTGGAGAGCGCGCTCCGGCCGTCGTAGCGCCAGAGTGCTCCTTCCCTCAGTCCACGCAGGATATCGACGAACAGGTCGCGACGGTCGTCTTCGGTGGCGAACGCCAGGTAGCGACGCACGACCGAGAAGATGAGTCGGGAGTATTCGTCGATGAAATGGTGCCAGGCGGGCTGCGACCCACTTCGGATCGCGTGAATCAGTTGGCAGGCCTGGTCTCGGGGCGGTCTCGGGCTGACGGGCATGACTCCTCGCCCCGGTCCTGGGTTGTTGGGACGTGCCGGCAACTCTGGCGGAGGCAACGCTCCGGAGCAAGAAAAACGTTGTGCAACCGACGATCGGGAAATGGAGGAGGATGTCCGTATAATTCTGACTGCGTTCTCTTTCCCATGCCCACCTCCCTGCTCGCCGTCTTCCGCCCCGCATTCCTGCCGTTCCTGCTGATCCTGGTTCCGGCCTGTGCCGAAGACGACGCCGACCGATTGACGCGGAACGTGCCATCGCTCGACCGCGAGTTCGCGCGGCACCTGGTCCATGACGACGACTCGACACTGGTGGCGTTCTTTCGCAAGGCAGGATGGCCGCGCGTCTATTTCGCGCAGCAGAACCTCATGACGAAACAGGCCGCCTCGATGGAGGAGTTTGCCCGTCTGGAGGCCCCGCTGCTGCCCCATCTGATCCGCCTCACGAAGGCGATCGGGCCGGCGTTCGACATGCAGCAGTACTCGGACAGCATGGTGGCCAGGCTCGAAGGCCCGATCGCCGCCCGCTACGAAACCCGGAGCCGTGTCGCCCGCATCCAGCGTCTCGCGGCGGACCGGAACGCGCCCCCCGCGGAACGGTCACGTCTCGTTCGGGAAGCGGCCGAGGGCTGTCCCGGCTGCCGGAACGCGGCCCTGGGAGCTCTTGCCGGGCTGGCCCTCAAGCGGGGGGACATCGAGGGAAACATCAATTTCCTGCGGGCCGCCCTCGCTGAGTCGCGGACGTCGGGCAACCAGAACATGGTGTGCTGGCAATACGGGGGCCTGGGCGAAGGTCTCAAGGAGACCGGGCACCGTGATTCCACGATCCTTCTCTGGGAAGCGGGACTCGCCGTCGCACAACGGCACCGCCTTCTCGACCATGTGGCGCGATTCCATCTCTTTCTCGCCAATCACTATGCGAGCGAGGGACGCTGGGCCCTGGCGAATGACTACCTGGGCGAGGTGCATCGTCTGACGCTCGATCCCGCCCTGGAGGGCGAGGATGTGCGGTACGTGCACGAGGCGCTGCAGTTCCTCGTGCGCCTGGGCGCCTGGGAACTGGTGGCCAGGGATCTGCGCGCCGCCGGTCCCAGCCTGCGCCGGGCCCGTCGAGCCGGCTCTCCATGGTCGGGCGCCTGGGAAGTGGGCATCATCGAGACCCAGGCGATGGTTGCCGCCCGATCCGGAGATGTCGCGACGGCCGATCGACTGTTTGCCCGCGCGGACGCGATGCACGCAACCGTGGGCGGTCGAATTCCGTCGCGTGGACGGCTCCTGGCCCGATGGTCCCGCGCGCTGACCGACGCCGGGCGCTTCGAAAGAGCCATCGTCACCGCCCGAAGGGGGCAAGCCTACTGCGACTCGTTTCTCATCCCGGAGTACGGGACCAGCAATGCCGTCGCGCTGGCGCGGGCCTGCCTCCGATCGGGCGACCTCGACGGATGCGGTGATGCACTCGCCTCGTTCGCGCGGGCGTCCGAGCGGCTCAGGAGTCCCAGGCTCCGCGAGGTGCTGGAGTACGAGGCGTTGCGCGCGCAGTGGCACCGGGCGCGCAACGATCGGGTGGGAATGCTGGCATCACTCCGATCAGGCCTCGAGCGGCTCGAATCCGGAGTGGCCGCCATGGATGCGACGCCGGAGGCCTACACGTTCCTGTTCGGGGAGAACGAGCTGCGTGACCTCATGCACGAGCTGGTCGAGGCCCCCGAAGTCAGCCTCGAGATCGAGCGTCGCTGGCGCCGGGCGTCCGAGCTGGTCCGTGCTTCCGCCCCGAACGGGGATCTGGTGGAGTGCGCGGACCTCGTCGCCGCCCACCTCGAGGGTGCGGTGCTTCCCGCCTCAGCAACGACGATGCGGGACGGTGTGGAGCTGACATACCACGTCGGTGATCGGGTCCTGCGCTGGACGCGAGGCCGCTCCGGAACCCGACGCGAGGTGCTCCATATGGGCCCGCGCCAGCTCGAAGAACAGATCGCGCAGGTGATGGAAGCCATGTCGCGGGATCCCGAAGGAGTCGACGCCCCGGTCGACGCGGCCCTGGGAATGCGATTGCGCCAGCTATCCGAGCTCCTTATTCCTGCGGAAGTGATCGGGACCAACGCGTCGCGCCCGGGAACTCTTCGCATCTCTGCCGACGGGGCCCTGGCGCTCCTGCCGTTCGAGGCTCTCAACGTTTCGCGCCGCGGTTACCGGCCCCTGCAGGAGGACTGGAACGTCGCGTACGAGCACTTCTCCCGTCTCCGTGACGGATCGACATCGCGGAATCGGGGGACCATTCTCGCCGACCCGCAGCTCTCACCCCGGCTTCTCCGCATGCGCAGCGGTCTCGAGCCTTTGAGTCACGGTCGGGCCGAGGCGGAGAGCATGGCGGTAACGGATCCTTCCGCGCGTCGCCTCATGGGCGCCTCGGCCACGCTGCGCGCGCTCGAGGAGGCGTGGCAGGATTCGCGCTACCTGTTCCTCGCCGTTCACTCGGCGGTCGATCCCGGGATGCCGACGGCGGCCTTCGTGCCACTGGCGCCCGATTCGCTCGAGCCTCGACTGGATCGCGAATACCTGGAAGTGGCGGACGTGCTCGCGGCGGATCTCACGGGCTGTGAGCTGGTCGTGCTCTCGGGATGCGCCACCGGCGTTCCGGCGTCACTCGCACCCTCGGGAGCGCCGAGCCTGGCGCAGGCGTTTCTGGACGCCGGCGCGGGGGCGGTGGTCCGCACGTCATGGCCGGTGCGCGATGACTACGCCGCCAGCATCATGAGCACGTTCATCGATCTCTGGATGCGACGGGGGATGTCACCGGAGGTGGCGCTCAACGAAGCCCGCCGCCGGCTGATGAGCGGCCCTCGCGGCTACCGCCACCCGTTCCTGTGGGCGGCATACGGGATCGAGCGGACAGAGCCTCCACGCTCCGACGGACCCGTAATTGAGAGACCGCGTCCGTAAAACAACGCTGAACAGGACGCCTTGCGCGGTCCAGTTCACTTATGGCTCCCGTCCATCTTTGAGGAGGGTTCGACGCATGTCTCGATCGCAACGGTTGTTCTTTGGGGTCATCATTCTCAGTACCTGCTTCTTTGCTACGGAATCAGGCACCGCGGCCGAGTGCAACGACGACCCCTATTGCGGTGTTGAAGTCGACGGATACCTGCAAACGTGTCCCTTCGAGGGGGCTGCGGAACCGCTCCCCGGCTTCGTCGACGTCTACCACGGTTCGATTCTGAAGGCGTCAGTCCGAGCCGACCAGAACGGGTACTGGCACGCGAGCTTCAATATCAGCGTCTGTCCGGCCACCCTCACCGCCAAGATTCCGAACAAGGTGGGGTGTCGAAGGGGCTGCTGTCAGTCGGTTCAGGTCACGGTCACCAGCCCTTGCGATGGCCAATATCGGAGGTTCCCGGATCTCGGATTCATCTGCGGCGGTGGTGGAAAGGAGCCGCCCTGCCCGTCACAGAACCCCTAGTAGCTACTCGCGCAGAAGACGAAACACGAAGGAGGCGGGGGTCCAAAAGCGGACCGCCGCCTCTTTTCGCGGGTGGATCATCAACCGATCGCTACCTCGTGCACATGGGGGCAGTTCTCTCGCTCAGGCGTGCATGGGCTTCGGGCGGCGGAAGACCAGCCAGGCGATTGCCGCGAGCAGACCTAAGGGCAGGAGCGGGATCAGGAACACCGCCGCCATCGCCACCACCGCGATCGTTCCGACCACCCAGAGGACCCCGAGGATCGGCAGAACCACGAGTCCGGCGAGCCCATGGAACACGAGCCCGAGCAGCTTGAAGGGAAGGGTGACGAGCCAGAACACGAGAGAAAACGCCGCCCACAGGAGTCCGAGAACCGAAAGGGCGACAAAGAGCAGAAGCCCTCCAACCACGATCTCCATTCAACTCCTCCAGGGTCCATCGCCGGTTTCCAGGGCCGGCCAGGCCGTGGGAATCATACGCCGCACATGGCCCGCAGGTTGCCGCGACCCCGGGCGCCACCTAGATTGCGGAAGAGCTTCCCACCCGGTCGGAGCGTACTCGAGGAGGAATCCATGGCAGCGACGCGGATTACGGTGATGAGCAACGGCTCGCTGCGGGTCGAGGGGGACTTCGAGATCGTCGACATGGAGGGCCGGTCGTTCGGGCTCAGCGGGCGCACCAAGGTGTCGCTCTGCCGCTGCGGCCAGTCCTCGAACAAGCCGTTCTGCGACGCCACCCACAAGACCTGCGGTTTCGACTCTCTGGTGGTGGCGTTCGACCTGCCCGCCCCGCAGCCCAAGCCGTGAAGCACCGCCGACCGCGGTGAGGCTCGGCCGGGTCCTCATCGCCGTCGCCGTGGTCGCCGCCGCGATCGCGTGCGTCCGGCTCGGCTTCTGGCAGCTCTCGCGCTGGCGGGAGAAGCAGGCGCTGAACGCCTCGCTCGACCGTGCGCTGGTCGTGCCTCCGCTGGACCTCTCCCCGGATACCCCACCTACAGCGCTCCCTGCGCCCGGCTCGGGCCAGCGGGTGCGTTTCCGCGGGCGCTATGACGAACGCCACCAGATCCTGATCCGCGGGCGTCTGCACGAAGGTGCGCCGGGAGTCGGCGTGGTGACCCCGCTCGTCCTCGACGGGGACTCGATCGCCGTGCTGGTCGATCGGGGGTGGATCGAAGCGGCGGATGGCGTGAGCGCCCGCGTCGCGGATCACTCCGAGCCCGGTGAGCGCGAGGTGATCGGTGTCGCCGGCAGCGTCGTGCGCGGCGCCGGCGGCGCGCCGCTCGAAGCGCGGACCGAGGGCGATGCCGAGCTCTGGATCACGAGTCGGGTCGATCTCGACTCGCTCGCGCCGCGCCTGCCCTATGCGCTGCTGCCGGCGCTGGTCGTCCAGCTTCCGGGCGGGGACGCTGCGACCGCGCCGATACGCTCGCGGCCCGCGAGCCACATCGAGAGCATCCACCTCGGCTACGCCATCCAGTGGTTCGCGTTCGCCGCCATCATGCTCTCGGGCCTGGTCATCCTGGGCCGGAGACGCCGTTCGCCGGCCCCCTAGCCGGCACTCACCGGCGGCCAGCCGCCATTCGCCGAACATCCCACGACCTTTCCCCGGAACCGCCGTAACTTGCGTGTGTCGAAGGGCAGGCGGGGAACAGAAGAAGGCGCAACGGAACCGGAGGCGGCAATGAGCGGCAGATGGGAACGGCTCGACACCCAGAAGATCGTGACCGGCCTGGGGCTCGCCACGGTGGGCGTGATCATGCTCCTCAACCGGATCGACTACTGGCCCCACATCTGGAAGCTGTGGCCGCTGTGGCTCGGATTGGTCGGGATCGGCAAGCTCATCGCACACCCCAGCCGGGCCGAATACGGCGACGGACTCCTGATGCTGGCCATGTGCGTCTTCTTCCTGGGCGTCACCTACCACTGGTACGGCCTCACCTATCGGAATTCATGGCCGCTCATCATCGTCTTCGTGGGGCTGTCACTGGTCGTCAATTCGTTCACGGGCAAGCGCAGCGGCGCGTTCGTGAAAATCCGAGCCGGCCACAAGTCCGAAGGAGAGGCCGTCGTGGGAATCCGCCCGTACCGGAACACCGGGGGAGAGGAGGATCGGTCGTGAATCGCAATCGCAACATCTCGCGGGCGACGCTCGCGCTCGCCCTGGCCGCCGTGACCGCCTGGCTGGTGGTACAGAACGCGGTCCTCATCGCGGCGTTCGCGCTGCGCTCGCATCCGGAATGGGCGGCGGTGCTGGGAGCGCTGGGCAAGGTCGTCGTGATCGTCGGCTCGGTGGGGTGGCCGCTGGTGGCCGGGGCCTTTGGACTCGGACTCGTGTACGGTGTGATGGCCGGCGTGAAGGTGCGCCGCGTCCCGGGAAGGGTGGTCTCTCGTGTCTGAACGGTACTGGCTCACTCCGAAGCTGGTCATCGGACTGATGCTCGTGAGTGCGGGCGTGCTGCTCGCGCTCGACAACCTCGAGATCGTCGACGGCTCGCAGTACCTGAGCTGGTGGCCGGTCGGCATCGTGTTCTTCGGCGTCATGAAGGCGATGGGGATCGGCACGAATCGCGCGCCCATCGCCGGGCTGCTGTTCGCCGGGGTCGGCACGGTCCTCCTGCTCGGCAACCTCGACTTCGTCGACTTCGAGTTCTGGGATTTGTGGCCGATCGCGCTGATCGCCCTGGGACTCACCCTGGTGTTCCGCACCGTGAGTCGTTCCAAACCGGGGGCCACGGGCGCGGGTCGGGGCCCGCATGGGGTCTTCGCAACGGAGGTGTCACGCGACGAATCCGGGGACCGGGTGAGCGCCTTCGCGCTCATGGGCGGCGTCACCCGCCGCATCGTGAGCGAGAACTTCAGGGGCGGCGACCTCGGCGCCATGATGGGCGGGGTGGAGATCGACCTCCGCATGGCGAAGGTTGCGCCGGGCGAGAAGGCCGTGTTCGACACCTTCGTGATGTGGGGGGGCGTCGACCTCCGGGTGCCCGAGAACTGGAAGGTCACCTCGGAGGCCGCGGTCCTGCTCGGGGCCTTCGAGGACAAGACCCGCGGCTTCGAGGGTCCGCCGGCCGGCGAGCTGGTCCTGAACGGCGTGGTTCTGATGGGCGGAATCGAAGTCAAAAACTAGGCGATGCATCCGCTCCTCACGAATCGGCGGCGGCTCCTGCTTTACGTGGCGGCCTGGATTCCGCTCACGATCGGGCTCGGAGCGCTGCTCAATCTGCGCACGCCGCGCGAGCCGGGCGAGCTCGCGCTCGTGCTGCTGCCGCTCGTTCTGCTGCTCGCGTTCGACGTGCTGAGCGCCTGGTGGGTGTGTCGCGGCGCCCCGCTCGGCACCACGCCGCTGCTGCGGATCGTGGGCACGCACACCATGGGGGCGGCGGGTGCCGCGCTGCTCTGGCTCGTGCTGGGTCCGGCCTGGGTGTCGGTGCTCACGCGGCACCGCGGCATCGTCCCCTACGTCCCTTCCGACTGGATGCTGCTCGGCGCGGCGGCCGCGTTCCTCTACTTCGTCTCCGCGATCGGCCATTACCTGATGCTGGCCTTCGAGCAATCCCGGCTCGCCGAGCGGCGCATGCTCGAGTCGCGGGTCGCCGCGCGGGATGCCGAGCTGCGTGCGCTGCGCGCCCAGCTCGACCCGCACTTCCTGTTCAACAGCCTGAACTCGATCAACGCGCTGGTCGGAAGCCGGCCCGAGGACGCGCGCCGGGTGTGCGTCGGCCTCGGCGACTTCCTGCGCGAGACGCTCCGGGTCGGAGCGCGTGATTTCATCACGCTCCGCGAGGAGCTGACGCTCGCCGACCACTACCTGGAGATCGAGCAGGTGCGCTTCGGCGCGCGTCTCACGGTCGTGCGCGAGATCGCGCCCGACGCCGCGCCGTGCGTCGTGCCGCCGCTCCTGATCCAGCCGCTCGTGGAGAACGCCGTGCGCCACGGGATCGCGAATCTCCTGGAGGGCGGCACCGTGCGCATCGAAGCGCGGGTGAGGCCCGCGGCGAAGGGTGGCGTCGAGCTGCTCGAGATCGTGGTCGAGAATCCGAGCGACCCCACGGCTCCGGTCAAGCGCGGCGCCGGCGTCGGACTCGACAACGTGCGGCGCCGCCTCGAAGCGCTCTCGGTGCGCGACGGCTCGCTCGAGGTGAACGGCGGCGGCTCGACGTTCCAGGTGCGGCTCCGGCTGCCGGTGGTCCACGATGCCCACGTCGTCGAGATGGCCGAGCGCGACGCGCAGGCGCGGCGCGCGGCGGGGAGCGCCGCATGACCCGGCTCGCTCCGGGCTCGATGCTCGGGCCCTACGAGATCCTCGACTCGCTCGGCGCCGGCAGCATGGGCGAGGTCTACCGCGCACGCGATCCGCGGCTCGGGCGCGAAGTCGCGCTCAAGGTGCTGCCCGCAGGTGTGGCGTCCCACCAGGACCGGCTCGCGCGCTTCGAGCGCGAGGCCAAGGCGGTCGCGGCGCTCAATCATCCGCACATCGTCACCATCCATTCGATCGAGGAGGCGGGCGGCGTGCGCTTCCTGACCATGGAGCTGATCGAGGGCGAATGCCTCGACCGCCTGATCGTGTCCGGCGGGTTGCCGCTCGAACGCGTTCTCGAGCTCACGATCCCGCTCGCCGACGCGCTCGCCGCGGCGCACGAGAAGGCGATCGTGCACCGCGACCTGAAACCGGGGAACGTGATGGTGACCCACGACGGGTGGGTCAAGGTGCTCGACTTCGGACTCGCCAAGGCCTCACCGCGCGAGCCCGCGGCGGCGGCCACGCAGGCCCTGACGGTGGCCTCGCCCATTTCGACCGCCGGCCTCGTGGTGGGCACCGCTCCTTATATGGCACCCGAGCAGCTCCGCGGGGAGGAGGTCGACGCGCGCGCGGACCTCTTCGCCTTCGGCGTCATGCTGTTCGAGCTCGTATCCGGGCGTCGCCCGTTCGAGGGGCCGACGGTGGCCGACGTCAGCTCGGCGATCCTGCGCGATCCGCCACACGAGCTCGTCTCCGCGCGTGGCAGCCTGCCGCCCGATC
>DAIUEO010000012.1:13896-22501 GCA_036845125.1 Candidatus Eiseniibacteriota bacterium | reverse complement strand
GAGGATCCAGACCGCGCGGGACGTGCGGAGCGAGCTCCAGAGGGTGCAGCGTCAGCTCGCGTCGGCCCCGGTCGGCAGGCGCGCGGGCCGTCTTCGCGAGCCGGGAACGAGCGGAGTGATCCGTGCGCTCATCGTGGACGACGAGCCGCCGGCCCGCTCGCTGCTCCACGAGTATCTGGGCCGCCACGCCGATGTCGAGGTGCTGGGAGAGTGCGAGAACGGTTTCGAAGCGGTGAAGCGTGTGCCGCAGCTCAGACCCGACCTCGTGTTCCTCGACGTGCGCATGCCCAAGCTCGACGGCTTCGAGGTCCTCGAGCTGCTGGATCCGCAGCCGGCCGTGGTGTTCGCCACCGCGTTCGACGAGTACGCGCTCAAGGCGTTCGAAGTGCACGCGGTGGACTACCTGCTCAAGCCCTACTCGCCGGAGCGGCTCGCCGAGGCGCTCGAGCGCGTGCGGGAACGGCTGCGCGCGAGCGGGGGCGCCGAGTCCCTGACCGCGAGCATCCCCGCGGCGCGGCTCGCGGCCGACGCGCGCCCCAAGGGCCAGCACCTCGAGCGCGTGCTCATCAAGGACGGCGCGCAGGTGCACGTGATCCCGGTGGAAACGATCGACTACCTCGAGGCGCAGGACGACTACGTCGCGATCCACGTCGGTGCGAAGAGCCACCTCAAGCCGCAACCGCTCGCCGAGCTGGAGACGTTGCTCGATCCCGCGCAGTTCGTGCGCGTCCATCGCTCGATCGTGATGAACGTGACGCGCCTCTCGCGGCTCGAGCCTTTCGGCAAGGACAGCCGGGTCGCCATCCTCGCCGACGGCCGCCAGCTCCCGGTGAGTCGGGCCGGTTACGCCCGCCTCAAGGAGCTGCTCTAGCTCCGATGCCTCCCCGGGCCGGCTCCCCGCGCGCGGAGCTCCGTGCGCTGCGCCGGTTGTGGCCGGTGGGCGGGCTCCTGCTGATCGCGCTCTACGTCGGCACGGTCGCGTATCACGCGATGCCGGTCCAGGGCGACTTCCGCATCTACCTGGACGCGGCGCGCGCGGCGATGGCGGGCCTCGATCCCTACCGGCTCGAGGATCTGTCACGCGCCGCGGGGCGCCCGATCGACATCGGCTTCGTGTATCCGCCCGCCGTGCTGCCGCCGTTCATCGCACTCAGCGCACTGCCGGAAGCGACGCCGTTCGCGCTGTGGATGGCGCTCAAGCTCCTCTGCCTGGTCGGGCTCGTAATGTTGTGGCGCCGGCTCGTGCCGCGCACGGTTCCGGTGTTCGCGCTCGCGCTGGTGGCCGCCTTCGGGTTCAACGCCACCGCACTCTGGGACCTGCGCATGGGCAACATCGCCCTGATCGAGTCGACGCTGATCTGGGCCGGGCTCGCGTGCTACGTCGCGGGGCGCCTCTTCTGGTTCGCGGCTCTCGTGACGGCCGCTGCGGTGTTCAAGCTCGCGCCCATCGCGCTGCTCGTGCTGCTGCTCGTCCCCGGCGGAAATGCGAAGCCGCGACCGCGGCTCTTCATTGCCGCCGTGGCCGCGTTCATCGCGATCGTGTGGGGACCGCTCCTCGTTCCGCCGGCGTCGCGCTGGCACGTCCTGCTGGGCGTGCTCCAGGGCGACGCGCCGACCGGCGAAGCCAATCCGAGCGCGTTCGCCCTGATGCTGGCGCTGGCCCGCGACTTCGTCCCCGAGCCGCGTGCGATCGCGATCGCGCTCGCCGGGTGGATCACCCTCGGCGCGCTGCTGGTCGGCGGGAGCGCGCGCTTCCTCCGCGCCACGTGGAGATCCGGGAATCGCACCGCCATCGCCATGGCGGCCGTCTCGCTCTTCGTGATCCTGCACCCGCGGCCGATGGCCTACGGGTTCATTCCGCTGCTGCCCGCGCCGCTCTACTTCGCGCCGCGTCCCCTGACCGGACGGGCCGGCGCGCTCGCGCTCGCCGGCTTGCTCTGCGTGCAGGGCATCTCGAGTGCCTTGCGCAGCCCGGCTTCGGGAACGGTGCTCGCACATGCTCCCGCGCTGCTCGCGATCCTGCTGTGGGCACTCGTCGTGGTGCGGTCCGAGGCCGGGGCCGGCGCGCCACGGCCCTAGCCCCTTCCGCTACGGCTCGACTTCCGCCACCCAGCGCAGGACGTTGCGTGCGAACCGCGCGTTCTGCGGTGCCTCGGGCGCGTTCATGCCCATGGGCGTGCGCTTCGGACCGCCGAGCTGCGCGGTGAACATCGCGGCCTCGGCGAACATCGCGATCCGGCCCTTGCCGACGTGACGAACGGCGCCCTGCAGCATGCCGCCGGCGGCCTCACGCGGCGTGTCCTTCGAGAACTCCCAGGCCTCCCGCGGCAGGAGCAGCTCGCAGTCCGGACCGAGCACGAGCAGCGTCTCCACCGCCGCGTCGGCGCGGAACGCCTGACCCGTGAACACGCGCACCGAATCGACGCGCGGCTCGCCGCCGTGACCATCGACGATCGCGTGGGAGCGGAGCCCGCCGCCGGCGCGCGTGAGCGCGAAGGTGCCGACCTGGCCGGTCTTGAACGCGAAGCCGTTGCCCATCCGGAACCCGAACGCGGCTGCCAGCTCCGCCACCGCCCCCGGGAACGGCATGTGGTCGGCGATCAGGAGCAGGCCGTGACCCGCCTCGACCCACGCGCGCAGCGTGGCGATCTCGGAGCTGTCGAAGGCGGACGGTGTCGGCAGCGACCAGTCCTCGACGTTGCGCTCGGCGAGCGCGTTCGCCACCACCAGCACCTGGGCGCGGGAGAGCGACTCGGGCGTGATCCTGCCGCGGGCGCGGCGCACCTGGAACCCGTCGCGGGCGGCGAGCCGGCCGAACGCCTGGAAGCCCCCGGTGAGCGTGTGGAAGTTGTGGTGGCCCTCGTCGACAAATACGACCGGCCCCTGGCCCGCGGCGAAGGCCGGCGAGCCCAAAGACGGGGTGAAGGTCGTATCCGGGACCTGCTGAGCGGAGACCGCCCCGGTCCACAGACCCGCGAGTGCGATCGCGACGGCGGGCCCGATGATCCTGCTCACCACGAAGGGACGCGCAATCCCAAAAGCGTCAGGGTGTCACCACGACGCGTCGGGTCAACCGCGACTCCGCGGTCGTGAGGGCGAGGAAGTAGATTCCGGCCGCCAGTCGCCGCCCGTCGTGCGAGGCATCGAGCGCGACCCGATGCGGGCCGGCCGCGAAGCCGCCGACGGCAACAGTCTTCACGCGATGCCCGGCGACGTCGAACAGCTCGAGCGTCGCACTCCCGGCACGGGGCAGCGTGAAGTCCACTCCGCCCGATGCCGCGATCGGATTCGGCGAGACCGCGAGCGCGAGCGCGCCGCCCGCGGCATCGTCCACGCCGGTGATGTTGCCGACGCCAATCGGGATCCACTGCGGGACGCCCCAGGCGCCCTGGTCGTCGCGCGCGCGTACGAAGAAGCCGTCGATGCCGGTGAAGCCCGGGTTCGGCGTGTAGCGGAACTTCTTCTGGTACCCCGCGTACAGCTCCACCGTGCCGTGCCTCGGGGGAGTCGTGACCTCGTGGGCGGAGATCGCGCCGTCCGGGTCGCTGCTCGTGATGGCAGCTTCGAGCCGGCCGTTGATCGGAATCACGTGTGCCGTTCTCGAGACCACCGGCAGCGCGTTCGGGACGCCGTTCACCGTGAACGGCTCGGTCGCGATCACCACGCCGTTCCGCTGGATCTCGATGCTCCAGCTGCCGTCCAGCGCCGTGGGCTGCAGGGTCCACCACGCGTACCACCAGCTGCTGGAATAGCTGCCGCTCGGATTGAAGCTGACGATGCCCTGCTGCACTCCGCTGCGCAGCAGGCGCCACGTCATGAGGTCGTTGACCGAGATGTTCCGCACGCGAATCCACGAGTACACCGTGCCGCCGCGCATCACGTGGGTCGTGTTCGGCGGCCATTCGAGAATGGTCGGCCAGTCGATCTGGAGTCCGGTGGCCCCGTGCCCGAAGAGCTGGAACGGCAGCGTCGACACGTGCGGACTCTGCGACGCCCAATACGACGGCCCGCTCCGGCACGGCCCGCTGAAGGGATCGATGGTCGCGTCCTGATAGGTCTCGAAGTGAAGATGCGGACCGCTGGAGACTCCGGAGCTGCCGACGTAGCCGAGCATGTCACCGGTGTTGACGTCCTGGCCCTGGATCACCTTCACCGACCCCTTGCGCATGTGCCAGTAGTAGGCGAACGAGCCGTCGGCGTGCGCCACCACCACCGCGTTGGCGACCGCGCCGGTCTGCCACTCGGTGCGTCGGTCGAACTCGCCGTCGTGGGCGAAGGTGACGTGGCCCGGCGCCGCAGCGAGGATCGGGATGCCCTCATCCATGTGATAGAAGCTCGGGATCTCTATGTCGGTGCCGAGATGGCCGTCGTAGGTGTTGGCGAGGCAGTTCCAGTCGAGGATGCTCGCGCCCGCGCCGAGGTCGACGTAGTTCGTCACCGCTTTTCCGAACGAGTTGATTCCGCCGTCGCCCATCGGGTCGGCGTACTGCTGGACGGCGGTGATCGGCCCGGGACGGATCGCGCGCTGACCTTCGGCGGCCACGCGGACCGCGGCAGCGACCTCCGGCGGGATGCAGGTTCCGGGGGGAGCCGGAGTGGGGCCACCGCCGAACCCGTGGGGCTGGGCGTGCGCGGCGGTCGACAGCAATACCAGCAGTAGTGCCAGTTCGAGGCGGCGAACGTGCATGATGCGTCGACTCCCTGTGGGCGGCCACGGCAGGCGCAAGATCGTGAATTTTGCCATACGGGTGCGGTCGATCCCAGGGTTTCCGTCAGCAAGACCCGGGCCGAACTGTCGGGTTTGGTTACAGAAGTTCGAATGGCGCCCGGCCGAAACAGGGAGTAGCATCACTGCGTCGTTCAAACCGGAGGCCCTGTGTGCCTCCCCGTTCCATCCCGACGGCCCTGTGTGCCGTCGTTTCCGGAAAGGACGCGTCATGAACGCCTCCCGCGATTCATTCGGGGCCCGTGCGCCATTCACCATTCCCGGCGCCGCCGACACCTTCCACATCCACCGCCTCGACCGCCTTGCCGCGCGGGCCAAAGTTTCGCTCGAGCGGCTGCCGTACTCGATCCGCATCGTGCTCGAGGCGGCGCTCCGCAGTTGCGACGGTTATGTCGTGACCGAGGACGACGTGCTCCGCCTCGCGCGCTGGACGGCGACCCCGTCCGGGCCGGCGCATGAAATCCCGTTCAAGCCGGCGCGCGTGATCCTCCAGGACTTCACCGGCGTGCCCTGCGTGGTGGATCTCGCCGCCATGCGCGACGCCGTGAAGCGCCTGGGCGGAGATCCGGCGAAGATCAATCCACTGGTGCCGGTGGACCTCGTGATCGACCACTCGGTCCAGGTGGACGTGTTCGGCAACGTGACCGCGCTCGAGCGCAATGCCGAGATCGAGTTCGAGCGGAACCGCGAGCGCTACGAATTCCTGCGCTGGGGCCAGAAGGCGTTCCGCAACTTCCGCGTGGTGCCCCCCGCGACCGGGATCGTCCACCAGGTCAACCTCGAATACCTGGCGCCCGGCGTGCTGACGCTCGAGACCGCGGACGGCGTCGAGATGCTCCCCGACTCGCTGGTCGGCACCGACTCGCACACCACGATGATCAACGGGCTCGGCGTCGTCGGCTGGGGCGTGGGCGGCATCGAAGCCGAGGCGGTGATGCTCGGGCAGCCGCTCTACATGGTGATGCCCGAGGTGATCGGGTTCCGGCTGACCGGCAGCCTGCGTGAAGGCGTCACCGCGACCGACCTGGTACTCACGGTCACGCAGATGCTGCGGAAGAAGGGCGTGGTCGACAAGTTCGTCGAGTTCTTCGGGCCCGGCCTCTCGCAGCTCTCGGTCGCCGATCGCGCGACCATCTCGAACATGTCGCCCGAGTACGGCGCCACCATGGGGTTCTTCCCGGTGGACGCGGAGACGCTGCGCTATCTCGAACGCACGAACCGCGCGGAGGGGGCGAAGCGCCTCGAGGCCTACGCGAAGGAACAGGGGCTGTTCCGCACCGACACCTCGCCGGCGCCGGAGTTCACCGACACGCTGAGCCTCGATCTCGCCGACGTGGAGTCGAGCCTCGCGGGACCCAAGCGGCCGCACGACCGCGTGCCGCTCGCCGACATGAAGCCGGCGTTCCGGCGCTCGCTGCTCGCTCCCGTGAAGGAACGCGGCTACGGGCTCGCCGAGTCGGAGCTGAAGCGCTCGGCCGAGTACGGAACCAACGGCGGGCACGGGAAGCTCTCGCACGGCGCGGTGGTGATTGCGGCGATCACCTCGTGCACCAACACGTCGAATCCGCAGGTGATGATCGGCGCGGGCCTGCTCGCGAAGAAGGCCGCCGAGCGCGGGCTCAAGGTGCCGGCGCACGTGAAGACCAGCATGGCGCCCGGCTCGAAGGTGGTGACCGAGTATCTCGACGAAGCTCAGCTGACACCGTTCCTCCAGGCGCTCGGCTTCCACACGGTGGGCTACGGCTGCACCACTTGCATCGTCGAAGGCACGCCGGTCCTCATGACCGACGGCACCGCACGCCGGATCGAATCGCTCCCGCGCACCGGTGGCGCCGCGGTGTTCGGACCGGATGAGGCCGGCCGGCTCGCCCGCACCGTCCAGTCCGAGCGGATGAACCAGGGAGTGCGCGACTGCGTCTCGCTGGTCCTCCAGGATGGACGCACGCTGGTTTGCACGGCGGATCACGAGATCCTGTGCTCGGACGGACGCTGGGTGCGGGCCGACGCGCTCGTCGTGGGCCACGACCGGGTGCGGGTGGGACTCGAGGCTCCGCTCGATGAACCCGGGCTCGACGAAGCCGGCTACGTGCTGGAAGCCGGCGCGATGCGGTTCCCAATGGAGGAATCGGAAAGTCGTGCGAAGGCGCTCGCGTTCGCGCGCGTGCTCGGCCACATGCTGAGCGACGGCTCGATCAGCGTGGCGGGGCAGGGTCGGATGAATGCCGGTCAGGCTCTGGATCGGGAGGCCATGCTCGACGATATCGAACGGCTCACGGGCCAGCGGCCGGCGGGCACGATGTACGACGAGCGCAAGTGGACGATCGTTCTGCCGAAGGAGCTGACCGCGGCGATCGAATCGATGCCCGGCGTGGTGGCCGGGCGCTGGATCCTTGAGGAGCCGGGTCTCCCGGCGCTGATGCTGGATCCGCGAACCCCGGGGGCGCTCGTGCGCGAGTTCCTCGGCGGCCTGTTCGGCGCAGATGGTCATTCGCCGCTGCTCAAGCGCCAGGGCCCGTTGGAGGAAGACGCCATTCTCGCGGCGCCTGCGTTCTCGCGCACCACGACACCCGAGAACGTCGCGCGGCTTCGCGAGGTGATGGCGGACCTCGTGAGCCTGCTGGCGCGATGCGGCGTCAGCACCGAAGGGGCTCGAGTCTATACCTATCCGATCCGGCGTTCGGAGTCGACGTATCCGGCGGCCTCCGACGGCATCCCGCGCATCGAGGTGCGCCTCGCGCTGCCGGATGGCCTCTCGTTCGTGGAGCGAGTCGGATTCCGCTACTGCACGGACAAGTCGCTCCGCGCCACGGCCGCCACGGTCTACTGGCGTACGGTCCGCCGCATCGGCGAACAACGGCTGTGGATGTCGGAGCGTCTCCAGAGTGTTCATCGTGAGCAGCCGGAACAGTCGTTCTCGAACGCGCGACGCCAGGCGGCGGCCGAACTGCTGGAGCTGGAGCCTCCGGTGTTCGCCCACTATTCATTGCTTGAAGGTCACGACCATTTCACGCGCATGCCGGAAACGCCGCGCTTCGTTCCGCTTCACCGGGACGTCTGCGATTTCCCGTCACCAGCGGCGTTGATGCGCGAGATCGGGGCGCGCGAATGGTTCTCGTGGCTTCGTCCCCGCGAGGAAGCCGACTACTCCAAGCGCTATTGCCTCGAGAAGGAGGCGCTCCAGGCTCCCACGATCACTCTGCAGGTGATCGATCGGCGGCCGGCGGGGAGGAAGCCGGTGTACGACCTGGCGGTGAACGACGTCCATGCATTCGTCGCCGGCACGGTGTGCGTACACAACTGCATCGGCAATTCAGGTCCGCTGCCCGACGAGATCGCGAAGGCGGTCACGAGCGGTGATCTGGTCGCGGCGGCCGTGCTCTCCGGCAACCGCAACTTCGAGGGCCGCATCAACCCGCTGACGCGTGCCAACTACCTCGCTTCGCCGCCGCTCGTCGTCGCCTACGCGCTCGCCGGAACCGTGGACATCGACTTCGCGACCGAGCCGCTCGGCAAGGGCTCGGACGGAAAGCCGGTCTACCTGCGCGACCTCTGGCCGACGCACCAGGAAATCCGGGAAACTATCGCGCGCTCCGTCCACACCAGGCAGTTCGCGAAGGAGTACGCGAACGTGTTCGACGGGAATCCGCGCTGGAACGACATCCCGGTCGCGGGAGGGGACCTCTACGCCTGGGACGAGAAGTCCACGTACATCCACGAGCCGCCGTTCTTCCAGAACCTGACGTTCGATCTGGCGCCGATCCGCGACATCCACGGCGCCCGCGTCCTCGTCCAGGTCGGTGACTCGGTGACGACCGATCACATCTCGCCGGCCGGCGACATCGCGGAGGCGAGCCCGGCCGGACGCTGGCTCAAGTCCCG
>DAIUEO010000012.1:0-13886 GCA_036845125.1 Candidatus Eiseniibacteriota bacterium | reverse complement strand
TTCAACTCCTACGGCTCGCGGCGCGGGAACGATCTCGTGATGGTGCGCGGCACGTTCGCCAACATCCGGCTCAAGAACCTGCTGATCTCGGGCAGCGAGGGCAATCTCACCGTGCACCTGCCGGGCGGCGAGCAGATGGCGATCTTCGATGCGAGCGAGCGCTACCGGCAGGAGGCTGTGCCGCTGATCGTGCTCGCCGGAAAGGAATACGGCTCGGGATCGTCGCGCGACTGGGCGGCCAAGGGCGTCCTCCTGCTCGGGGTCCGGGCGGTCATCGCCGAGAGCTACGAGCGCATCCACCGTTCGAACCTGGTCGGCATGGGCGTGCTCCCGCTCCAGTACCGCGAGGGCCAGACCGCGGATTCGCTGGGCCTCACCGGGCGCGAGGAGTTCGAGATCACGGGTCTCGAGGGATCGCTCGCGCCGCGCATGACGGTCGCGGTCAAGGCGAAGCGCGCCGACGGATCCGCGCTGATGTTCGAAGCGGTGGCCCGGCTCGATACACCGGTCGAGGTCGAGTACTTCCGGAACGGCGGGATCCTCCAGACCGTTCTCCGGAAGCTCGTGAAAGGGTGAGCATGTCCAACCGCAAGATCCCGATGGAGAAGGACAAGCGGATCGCCGTGGTGGCGCACGACAACAAGAAGAGCGACCTGCTCGAGTGGGCGAAGTACAACCGCGCGCTGCTCGCGCATCACTTCGTGTGCGCTACCGGCACCACCGGCGAGCTGCTCGAGCGCGAGCTGGGTTTCGAGATCGAGCGGCTCCAGAGCGGGCCGCTCGGCGGCGATCAGCAGATCGGGGCCCGGATCGCCGACGGCGAGATCGACTTCCTGATCTTCTTCTGGGATCCGCTGGAGCCGATGCCGCACGATCCCGATGTGAAGGCGCTGCTGCGCATGGCGGTGGTCTGGAACGTCCCCATCGCGTGCAACCGCTCGTCGGCGGACTTCATGATCTCGTCGCCGCTCATGGACGCCCCCTACGACCGCCTGGTGCCGGACTACGCGGAGTACCACGCGCGCCGGCTCGACCGCGGCCCGGACGAGGACGCCGAGCGCCGCCGCCGATAGCGGGCCTTGTGCGCCCCGGTGTTCCGGCGGTAGCTTTCCACCCACGTCGTCCGCCACGGGAGGGAATCATGAAGAGCAAGAAACGCGCGAGCCGTCGTCGTTTCCTCGCGGTGGCCGGTGCTGCCGCGGCCGCCGTGGCCCTCGACCCGTCGCGCCTGATCGCGCAGACGGCGCGCGCCGCCGACGGCACCCGTCCGCCGCAGAAGGCGCCCGCCGCCAAGCCCGCCGCCGCTCCGGCCGACACCGCGAAGCCGGCGACTCCGCCGACACCCCCGGACATCGCCGCCGAGGCCAAGTCGTTCCTCGCGATCGTCGAGCAGCGCTACGGGAAGCACCTCGACCCGAAACAGCTCGAAGCGGTGAACCAGGAGCTGGAGTTCCGCGTCACCGCCGGGCGAAGGCTGCGCGCGGCGAAGCTCAAGAACCACGAGGAGCCCGACTTCACCTTCCGGGCGTAATTATTTCTTCCGGAACACCGCGGTGAGCACGCGCTGATTGCCGGCGCGATCCGCCGCGAGGATCGTGATGTCGTGGGTGCCCGGATCGGGCGGCACGAGCGGGCGCCATCGCAGAACGGACGCTTCGGGATCCCACTCGACCGCCACCCGTTCCCCGTCCACCGTGTAGTTGCAGCCCCGCGGGTCCACGCCGCTCCCGTTCTCGGATACCGACGTCTCGAGCGACCAGCGCGAGTAGGGCCCGGTGCTCGATCCCCGCGGGGTCGCGACCCCGAGCCGCGGGGGAAGCGTGTCGGCGAGAATCGCGAACCAGCCGGTGCGCGAAGTCTCCGCATCCCAGCCGAGTCCGTCGATGCGCTCGGTCGTGCGCACCCAGTCCCAGCCATCCGGCCCGTGGCGAAAGAGCCCCGTGTGTCCGGCATACGGCAGCCGCGGGACGTGCAGGACGATCGGGCGCCGCAGCGGCACCGAGCGCGGCAGAATTCCGCCGAGATGCTGCACCAGGATCAGCTCGCTGCTCACGGGCGGACGCAACTCCTCACGCGGCTCGGAGGCGAACAGCAGCTCGTCATCGAACACCGCGTCGGCGGGCAGCTCCCAGGTCCAGCGTCGCGCGCGCAGCTCGTTCGACACGTCGAAGGGGGCGAGACTGCGGCGGCCGAGCCCGGCCGCGCCGGGGGCGATCGGCTCGTAGGACGGCCCGCGCACGTTTCCACAGGAATCCCCCGGGAACGCAGCGAGCGCTGCGATCTCGCGTGCCACCTCCGGCACGGTGACGATGACCGTGCGCGATGCCGAGTCCGCGAGATGGGGAATCCCGTCCACGAGCAGGCCGACGCGCGGATCGGCTCCTTTCGCCGGCCGCCGCGCGGCGATCCGCAGCTTGCGGCCCGGGAGGGACGTGACCTCCAGGCAGTCGCATTCGCACGTCCGCCCCGCCGGTCCGCCACCACGCCCCGCGCCAGCCGCGGCAGCCGCGGGCACATTCGTGACCGGCGGCCGGATCACCACGCTTCGCACTCGGGCGTTGCCGGCCGCGTCCTGCGCGATGAGCCTGAGCGTCCGCGGCGGATCGTTCGCCCGCACGACCAGCGTTCCCGCCTCGCGGTCACGCGGCGCGCTCGCGTGCAGGACGCGGGGCCGCCATCCGGCGGGCGCCCACAGCACGAGCCCGCGGTCCCCGGTGACGCGGCCGGCGTCGTAGCAATAGTCCCCCTCGCTCATGTCGGTCGCCCACGAGATGCTGTCGAACCGGGCCTCGACCCAGTCGCCGCCCCACTCCAGGCGAGTGAGCCACGGCACCATGCGATCGACGCCGCTCCACACGCCGTCACGCGCGCCGACCACCGCGCGCAGGCGGCCGAGGGCGAGCACCGTCTCGGGAGCGGCGGCGAGCTTCATCGTGAACGGTGCGACGCGCCCGCGGACGCGGGACGTGTCGTCGAGCGGCTCGAGCGTGAGTCCGGTCAGGCTCGGCGCCCGCGTGTCGCGCACCGTGAGCCCCGCGCGCGACGGGTGATACGCCATGTCGCCGCGCCGGATCTCGAAGTGAAGGTGCGGACCGCCCGCGCCGCTCTGGCCCGTCCAAGCGATGCGCTGCCCGGCGCGCACCGGAAAGCGCGAGGCTTCAGGCCACAGGTCCTGCTCGTACTGGCCGGTCGCCCTCTGCACCGAATCCACCCACGAGGCGACCGGCTCGGCGAACGCGTCGAGATGCCCGAGCTGGAGCAGCCGGCCATCGCGGGACCGCACGTAGAGCGAGCGCCCGTACCCGACGCCCGAGGCGCGCACCCGTTCGACGTGGCCGGAGAGCGGGGCGCGCACCGGCTTGCCGACGCTCTTGCCGGTGCCGAGGTCGAAGCCCGCGTGGAAGTGACCGATCCGGTACTCGCCGAAGCCGCCGGTCACGACCAGCGGCGTGTCGAGCGGCGCGTAGGCGAGCGGCTGGTCGAAACGCGGTGCACGTTCCGCTGGCGACGGCGCGGGCCACGCCGCCAGCGCCATCACGAGGAACACCGCACAGGAAACCCGGGCGGAACTCCGGGTCACGGAATCTCGTCTCGCGTCGCCGGCTTGCCGCCGCCCGGCCCACGCCGGCGGAACGCGACACCGACGGCATGGGCATGGAGCGTGTCGTAGCCGTAGACGTCGTTCCGGAACTCGAGGCGATCGAGCGTGTCGACCCAGGCCGTGCGGTAGACGAAGTGCACAGGGAAGGGTTTCGGCAGACCCACCACGCGGTCGCTGCTGCTGTCCATCGCCGTGACGATGTGCAGACTGTCCCAGGTCGCGCGCTTGTCCTGGAGCAGCCAGGTCGCGAGATCGAACGGCTTCTCGACCCGCACGCACCCGTGGCTGGCGCGGCGGTCCACGCGCATGAAGGGCCCGCGCGAGGGCGAGTCGTGGAGGTAGATGTCCCACGGGTTCGGCAGCATGAACTTCACGCGCCCGAGCGGATTCTCGGGCCCGGGATCCTGCCGCACCCACACCTTGGGGGAATCGGGATCGAGCTTCCGCCAGGGAATCGAATCGGAGCGCAGCTCCTCGGCGCTGTTCTTGGTGCCGTCGAACACCCGCATGAAGTGCTGCTCGAGGTAGTGCTTGTCCCTCTTGAGCGCCGGCAGCAGCTCGTTCTTGAGAATGCTGTGGGGCACGCGCCAGGTCGGCCCGAACACGATGTAGGTGATCTGGTCGTCGAACACCGGTGTGCGCGTGGTGTCCTGCCCGATCACGGCCGGGATCGCCTGGATCAGCGTGTCGCCGTGGACCAGGTGGACCATGAACTCCGGCAGGTTGACGATCACGTGGCGCGGGCCGAAGTCTTCGGGGCTCCAGCGCCAGCGCTCCATGTTGATCTCGATCCGCGCGATGCGGTCCTCGACGGGGATGTTGAGCGCGGTCAGCTCGGGTTTCCCCACCCGGCCGTCGGGCCGCAGCCCGTGCCGGGTCTGGAACCGGCGCACGGCCGAGAGCAGATCGGCGTCAAAGCGGGCGCTCGTGGTGTCCGGTCCCTTCTTCCCGCGGGAAAGGAGATCGCCGCTCGCGAGCAGGCGCTTCCTCAGTGGGACGACGCGCGGGCTGCGCATCCCGACGTTCAGCACCTCGCCGTCCGGCACCACGGGCCAGCCGCCCGCATCCGCGATCGCGCGATAGGTCGCGAGCACCTCCTCGAGCTTCCGGTATTCGGGTCGCGGCGGGTCGAGCGGTTCGAGAGACTGCTCGATGCGCCCGGTGCGGAGCGCGTCCTCGAGGTGGGAGCCCAGGTAGAGGCGCCGGCGCGGTGCGCCGTGCCAGTTGGGAATCAGCTTGTCGGGCACGAAGCGCCCGGCGAGCCGGTCGTTCGCGTATTTCAGGTAGGCGTTCGTGAGCCGGCGGTCGAGCGAGGCCGCGATCCAGCCGCTGTCCTCCGAGGTGTCGCGATGGGCGGACAGCCGGGTCACCGCGGAGTCCAGCGCGGAAGCGCCGTAGTCTTCGGGGTCGAGCCCGTGCCACTTGGCTGCGAAGAGCGTCTGCAGGAGCGTCCGCGCGCGCGGCGACGGGCGCCCGCTCCGCAGCCACGCCGGCTTGAGCCGGCGGGTCTGGTAGAAGCGGACGAGATCCGCGTGCGACGAATCGCCGGTCGCGACCCGCTCCGCGTCGGCCGCGATCAGTCGCTTGAGCACCTGCTCGGGATTCTCGACCCGGCGCTGCCGCTGCTCGAGCTGCGAGGGACGCAGGCAGATGCCGATGAACGCAATGAGCGTGAGCGCGGCAGCGAACTGCACCGGCCGCGACTTCCAGCTGTGGTGCGGCCCGCTTCCGCGGGGAGGTGACCCAATGCCCGTAAGCGGCGCACTGGTGCGCGGAGGCGGCGCACTGCCGCCCGGAAGCGGCGCACTCCCGCTCGGAGGTGGTGCAGCTTCGCCCGGAAGCGGCGCACTGCCGCCCGGAGGTGGTGCAGCTTCGCCCGGAACCGGCGCATTCCCGTCCGGAACCGGCGCATCCCCGCCTGGAGGCGGTGCACTCCCGCCCGGGCCCGCGTCTCGCTCCATGCCACCGCCATCGTGCAGGGTCATTCCGCCACGCTAAGCTGTGATTGCCCGGTCACGCAACGCGGGAGTAGTGTTCCGCGACCGTAAAAAAGGAGAGGCCGATGCCGGAGAAGAAAACTCCCGATTCCTCCGTCCTGTTTCAGCCGCTGCGGTCCATTTCTGATCGCATTCGCCAGGGCTCGCTGTCGCCGGTGGCGCTCACCGAGTTGAGCCTCAGCCGTCTCGACAAGCTCGGCCGGCGCTACAACGCGGTGGTGACGCTGATGCGCACCTCCGCGCTCGAAGAGGCGAAGGCCGCCGAGAAGGAGATCCGCGCCGGCAAGTGGCGCGGCCTGCTGCACGGCATTCCCTATGGCGCGAAGGACCTGCTCGCGACCCGACGCGCCCCGACCACCTGGGGTGCCGCTCCCTACCGGAACCAGAAGTTCGACTTCGACGCCACCGTGGTGGAGCGCCTCCGCGCCGCCGGCGCGATCCTGGTCGCCAAGCTCTCGATGGTCGAGCTCGCGGGCGGCATGGGCTACAACCACGCCGATGCCTCGTTCAACGGGCCCGGGCTCTGCCCCTGGAACACCAAATTCTGGAGCGGCGGATCTTCGAGCGGCCCCGGCGCCGCGGTGGCCGCGGGGCTCGTGCCGTTCGCGATCGGCTCCGAGACCTCGGGCTCGATCCTCACGCCCGCCGCGTTCTGCGGGGTCACGGGACTTCGCCCGACGTATGGACTCGTGAGCCGGCACGGCGCGATGGCGCTCGCCTGGACCCTCGACAAGCTCGGCCCCATGGCCCGCACCGCCGACGACTGCGGGATCGTGCTCGAGGCGATCTCCGGTCCCGATCCGCTGGATCCCTCGGCGGTGGGGAAGCCTTACGTTCAGAACGAGGATGCCATCCCGGCCACCTGGCGGCCGACGATCGCGGTGCCGAAGGGTTCGGTCGAGAAGGTGCAGCCCGAGGTGCGGGCCAATTTCGAGAAATCGGTCGAACAGCTGAAGACGTTCTGCGACGTCACCCGCGATGTGGAGTTCCCGGATCTGCCGGTCGGCCCGGCGGTCGGCGCGATCGTCGGCGCCGAAGGCGCCTCGGCGTTCATGGACCTGATCGAGTCGGGGCGCGTCAAGGAGCTGAAGTGCCCGAAGGACCGGCACGGCGGCTACGCGGCCATGACCATTCCTGCCGTGGACTACCTGCAGGCGATGCGCCTCCGCGCTCCGATGAAGCGCGAGATGGAGAAGATCTTCAGCCAGTTCACGGCGATCGCGGCGCCCACGCGCGCGACCGTTTCGTACCCGGCCAACGAGAACTTCGAGAACGTGTATCCCGGAATCGCCGGTGGCCCACCGCTGATCCCGGCCGGAAACCTGTGCGGTCTCCCCGCGATCTGCATGCCCAACGGGTTCGGCGAGAACCAGCTTCCCACGTCGGTGTCGTTCATGGGACCGGCGTACTCGGAAGCGGAACTGGTCGAGATCGGACGACGGCTGCAGGCGCTCAGCGACTGGCACACGAAGCTGCCTCCGGAGGCGTGAGGTTCGAAACACCTTCGCGGTGGCATGAATCCCCGGGCACCTTCCGCTAGTTCCGGCGCGGTCGGCGGCCCACCGCCGGGCGCGCCACCAGGACGTCGCACGGCGCCTGCCGGGCCAGCCGACGCGCGACGCTGCCGAGCAACAGCCCGGTGCGCTCCATGGCGCGCCGCGATCCCAGCACCACCAGGTCGGCCTTGAGGCGCTTCGCCGCGAGCGCGAGCACCGAGCGTGGGTCGCCACGGGCGATCGTCGGCTCGACCGCATACCCGAGCCGCTCGAGCCGGCGTGCTTCGGTCTCGAGCATGGCCCCGACCTCCTCCTCGGCCCGCTGCTGGTATCGCTCGAGCTCATCGGCGGTCGTGCCGGCGAGACGCAGGGCCGATTCGGGCGGGGGCTCGAGAGCGTGGATCATCGTGATCCTGCAGCCGGCGGGCGCCATCCAGCGCAGGGCCAGATCGAGCGCGGTGCGGTAGCTTCCGCCGAGATCCACCGCCACCAGGAGATGGCGATAGGGTCCGCGCGGGACGCGCCGCACGACGAGGACCGGAACCCCGCCGTGCTGGATCAGGTGCTCGGCGGTCGAGCCGAGATCGAGGTCGGGAAGGCCGCGCGGCCCGTGGGCTCCCACCGTCACGAGCTCCGCGCGCCGGGCCCGCGCGGCGCCCATCAGCGCCGCGGCCGGTTCTCCGGAACCGAGCGTGGTTCGAACGCGTACGGTGGTAGCCGAGCGCCGCAGGCGGCCGGCCTCGCGCTCGAGCGCGGCCAGCGCCGCCCGACGCACCTCCGCTTCGAACGATCCCGGCGCGGTGCGGGGCACGGCGTGCAGCAGCTCGAGCGCCGCGTTGCGCGCCAGCGGCAGCCGGAGTGCGCGCGACTGAACCCGCCGCGCTCCGGGCGTGAGATCGCTGCCCACCAGGATACGGCTGAGATCCCGGTTCATCCGACCGTCGCCAGTTCGTGCTTCGGTGCAACCGTCCGGAGCGGCGGGTGCGTACAGATCGCCTTCAGAGTCTCGAGCACATCGGCCATGGGGATCGCCGCGCGTGCGCGCGCCGCCGTCGGCTCCGCGTGCAGGATGAAGTCGTTGATCGAGACGATCCCGACCAGCCGGCTGTCGGAATCCACCACCGGCAGGCGGCGGACCTGGGACTTGCCCAACGCCGCGAGCGCCGTGTGGGCGTCGTCTTCGGGCCTTACGACGATCAGCCGCGGCCCCATCACCTCGTGCGCCTCGAGCTGCTCCGGGGCGCGGTGGCGGGTCGCGGTCGCCATGCAGATGTCGCGATCGGTGATCATGCCGAGGACCTTGCGCTCCTCGTTCACCACCGGGACGACTCCACAGTCCTGCCGCCACATGGTCATCGCGACCGCCGCGAGGTTGTCGCCGGGCCCGCAGGTCCCGACGATCGGCGTCATCAACTGTTGGACCTTCATGATCGGTCCTCCCTTGCTGGTCGCCGGTGCGGCATGCCCCGGCGTGGCATGAGCCACAGGGCTCCGCATCGGTCGTGCCAGCGGCCGCGGCGCCGTATCGCCAGTCCTCGCTTCGTTCCGTCTCTGGCTTCGACCCGGTCGGACCCTGGTGGACTGCCAAGCCGGTTGCAGGCAGTGACCGTCTGTCATGGCCGCCCGCTCCTGGAAAGGGACACGGCGGCGGCAATCGCCAGCACGCCAAGACTTGAGGTCGCTACGGGACTCCGGCGGGGGTGGCACGGCAAATGCCGTTCGGATCAACGCCATGAACGTTCGAATCCCACTCGACCACGACACGGCCGGGCTGCCGCTCAAGCTGGAAGGCGATCTGGAGCTGCCTCCGACTGCGCGCGGCATCATCGTCTTCGCCCACGGCTCCGGAAGCAGCCGCCACAGCCCGCGCAACCGTCAGGTAGCCCTGGGGCTCCGCGAGGAGGGCTGGGGCATGCTGCTGTTCGACCTGTTGACGACGCGCGAGGACGTGAGTCCCGAGGCGCGGTTCGACATCCCGCTCCTGGGCCGCCGACTCGTCGTGGCGACGACGTGGCTCACCCGCCGGCCGGAAGCAGAGCACCTGCCACTGGGTTATTTCGGGGCGAGCACCGGTGCCGCGGCCGCACTGATCGCGGCCGCTTCCCTGGGCGCGAGGATCGGGGCGGTGGTGTCGCGCGGCGGCCGGCCCGACCTGGCGAGCAGCGCGCTCCCACAGGTGACGGCTCCGACCCTGCTGATCGTGGGAGGGGATGACAAGGATGTCCTCGACCTCAACCGGCGCGCCGCAAGTCACCTGCGCTGCACGTATCGGGTGACCGTGGTGCCGGGAGCGACCCACCTGTTCGAGGAGCCGGGCGCCCTCGAGGAGGTGGTACGGCTGTCCGTGGATTGGTTCGACTGCCATCTCGCTTCCCGCGGGGAAGGGGCGATGACGCAGCGGAAAACGCAGAACCCCCGCGGGAGGTGAGCCATGAAACGCACCAATCTTCCCCTTCGCACGCGGTCCGACTTCACGCACGCGGCGCCGCGCGGCGCGCGCACCGATCGCACCGGGCGATTCCCGCGCGGTCATTCCGCGGGAGAGCCCGTCATGTGCGAGCGCTGCGGCGCGGTGTACGAGCGAAAGACCTGGCGCGCCGAGGAACGAACCCGGCGCACCTCACCGGTCGGCATCGCATGGACCTTGTGCCCGGCCTGTACGCAGGTCGAGGAGGCCGAGTACTTCGGGCAGGTGCGGATCCTCGGGCGACTGGCCCCCGAGCAGGAGATCGAGGTGCGCCGCCGAATCTGGAACATCGAAGGCCGGGCGCGCCATACCCAGCCCGAGCGCCGCGTCGTCCGCTTCGACCGGACGCCGCAGGGACTGGAGATCCTCACCACGTCGCAGAAGCTCGCGCACCGCATCGCGCGCGAGCTGGAGAAGGCGTTCGGCGGTCGCGCCCGCTACTCGTGGTCCGATCGGGAAGGTGTGGCGAACGCGACCTGGACACCGCCGGCGCCGCGTGCGGAGCGCGGGACTGATCGCGGCAAGCGGCCGCTGGCCCCCAAGTGAGGAGTGAGCGATGAGAGGCATCTATCAGGATCGACAGGACGCGGGCGCCGTGCTCGCCGCCGAGGTGGCGAAGGTGGTGAAGGGATCCTGCGTGGTGGCGGCGATCCCGCGCGGTGGCATCGTGGTCGCCGCCCCGGTGGCGGAGCGCCTCAAGGCACCGCTCACGCTCACCTACACGCGGAAGATCGCGCTGCCGGACGCGCCGGAGCTGGCGGTCGGGACCCTCGACGAGGATGGCGAAGCGATCCTCGACTCGGATCTGATCGAGAGGATGGGGGCCGGTGGTGAGGAGGTGGAGGCCGCGCGGGCGCGGGTCCGGGCTGAGATCGAGCGCCAGCGCTCGCTCTACGAAGCTCCGCCCCTCGCTCCGCGCCTGACGGGCAACACGCTGGTGCTGGTGGACGACGGGCTGGCCACCGGGTTCACCATGCGCGCCGCGATACGGTTCGCGCGGCGGCACGGCGCGCATGAAGTCGTGGTGGCCGCGCCGTGCGCCTCGAGTCATGCGGCCCGGATGATCGAGCGCGAAGCCGATCGGTTCATCTGCATGCTCGTGGACGAGATGTTCCTCGCCGTGGGCAGCTACTACCTCGAGTTCGACCCGGTGTCGGACGACGAGGTGCGCGCGGTGTTGCGGGAAGCCGCGAAGCGTGAGCGGCCGGCTCAGCCGGCCTTGCGGAGTTCGAGCCCGTCGAGCGCCGCACACGCGGCGTCCAGCTCGCGGCGGCGCGTGAGGCCGTGGTCGAGCAGCGACTGGCGCGCGAGCGTGAGCAGCACCTTGCGCTCGAGGTCGAGCCCTTCCGTGCGCGCGGCGCGCTCCAGCGCTTCGACCAGGCCGGGCATGGCCGCGGCGAGGGTCGCCTGATCGCCGCTCCAGTTCGCGCGCATGTGGTCGCCCACCCGTTCGTGCGCGATCTTCGCGAACTCGCTGAGCTTGCCGAGATCGAGAATGGGGTTCTTCTTCGCGGCGAGACGCAGGCGGTCGCGGAACACCAGCGCGAGCACGACGACGTCCACCACCAGGAACGCAAGGATGAAGGGGATCATGGCTGAGGCTCCCGGGATGAGGTGAGGTCCCCCGGTTATCGGCCGCGCGCTGCTGACGCTGAAGCCTTACGCCTCGTGCGTCGGCGACTCGACGGGCGTCACGCTCAGCACGGCGCGCTCGGTGCGCCGCAGCACCGTGAGGTGCGACGACTGGGCGATCGCCTCGCTGGTGAGCAGGCGGTGGAGATCGTCCACGTTGGTCACCGGGTGGCTGTCGAACTCCACGATCACGTCGCCTTCGCGCACTCCGGCCGCCGCGGCCGGGCTGCCGGGCTCGATGTGGAGCACGAGCACGCCGCGGTCGGCGCTGAGGCCGCTCACGCGCCCGGTGCGGCGCGACAGCTCGATGTTCTGGCCGCCGATCCCGAGCCACGCGCGCCGGATGCGGCCCTCGCGCAGGAGCTGCGAGACGACGAAGCGCGCCGTGTTGGCGGGAATGGCGAAGCACAGGCCCTGGGCGGGGAGGATGACGGCGGTGTTGACGCCGATCACCTCGCCCTGGGAATTGACCAGCGGGCCGCCCGAGTTGCCGGGATTGAGCGCCGCGTCGGTCTGGATGATGTTGTCCATCAGCCGCCCCGAGCGCGCGCGCAGCGAACGGCCGAGCGCGCTCACCACGCCGGCGGTGACGGAGGCCTGGAAACCGTAGGGGCTGCCGATCGCCACTACGAGCTGGCCGGGGCGAAGGTGCGAGGAATCCCCGAACGCCGCCGGATGGACCTCGTCAGCGGCGACGCGGATCACCGCGAGATCGGTGTCGGGGTCGTCGCCGACGAGCGTGGCCGGCGTGCGCCGCCCGTCGGGCAGCGCCACCTCGAGGCGCTTCGCGCCGTGGACCACGTGGCTGTTCGTGAGGGTGAGGCCGTCGGGCGAGAAGATGAAGCCCGAGCCGGTGCCGTCGCGTTGGCCGCGCCGACCACTCGCGCCGTTCCGGACCTCGATGTGGACGACCGAGGGGGAGACCCGCTCGACCGCGCCGGTGACGGCGGTGGAGTACGCATCCAGAAGGGCGGCATCGTCGGGCCGGGCCGGGCTGCCGGGGACGACCCGGAGTTCATCGTTCGAGATCAGCGAGAGTGGGTTCATGGTTTTGTCTGAGATGAGCCGAACCCCCGGACGGGTTCACGAGGTATGTCGCCATATTGTCAGCCGCAGGGTTACGCACTAGCATCGGCGCCCGTCGTTCACCCGGAACAGCTTTCGTTTCCCGAGATGGCCTGGACCCCCATGCACCTCATAGAACCCGCCCGCCCGAAGCCGGGCGTGATGCTCGAATCCCTGCCGGAGCCGGCGGCCGCCGCCCCTGAAGCCGCCCGGAACGGGAAGGTCCTGCGCGGCACCGTGCTGATCTTCTGGGACCTCAAGCGGCCCGGGAAGAAGCTCGACGCCATCGATACCGACCAGATCACACCGGCGACCGATTGCGTCTCGGAGAGCCTCGAGACCCTGGATGAGCGCTGGAAGGCGGGCTCGTTCAGGCACCTGATGCCGGACTTCCGGGCGCGGGTCCATCGCGGCGAGACGTTCGTCATCGCCGGGGATCGTTTCGGGATCGGCTCGTCGCGCGAGATGAGCCCGGCCGGACTCAAAGGTGTGGCGGAGGAAGCCGAACGCGAAATGGTGATCGTGTGCGGCGCCAACATGGGCGACATCTTCCGCCGCAACTCGTTCAACCTCGGGCTCCACGTGGTGCAGTGCCCGGAGGCGGTGGCCGACGCCCGGGATGGCGACGTCATGACGTTCGACCCGACGACGCGCTCCCTCGCGAACGAGACGCAGGGCAAGAGCTACACGCCGGTTCCGCTCGCGCCCAAGGAAGAGGAGATCCGGCGCACCGGCGGCATCTTCGCGATCGGACGCCGCGAGTTCGCGAGCGCGTCGCGCCGGAAGCCCGAAATCCAGTGGGCCGGGCCCGACGAGGCCCGGAAACTCACCACCACCGAGCAGATCGTGTGGGCACATCGCGTCGACAAGGACGCCGTCGTGCGACCGGGCGAGACGCTGCGCGTGTACGCGGACCTGCTCCCCGCTTCCGACGGCACGGCGCCGTTCTCGATCCACACCTTCAACCAGATCACGGGCGGCGGGGCGATTTTCCCGCGCCAGATCGCGGTGGCCAACGACCACTTCGTGTTCACCGGCCTCGAGGCGGACGACAAGCAGACCGGGATCGGGCGCGAGTTCGCGAAGCTCCACGGGATCGGCAAGCCCTATTACGCCACGCCGGGCGACGGCATCTTCCACTTCTATTTCCCCGAGCAGGGCCTCGTGATGCCGGGCCAGTTTATCCCCGGCGCCGATTCACATAGCCGTGCGTACGGGGCCTACGGCGCCGTCGGAATCGGCGTGGGATCCACGACGCTCGGTTTTGGCTGGGCGACCGGCTACGTCTTCTTCACCGTGCCCAAACAGCGCCGCGTCGAGTTCACCGGACGGCTCCAGCCCTGGGTCACCGGCAAGGACATCGTGCTCGAGCTGCTGCGGCGCTGGGGTGCGGCGCAGTCGCAGGGCATGTCGGTCGAGTTCGTCGACGCCGGGCGCCAGCTCCCGATCGCCTTCCGCAACACGATCGCCAACATGATGGCCGAGGCCGAGGCGATGAACGGCATCTTCGCCCCCGACGACATCACCTACGAGTGGTACCGCGCGAAGGGCATGAACGAGCTGCCCTATCCGCGCATCGCGCCCGGTGAGGATGCCAAGTACGAGATTCGCGAGACGCTCGCGCTTCC
>DAIUEO010000011.1:26160-38226 GCA_036845125.1 Candidatus Eiseniibacteriota bacterium | reverse complement strand
CCGATCGCTCGTGCGCATGTCGTCCTCGAGCAGTCGTAACAGGGCCTGGAAGACCGGTCCTGGCTTGCCTGCGCCAATCACGTGCTCGTCCCACTGGATAATCGGGGCGACCTTCACCGAGCTGCCGAGCAGCATAGCGGCGAGCATCGTGTGGAACCAGCGATCCCAGCCGCGCTCGGCGAGGAATCCGGTGATCGCGGCGGCGAGCGGAAACGCCACGAGGTAGCCGCCGGTCGGGCCGGCGAAGACCAGCGCGCCCGCCGCGCCGCCCGCGAAGAACGGGAGGCCGGCCGCGCCCTCTGCGAGGTAGAGGATCTGCGCGAGCGCCCCGCGACGGGCGCCCAGCACCGCGCCCGAGAGCAGCACCGCGAAAGTCTGACCGGTGATCGGCACGGGCGTGAAAGGCAGCCGGATCTCGAGCTGGGCCGCCAGCGCGGTGACGAGGCTCGCCCCCACCACGAGTGCCAGGTTTACGAGGAATCCAGGGGCGTCGTCGACGTCCTCGCAGAACCCCCGCCCGGGGCAGCGCGTGATCGGCGAGGGTGGCGGTGCGGATCGCGGACATTGGGGCACCTCGGGTTCGTGGGATCGACGACCGCGGAACGCGGGGCCACAGCGCTCCAAACGCGGCCGGAAAGCTAGCACGCGCGAGCGCGCGGGCTCAATCGCGCGGTCAACCCGGCCGCCCGGAAGGCCGAAAACCCTCCCATGCCCGCCCTCTCCCGTCCGCTGAGCTTCGTCGAGCGCCATGCTCCGGCCCTGGCCGGCGCCGCCGCGTTCGGTGTCTACGCCGCGCTCGCCCCGACGGTGTGCGGTGACCGCAAATCCAGCGAGCTGACCCTGGCGCTCGCCACCTGCGGCGTTCCGCACCCGACCGGCTACCCGCTCTACGTGCTCGGTGGCCACGTCTTCGTGACCGCGCTGCGGGCGATGGGTGCTTCGGCTCCGCATGCCGCCAACCTGTGGAGCGCTCTCGGGGCCGCGGTCGCGATCGGCTTCCTGGTGTCACTCGCGCGGCGGCTCGCCCGACCGCTCGCACCGTCCCCGCGCCTCGGGCTCGCCGTGACGCTACTGCCGGCCGCGGTGCTGCTCTTCCATCCGCTGTGGGCGGCGGCCGCGACCGTCGCCGAGGTGCACTCGTGGCACCTCGCGTGGGTGCTCGCGACTCTGGATGCGTCGGTGATCCTGCTCGCCCCCTCCTCCCTGCCGCGCTCGGTGCCGCGGCTTTCGGCTTATGGATTCCTGCTCGGTCTCGGACTCGCGCACCACGCAACGGCGTCGCTCGTGCTGCTGCCGGTGTCGGTCGTGTTCGTGATCGCGGCACGCGAGGCGCGCCTGACTCCACGGCATTACGTGGCGGCCGGCCTCGCGAGCCACGTTCCATTGCTCGCCTACGGCTGGCTCGCGTGGCGCGCCGGGCATCCCGGCGCCTTCCAGTGGCCGCAGCTCGACGGCGACCCGATGAGCATCCTCATGCACATCTCGGGCGCGAGCTACGGCGGCTTCCTCGGCGTCTTCGCGCCGTCCGCGGGACAGCGCCGGCTGCTGCTGCGCGCGGTGGTGCCGATGCTCGGGCTCGTGGTGCCGGCGCTCGCGGCGCTCGCGCTGTGGCGCAGCGCGTGCCCGTCGCGCCGCATGGGCTGGATGCTGCTCGCGTGCGGGCTGCTGCCGATGGCCAACGCGCTCCTCTATGGAGTGGACGATCCCGCCGCCTACTTCCTGCCCACGCTGGCACTCGGGCTCGCGGCCCTGGCGCCGTTGACCGTCGCACTCGCGGACCCGGCGCGCACCGCACGGGCCGGCCGGCTCGCCCCGGTGGGACTCGCCCTGCTCACGCTCGTCGTGGCGCTTCCCGGCGCCCGCGAGGCCTCACTGCGGCGCTCGTATCACGAGCAGTTCGACCGCCGCGTGCGCGCGCTGTGGAACGGCATGCCCGCCGATTCGGCGATCGTGTTCTGGTCCAACGACGGGTTCTGGCGGCTGCGCGAGTACCAGATCCTCGAGGGCGACCGCACGAACCTGTACGTGAACCATCCGCTCAATCTCACGAGCGACAGACCGCGCTACGAGTTCGCCGATCGCTTCGGCTTCGATCCGGCAGCGGGGCTCGATCTGGATCAGAAGGGGACGCGCGAGGCCTCGCTCCGCTACTGGGTGAGCGCCATCACCGGGAACGTGGCGGGCACGAGCCCGATCCCGGTGTTCGATTTCCGTCCCGGGGACGATCGCGTGGACTGGATCGGCGGCGGCGTGCGCGACCCGCGGCCCACGGCGCTCAGCGCTTCGGGATCCCCACCGCCGGCAGCCAGCGGTGGCGCACCAGCTCGCTGAGCCCGGTGCCCGCGAAATAGAGGAAGCCGAACGCCATCACCCGCCAGGGCTCGGCGACCCAGAGCCCGCTCGATGGCAGTGCGAACGCCGCACGCACTTCGTCGGTGATCGCGAGCCGCGGCACCGGCAGCATCGTGGTGATCCCGACGCCGCCGAGATAGAGGATCGCGCCGACGGCCCAGCTCCGCTGATGGTAGAGCCGCTCACTTCCTTCAGGGACCTGTCCGAACATCGCCCACGTGAAGCGATTCGCGATCTGGAGCGCCAGCGTCACCAGCGGCCACACGCTCTTGAACATGAGTGACAGCGCTAGCCCGAAGATCAGGTAGACCACCGCCAGGAAGCCCAGCACCCTGACCTTCCTCCCGCGCTCGATCGGATCCAGGGCGAACGTGCCCATCATGCCGGCCGAGTGGATGACGATGAACTCGAGCACTATCAGCGAGAGCAGCCAGCGTGCGGCACCTCGGGAAGCAGCGACGGCGACGTCCACGCGGCGAGGAACGCGGCCGCCATCACGAGATCGGGCGCGGCCGAAGCGATGTCCGCGAGCGTGATGCCCTGCCGCTCCGCCGGCTCGGCGCGCGCCGCGGGAATGTCAGCCGATGCGTTCATGCCCCGGGTTATCGGCGCCCCGGGGCCGCGCTCTGAGCGGGGTTGGTCGTCCTCGGGCTTTAGGGCTCAATCCAACGGCCCGAGTAGTTGGACATATCCCAGCCGAACAAAAGGCTACGATGGTCTACGACGTGAGGCTGTGGTCCACAGGATGCCAAAGGGTCGGCGTGACGAAAGAAGGGGTGCTCACGGCAGAAGGACGAGCTTCTCGGCTTCACCAACCCAGCGCCCATCAACATTCATTCGCACAAGGCACAATCCACCCTTTCGAGCCATCGCCCTTCCACTAAGCCCAACATCGGCTCAATGCATGCCTGCGGCAAACAGCTGGGGTTCCATACTGGCGACTTTGCGGCCAGCCACATCGAAGACGGAGATCCCAACCCTCGCCTCGTCCGCCAACTCGAAGCTGATCGTCGCGATACCGTTCGATCGGCTTGGGTTCGGCCACGCGCCAATGAGCCGGGGCCTACGATCACCTGGATCGCTGGCCGGAGTGGCAACACCGATCACAACTGGCGCGGACATCTTCACGTCGTCCACGTAAACTGGCCACACAGGATCCTGTGGGAGTATCTCGAAGGCGAATCGAGCGGGCCGCATCCCGTAATACGGGTTATCGAAGGTGCGACTCACCGCCTGCCACGATGCAGAGACCGCCACCTGCACTTCGAACAGCAGGGTCCCAGCTTCAAGGTCGCGAACGCGGAATCGGATCGTCGTCGCGTCTGGTGCGTAACACTGTAGGTTAATGGTGTATGCCCACGCATCCTTGTTCGCGGTGAACACGTGCCTCGCACCGCCGCCGTTGGCGTAGATGTCTTGGACAGCAATGCTGTAGTCACCATCAATCTCAAACGCGTCGCTGCGAATGGCGTTGAAGGTAGTCGACGCCCCGTCAATGTCGGTCCAGAAGTCTGGGGTGCCGTTCCCGTCCGCGTCCTCCTCGAAGGAGTGGTTGACAAGCTCCTGGCTGTCAATGGACTCGTAGCGCTCCACTCGAATGTTGTCGATGTAGGCAAGCAACGTCCCCGAATCCGCGGGATTCAGTGTTTCATAGCGCAAGCGCAGGTCCTGGAGCGTTCCGCCGCGCAGCGGGCTCAGGTCCGCGTAGTAGAACTTCCAGCCCGGTTCGGTTGGTTGTCGCAGCTTGGCGTCGAGCCGGACACCGTTCTGATCGAAAATGTCGAGGCGATCCCTGATGCGCCCGAGCGAGGTGTTCCCGTCAAGAACGAGCTTGGCGTTGCCCGAGGGTGAAGCCTGCACGTTGAGCCAAAATGAGAGGATCATGTTCTGCGTGATGGACAGACTCAGGTCCTGGAGCTTCCACTCGATCGCACCGGGCGTGCCGGCCGCATCGGTGAGCGCCACTTTCAGCGTCCGTTCGCCTTGGAGCGGGGCTACGTCCGGGGCCTGGTTGACCACGCGGACGTTCTCGCCGGTGATGTCGGATGTCTTGGCGATAACCTGATCCTGGAGAACCGGGGCATCCTCGATCTCGGTGCTGCTCCGGTAAGCGGTCGGCGTCGGGATCGGCCCAAGCTTGATGTCAAGAGCGGGATCGCCAAGGAGGCAGTACTGGTCGGCAAAGACCGCATGCCCTTGATTCTCGGTGATGAACCGGCTCCTGGCCGTCGAGTAGAGCCGGCCGACGTTACGCACGCCGTTGGTCACGAGCTCGTGGACGAACGTGCGGTTCATCGCGTACGTCTCGACCATGTCCGCCTGGTGGCTTGGTCCAATGACAGCAATGGCGCCCTTGGCGGGGTCGGAGAAGAGGAGGTCCTCGCCGACGGAGAGCTCCAACCGTCGGTGGAACCAGTTCGTGAAGCATGTGTTCCCATAGACGATCGGCAGGTAGTTCGTGCTCGCCAAGCTCTCAGTGAAGGTCGGATTTCCATCGCCGAGAACATAGTCCGGAAGGTTGAAGTACGCCATGAAGACGAGCCAGTCGATTTCTTGCGTGTTGCCCAGCGCGTTGACGAATCCGTAGCCGGCGTTCCAGGCGCTCCGCGTCACGGCCGTACGGTCCTGGCCAGCCTGGCGAATCGTCTCGGCGTAATAGGTGGTGACGTTCGACGGATTCCACGAGCTCAGTTCGGTTGAGCGAAGTTGGTCGTTGAGCATCCGGTATGTGGCGTTCGGCGGGTCCCCCGGAAACTCGTTGATCCGGGCGTCGCCCACGAGCATAAGGATCTTCTGCAGCCAAGCCGGCGTGCCGCTGATCTGCTGATACTGGTTGACTTTGGTGTAAGTGTTGGTCACCTGCTGGGCGGTCCTCGCCGGAATGCGCCCAAGATGCATGACGGGCTTCACCTGACCGGCGACGGGCGAGGCGACGTAGTAGCCCTCGTTGGCGTACCAGTCCACCCCGCCCCAATTGTAGTAGGGGTTCTGGTCCACCAGGGTCGGGAGGAAGTCAAACTCCGCCTCGACCATGTCCGCGTCGCCCACGAGCAGGAGGTACGTCGGGGCAATCTTCCAGTTCTGGTAGGCGTATGCAGCGAAGGTGCGTATCTGGTCGACGGTTGTTCCGCCCGGGAAAGCGGCTTGCACCTCGGAGAGCTTCACGAGGCACGAGCGAAGCGCAGGGTGGAGGCCGACGAACGCGCTTGCCTGTGGGGCGAACGCATCAGCGGTCAAGACCACGTAGTCGTAGGTGTTCGAGGTGTCGAGTGGATTGAAGGCATTAGCATGCGAAGCAGCCAAGACGCTGAGAGCGAGTGCAGCACCAAGAATGCGACTGAGCATGGGAGCTCCCCCTAGCGGAAGAGCGCGATCTTGCGCGCAGTGAAGGTCGGGCCACCTCGCGTGCTCACCTTCAGGAGATAGACCCCGTTGGGGAGCCTTCGGCCTCCGTCGTCCCGTCCGTCCCAGACGAGGCGGTTGATGCCGGCCTTGAGAGTCCCCCGGTGAACCAGCCGAACGCGTCGCCCGCTGACGTCGAAGATTCCCACCTCTCCGCTTCCCTCCCGGGTCATCGACAGGGCGATCGTGAATCGGTCCGCGATGGGGTTCGGGTAGCCCTCGAGGCCGTCGACAAATTTCGGCAGCCCGAGGTGCGTCTCGCCCAGCACGAGCGTTGAGCCGACGGTATTCTCGGCTGTCAGGCGGTACCAGACGCTGTCCATTCCAGTCGGCGCTTCAGTGTCAAAGGCGTAGCTCTCCTTTCCATCGGTGGCAGGAATCGGTTCCGTGTTCGCCAGTCGGAATTCCCCAAGGCGGCTCCCCGTCTGCCAGAGCCTGAACGACTCGATCCCCGCTTCCTGGGCATCGGCCGGATCGATGCGCCACGTCAAGCGCACGCGGCCGTTTTCTATGGTGCCACCTATCGACACGTTGGGTACCTCGCGCCCGGGAAGACCGTTCCTTGGATCCCCATGAAAGAGATTGCTCTTCGCATCGAGCACATCGATGCGCCAAATGTGGTCGCCGGACTGCGTTGTCCACGAGAGCTTGTATTGGAGTAGGTTCGGGTTGTTATTTCCATCTGGGTCATTCGGTCCCCCAGGTGTGCACGCCGCCGCCGTACAGTAGTAGTACTCCGCGGCCGTCGGCGACGAGTTTCCACTCTTGTTACGCCAGCGATCAAAGGACAAAGCGTCTACCTGCACGTCGTCGACGTAGAGGCGAATGGCATAGATCCCATTCAAGACCGAGGGGGTCATGTTGGCCTGGTCGTAGGCGTGGATCTCGAAGATGGTTGGGTTTCCCACGGTGGCACTGTGAACCGTTGTCAAGTCCACTCGCGGTGTGTACGTATCGTCGTTCCACCCCTCGGCCGTCGAAAAAGCGTTGCGCTGGGGATGTACAAGGTCGACGTCATAGCAACACTGCGACCCGCCAGCAGCCAGGAACAGCGCCGCGTGCAGGTGCGGGGTGGGCTGCGCTTGATCAACTGAACCGATTTGAGCGTTTCGGACGATCCAGGAACCAACCGTGAGGGTCGGTTCAGGAACGATGTGAAGCGCCTCGAAGACCGCTAGGTTCCCATTCTGCCGATCCCGTGCGAGGAGACGAACCCAATCCGGCCCGATCTGGAAGACCTGGCAGTCCGAACCATATCGGATGGGGGCTCCGACACTCTGCTCAGATCCAGGGTAGGTCGTCTCGATATCGATCCCAGTGTGAAGGTGTTGGGACGAGATGTTGTCGAGTTGCATGAACTGATTGAAGACGAAGGGGCCGATCGTGTAGGGCAAGGGCTCGCCGGGGAATTGCTCCTGGGCGGTGGCCACACAAGGGATAAGCACGGCCAGCAAGACGAACGCTGACCGTCGCATGGGGCGGCTCCTCACATTCCGTTGAGATCATATAGGCTGATCTCAACGGTCGGATTAAAGGTGAAGTACACAGGGATTGGGTGGCGCTGAGTTCCAACGAGGAGGAACTTTCCTTCGAACTGGAGACCTGAGGTTTGCGTCCTGGTGGCAACAACTGCCCTTTGCTGCAGGTCTCTCCCTAGCGCCAGCACGCGCATGAGGGTCCGGGACGGATTGGCGTCCGTCTCGAGCACCTGAACAGCAACGAGGCTTCCGTCGTCGCAGACAGCGCCGGTCAGGAAGTGGGTGTCCGGAGGCTCAAAGGGCGGTGCCGCCTCGACCGGGTTCAACGGGTGTGACACGTCGAAGAGCCGAAGGCTCCCTGGATATGCCCTAAGCACCATCATGGTTCGCCCGTCTCCTGAGTAGTACCGTGTTCCTCCCGGTAGTGCTGAGAGGACTCGCTCTTGGCCTGTGCGAAGGTCAACCGTGACGGTGGTCGACGGCACGCGCGCACTTTGCTCGCGCGTGAACGTGAGGACATCCCCAAAGGGTGAAAGGCTCAACTGACTCAAGGCGTCGCTGCTCGGTAGCCCTTCGCGAAGAATTCCACCGTCCGCGGCAATCACGATCCAGCGCTTGGCGGTGCCGTCATCAACAACCATGGCGTAGTGCCGCCCGTCCCGTGAGTAGGTCCCCTCGTAGGAGCGACCCGGCACACGAAGCATGGGATCGGATCTCGATGCAGTGAAGAACTGCGTTGTAGTCCCTGTGCGTGCGACCAGCCAGCTCCGATCAGGCGATCGTTCCCATCCCAGGAATTCCTCGGACGGAGCAAGCTGCGGAGTGGCCGGAACGACTCGGGAAATGAGCTGTGGAGGAATTGAGCGAAGCTGCTGTCCTAAGGCGGGTGCTCGAATGACAGCGAGATCGCCGGTTTGGGAATTGACGCTAACGACGGAGCTTGAGAGCGGGTTTAGGCCGCCCGCCGCTGGGCGACCGTTTGGATCGAGATCTAGAGGCGCAATCTCCATCGAATAGAAGGGGACCGAGCGATCCCCCGAAACAACGGCGGTCTCGACCCGCCGACGAATCGGCAAGGCTCCAAGAGGGAACTGGACGGGATACGCAGGGTTGACGAACTCGTTTGCGATCACGCTGGCGCGCGGCATGCCACCGACATCACTGATGTTGAGCCTCCAGACCGGTGTAAGACCGCTCGCGGAGTCCGCCACGACCACGAGGCTTCGGAGCGTGTCCGAGCTCTGTGCGGTGCTGACCACCACGTCAAGCGCGCCGCTGAAACCGCTCGGGATTGTCACGGTCGCTATCGCGGTCGTATCACCAGAGACGGTCACCGTGGACGCCGGTGCCTCAGTGCCGTCGTCAACCAGGGCGACCTGAGTGTCCTGTGCGAGGTCTCGACCATGGATCGTAAAGACATTCTCGCCGCCGGCTACCGCGACGTGGGGGTAGATGTCCTGGGCCACAATCGGGCAGCCTTCCTCCGTACCACCAAGAACCGTCGCATTACCTAGGACGGCGAGCTCGTCGAGCTCGCCGTTGGAGTCGAGGGTCTTCACAGAGATGAGGCAGAAGCTCGCTGGTTTGCCGTCGCAGTGGTTCCCGCCGACTAGGTAGGTAACGCAACTGCGCGAGGCCCCGTCGAAGGTAATGGCCCATGTGTAGGTGGAATCCTCGTCAAGGACACCCGGCAGCTCCAAGGGAAACGACACCCTTCCACACGGCAGGACTGTGGAGTCCGCCGACATCACGTAGTAGCAGGGCCCGACGAGGTCATTCGGCGACCACTTCAGCTCGACGCCAAGCGATCGAACATCCGGAACTCCCACAAGGAGGAGGTACAAGGGCGAGGGATAGGAGGCGGGCGCCGTGAGATCGCTGACGACGGCGACGCGGCTCCAACTCAGGACCGCAGTTCCACCGAAATTGTTGCCGGCGTGCGCGGGCGCAACGAAGATCAGCGCCGCAGCCAGCACCACCGCAGTGCGTGCGTGGGTCATGCAGCGTTCTTCTCCTCGAGACGCACCAAATGATTGGGCGATGTCCGAACCATCACATGGACGGCGACAGCTTGCGGCCACGGGCCACGATTGAGGACCTAACGCTCCAAAGACGCGCTTGTACTACAAGAATAGGTCTCTGGAAGTGCTCGTTCAATAGGATTACTGCCGGGAGGTCAGGGCCACTCCCTCTCACGGTAGCGCTCACCCCCATCCGGCTCGGGCCGGTTTCCCCAGATCGAATCCCCCGCACCCACAGCTTCCGGTGCCGGCGCCCATCCAGCCAGATGAACGCCTGCCCGGCGCCCAAGGCGAGTGGGTTGACGCAGTTAGGGATCGTGCGGCAGGTTGTATTTGGGCTGAGTTTGGTGGGAGCTCTCCCGAAAGAACGGTCCCGTGCCGGAAACTCGGGCGGGAAGCGTTCGGAAACAAGCCCCGGCTCGGGATCGATACACTGAACTGTCTGCGAGTCAGGTGGTGGTGGAGTCCGGTTGAGCACCGTCCGCCAGCGCGATGGTCGAAACGAGTGCGCTTGGCGCACGTCATGACCAACCTCGACCACCAGCTTCCTGAGGAGCGCGTCATGCGAACTCCACACTGATATCCGGCCGGGTGAGGCGAGGCCCGGTACTCAGAAACAGATCGAAGACTTGCGGCCGGGCGGCGCCTGGGACCTGCGCTCCACGGTGGCGGCAGATACTCGCCAGAAATTGGGAGTCAATGAATTAGCGCGCGCCCACTGCGGCGGCTTCGGCCATCGCGCGGGCGCGCGCTTCGAGATCTTCCGCCTCGATGGGCCGGCCCTGCTCGCGCGCGGCGCGCGCCAGCACGCCGAGCAGCTGGGCGCTCGCGCCTGGCCCGGGGCGCGCGACCTCGAGGAGCGTTGCGTAGTACAGCTCGACCTCGCGCCATAGTTCGCGGGCGTATGCGGCGCGCCCCACGCCCTCGACGAACTCGACGAACGCCGTGGTGTCGAGATCCGCGAGCTGCCCGCGATGGAACCCGGGGGCGATCGGCCCGCGCTCGACGAAGAGCCGCGTCATGCCGTCGGCGCTCAATCGGAAGATCTCGATGGCCGGACCGCGCGCGCCGTCCCGCCCGCCCACGGCAAACACCGGTTCCCCGAAGCGTGCGAGATCCTCGTAGAACGCGACCTGCTTCGGGAAGCGCCCCGGCTCCGCACGGTAGCGACCGCGCACGCCCTCGGAGACCACGGCGTAGTCGAACCCCGAGAAGTGACGGAGATCGTAGAAGAGCGCACTCCGCTCCGGCTTCACCGTGAACATCGGGAGGTACTCGAGGTCGAAGGAGCGGCGGCTGAGCAGCGCCTCGCGGCGCGGCACCGATACGAGCCGGATCAGCGGCAGGCTCTGCGAGAGCCGTGTGGTGGGGAGATCGATGCTCAGCGGCTCGGCCACGATGTAGGGCCGGTCCGCCGCCGGCAGCGACTGGAACCAGCGGTTCGCGAGCACCACGGTGCTGGGACGGGCGCGCTCGCGGTGGATCGCGATCGATCCCAGGATCGCGGGGGCCACCACCGCGATCCCGATGCCGGTCAGCACCGCGCGCGGCAGCGTGCGCGTCATCGCGCGCAGCGTGACCACGAGACCGGCGAGACCCAGCACGAGCGGCAGCAGGAGCGGCAGCATGTAGCGGTCGAACTGGGTCGGAAGCGGCGCGAGCACGACGTAGCCCGCACCGAAGGCGAGCGCGATCACCCACCAGATCCCGCGGAAGCGCACCACGGCGGCAATGAGTCCGGCGAGCGACAGCAGGAGGGCCGGCCATCCGATGCCGGGCGCGAGCACACTCGCCAGGTAGCCGACGAACGGGATCCCGCCCGGGACCTGCCCGAAGTGCCCCCCGGTCAGGTGCTGCGATTGGGCTGTGACACCGCGCCCGAGCATTCCCGGATCGAGCAGCAGGTAGGGACTCGTGATCGCGAACGCGCCGGCGGCGACCGCGATGGCGATCAGCATGCGGCGGTCGGTCAGCGCGGCGAGCGGGGACGGCCTCCCCAGCTGGGCTTCGCGGAGGAGGTGCGCGGCGTAGAGCGCGGGCAGCAGCAGCGCGGGCGTGTACTTGCAGGAGGCGCCGAGCCCGATCCACAGGCCGGCGTATACATAGGGTGCGAGCGCGGGACGCTCGTGCACGTCGAGGATCGCGACCAGCGCCAGGCCTGAGAAGAACGCGGCGAGGATGTCGGGGGTGACGCGCTGCCCGTAGTCGAGCAGCAGCGGGCTCGCGACCAGCAGGCTGCCCACGATCCACGTGCCGGCACGCCCCGCGAGACGCCCCGCCAGGTTCGCGCCCAGCCCCACGATCGCGCCCGCGAGCGCCACGCTCAGGAGTCGCGCGATCAGCACCACGGGTCCGGGATCGAGCAGGTAGGCGGCGAAGAAGTCGGGCGGCGACGGATAGATGCCGGTGATGCGCCCGAACCAGTACTGCAGCCCCTGCAGCACCATGTGCACGTAGAAGGAGAGCGACGGCCACCCGGCGGTGTTGGGATCGAGGGTCACCCGGCCGCTCACCCAGCCGCACATCTCGAGCGCCTTCTTCATCGGGAGCGCCTCCTCCTCGACGAGCGGCAGTCCCCATCCGAGCTGCGGCAGGCGGACCAGCATCGCGACGAGGGCGAAGGCGAGCGGCAGCCGATCGACGGGCCGGCGGGGTTCGCGGCGCCGCGGAAGCACAAGGCACAGATTTCGACGGCAGCGATGGTGACGGGCGCCGTTGCTTTCGGAGGATTCTACAGTGCCTGTCTGCTAACGGTTCAAGCGCTCTGGGGATTCCCAGTCAGCGTGTGGTATGGTTTGTCCCTGCCGGTGGCG
>DAIUEO010000011.1:0-26150 GCA_036845125.1 Candidatus Eiseniibacteriota bacterium | reverse complement strand
TCGTCGACGATCCTCCGCGCGCAACCAGCGACAGCTCCGTCGCGGCGCAGCGCTCTTCATGCGCGCAGGCTACCCCACGGGGGGTCGCACGTGTTCCGCGGCGGCGTCACCGCGGGGCAACCGATTTCGCGCCGGATTGGATGCTGTTCCGGATCGGCTCCCATTCCGCGGCACTCAGGCCGAGGTGAAGCGGATCCACGACCTCCTCCAGCACCCGCAGCGTCTCCAGTGCTCCCGCTCCATCGCGCCGCTGGATCTGCGCCATCGCGAGCTGGATGTACGCGGCCACGTAGTTGCGCCACAGACCGCTCGTGACATCGTCCGGGCGCCGAGTCTCGCGGGCCAGACCGGCGAAGCGGACCCGCTCCCGGAGCTGCGTCCGGAAGTGGTCCACGTCCCAGACGCTCGGATCGTCGGTGGGGATGACGCGAAACGCGAGGCCGTCGAGCCGCGTGTAGGGCCACAGCCACGGCACATGATCCCGCGTGACGGTGGTCGCGAGGAACAGCGGGCGGCCCCAGCGCGTGATCCGCAGGAGATCGAGCACCACGCGGTCCTCGCCGTAGATCGGCGCCTTCACCGTGAACCTCACCGAGTCCGGTGCGGCGTGACCGTGCGGAAGGCCCAGCTCCGCGCCCCGGTCCACCGCCGTGCTCACGGTCATTCCCTCGCTGCGGGCCTCGAGGACGGGCTGCATGGGTTCCGTTTCCAGCAGTCGCGCCAGCGACGGATCGCGGTCGCGAAGCTGCTCCAGGCACAGGCCGGTGTTCGCGAGCGACAGGTTGACGACCAGCACGTCGCGACGGATGCCCATGATGTGCTGCACGCACCACAGCGGGAACGAATCGTTGTCACCGTTCGTGAACAGAATGGCCCGTTCCGGGAGCGGCTCCAGGAGATCGCGGGCGTAGCACTCGGCGAACCTCCACCGCGACAGGTCGCAGGCTTCGAAGTTCGTTCGCCATGCCAGGAACGGAATCGCGAACAGTGCGGACGCGGCGCCTGCCGCCAGGACACGGCCGGCGGGCGCGCGCGCGATCGCCCTCAGCAGAACGGCTGCGCCAACCGCGATCCATGGGGCGACCACCACCAGGGACGGCAGGTAGTGGCGATCCATGGAGCGGAAGTAGGACGGCGGAACATTGAAGTAGAGAACCGCTCCCAATCCCGCGCAGAGGAAGTAAGCCATCAGCCCGAGAGCGCGCCGGGGATGATGCCGGAGGATCGACACCCAGCCGATCCCCGCGAGCACCGCCGGCAGGTACCACGCCGGCGCCAGGTTCCGCTTCAGGAACCGCAGGACGTCGGCGAGCTGGACCGAGAAGAAGTCGGCGCGGCGCGGGAACAGGTCGATCAGGAATCCTCCCCCCGACCGGCCGACCGTGACGTAGTCCCACCAGGCCTGCAGCGTCCTCGTGTCCTCGACCATGTACCACGGCTTCAGCGCCGCCATGGGAATGAGCAGGAGATGGAACGTCAGCCCGGCGAGGAACCCTCCACCCACCGCGAGGGCGTCGCGCACCCACGAGCCGCTCGACGGCGTCCGCAACACGACCCACAGGATCAGCGCGGGGAGCAGGAGCAGGTTGGTGCGATGAATGCTGAAGTCGAGCCCGAGCAGCAGGAAGAGCAGGAACAGCAGCACGCGGCCCTTCGCGGGGTCCGATCGCCGCCACCAGCGGAGCGCGGTGACGAGCAGGAGCGCGGTCCACAGTGCGGTGAGTACATACGGCGTGAACTGCGTCGCGTAGGTCCAGAGGGTGACCCCGAGGCCGAGGGTGAGCCCCGCGACCGCGCCGGCCACGTTCTCGAGCAGACCGGGCTCCCGACCCTCCGGCGTCGCCAGCCGCGCGCCGAGTCCCGTCACGAGTCCCACCAGCGTCGCCGCCAACAGCCCCGCGAAGAGATTGAGGCGGAACACCACGGGCTCGACGATCGGGATCCCGGCCACGATCCATCCCAGGATCGTCAGCAGCAGCGAGCCCGGTGCTCCGGGGATTCCCAGCGTGACGGCGGCCAGCGGGTAGCTGCCGCCGTCCCACCACGTGATCCCGCGCGCCGCGGTGATGGCATAGACGGCGAAGGCCACGGCAGCCGCAAGGAACGGCGCCGGGTGGATCGACCGGGGGCGTGCGACGGGCGGCACCACCGCGCTCATGCCGCGCAGGCTAGCAGACCGGGAACTCATGCGGCGTCGAACGCAGCACCCTGCCGGTTACGCACACACGTGCGTGCGCGAGCGCTGTGCTAACCTGCCGCGCCATGCCGAATGCGATACGCATCGCCAATGCCGGCGGCTACTGGGGCGACGATCTTTCGCAGTTCAAGCGCCAGATGGAGCTCGGCCCCGTCGACTACGTGACGCTCGATTTCCTCGCCGAGATCACGATGTCGATCATGCAGAAGCAGCGGGCCCGCGATCCCAAGACCGGGTACGCCCGCGACTTCATCGGCCAGGTCGAAGAAGCGCTCCCGCTCATCGCCGATCGCAACATCAAGGTCGTCACCAACGCGGGCGGCGTGAATCCCCTCGCCTGCCGCGGGAAGCTGCTCGAGACGATCCAGCTCCACGGCCGCGGGCTCGAGGTCGCGGCGGTGGTGGGCGACGACCTGCTCGACCGGCTCGGCGAGCTCAACGCCGCGGGCGTGGCGCTCGACAACATGGAGGACGGCGCATCGTTCCAGGCGATCCGCGACCGCGTGTCGTCCGCGAACGCGTACTTCGGCGCCTGGCCGGTGGTGGAAGCGCTGCGATCGGGCGCCCAGATCGTGGTGACGGGGCGCTGCACCGACACCGGCATCACGCTCGCCCCGATGATCCACTCCTTCGGCTGGGCGGCGGACGACTGGAACCGGCTCGCCGCCGGCATCGTCGCCGGACACATCATCGAGTGCGGCGCGCAGAGCACGGGTGGCAACTACACCGACTGGCGCACGATCCCCCGCATGGCCGAGATCGGCTATCCGGTGATCGAGGTGTTCCCCGACGGCTCGTTCGTCGTGACCAAGCACGGTGCGACCGGCGGCGCGGTGACGGTGGGCACGGTGAAGGAGCAGCTCGTCTACGAGATGGGCGACCCGCGCGCCTACATCACCCCCGACGTGATCGCCGATTTCGCGACCATCAAGCTCGAGCAGGCCGGGCGGAACCGCGTCCGCGTCTGGGGCATCCAGGGCCGGCCGGCGCCCGAGCAGCTCAAGGTGAGCGCCTCCTACTTCGATGGCTGGAAGGCGACGGGCACGCTCATCATCTCGGCGCCCGAGGCGGCTGAGAAGGCGCGCTGCTTCGCCGACCTCTTCTGGAAGCGGCTCGGCGTCGAGTTCGACGCCCGCCACGTGGAGCTGGTCGGTCATTCGTCCTGCTGGGGGCCGCTCGCCCCGCCGGTCGATCCGCCCGAGGTGCTGCTGCGGCTCTCGGTGCGCGATCGCGATCCGAAGAAGATCGAGCGCTTCGCGCGGCTCGTGCCGGCGGTAATCCTCCCCGGTCCGCCCGGCGTGGCCGTCACCGGCGGCCGCCCGCCAGCGCAGGAGGTCGTCGCCTACTGGCCGGCGTTGATGCCGCGCGATCGCGCCAAGGCGCGGCTCGTGACGCGGGACGGCGAGCACGGCCTCGAGTGGCCGACGCCGACGGCGCGCCTCGGTGCCGCGCCGCCGCTGCCGCGGATGACATTCCCGGTGGCGAAGGGTTCCGCGAAGACCGTCTTAGCACCGCTGCACGCGGTCGCGCACGCGCGGAGCGGCGACAAGGGCGACACCTGCAACATCGGCGTGATCGCGCGCGCGCCGGAGATCTACCCGTGGCTCCGCCGCACGATCACCGCAGCACTCGTGAAGCGGCGGTTCCACGGCATCTGCCGCGGACGGGTCGAGCGCCACGAGGTGCCGAACCTGTGGGCGCTCAACTTCCTGCTCCACGAATCGCTGGGCGGTGGCGGCACGGTCTCGCTCCGGCTCGACGCCCAGGGCAAGACGCTCTCTCACGCGTTGCTCGCGATGGAGATGAAGATCCCGCTCGCCCTGATCCGCGCCGCCGGGTCGGAAGCACCGGGTGCCAAGGGCCGTTCCGGCACCGCGCGGAAGCCCCGCCGCGCCCGGCCGCGCGCGCGTTGACCCGCGCCGGCTCCTTCGAGATCCTGCCGGTACCCCCAGATCTTCGGCGCTCCGGGCGCCACCCATTCCCCGAGGAGGTTGCAGTGAATCCGCAGACGCTGACCAGGTTGTGGGACCACTTCAGGCAGGGCAACGGCATCGCGATCCGGGCGATCGAAGCCGTGCCGGCGGACAAGATCGACAGCAACCCCATCCCCAAGATGCGCACGGTGAAGCAGCTGGCCGTCCACATGTACGCGATGATCTGGCGTGAGTGCGCGGAAGGGGCCTTGCGCGGCGAGATCCGGCAGATCGACGAGAAGGCGATCTGCGACACGATCAGGACGAAGGACGACCTGCTCCGCTACTGCCGGGAGTGCTTCGACGCGGCGACCATGGCCGCCGACGCGATGACCCAGGAGAAGCTCGACGCCATCGTGAAGACGCCGTGGGGGGTGAACTTCCCGGGCTCCGTCGTGTTCGGGACCATCCACGACGAGTTCCTGCATCACCGCGGGCAGCTCTATGCGTTCGTCCGGGCGCTCGGGGCGGAGCCGCCGGTGGTGTGGGACTTCGAAAACAACGCACCCGAGTACCGCCCGAAGGCTGCGACGACGACCTGAGGTTTCTCCGTATAAACACTGAGCCCCGCTCTTCGCTGGAAGGGCGGGGCTCTAAATTTTATGGGGGATTCGCTCTAAAGGATCAGGGGCCGCACCTGAGAGCCTCCGAACTTGTCCCCCAACACAGCCGTCTAGATGCCCTCCCCCCCGGAGGGTTGCGTTTTTTTTTCCGAGCGCATTTCTTGCGCCCCAGTCTTGACGCATCCTGCACGTCTCCATTACTTATGCTCGCCTAACGCCGGTTAGGTCTCTCCTCAACCGACGGCACGAAAGGCGCTTAACACTATGCGAGGCAGTGCATGCTGACGGGCAAGCAGACTCGGAACCGCTCCCTGACGGCCAGCCATGAACACTATCTCCGGGCCATCTGGCAGGTTCGCGTCCGGCAGGGTTACGCACGGGTGACCGATGTCGCGCGGGAGCTGAACATCGCCCCCGCCTCCCTCTCGGTGGGGATCCGTCCGCTGGTTGCCCGGAATCTCATCGGACACGACGTGCACCGCTTCCTGGTCCTCACCACCGAGGGCGAGGCAGTGGCCCGCAAGGCGCACCACCGGTTCGTGGTGGCCGGCACCTTCCTCGCGGACGTGCTCGGCGTGCCCCGGGACCAGGCGCTCGAGGAGGCCTGCCTGCTCGAGCACAGCCTGAGCGAAACAACTGCAGAACGTCTTCTGGACATTGTGAAGCTGCTCCGCGACGACTCCGAATTTCGGGCTTTCTTCCAGCAGCGGCTCCAGGCGTACCATCGGTCCTGCGTGCCGGTGGCGGAGTGCTCGACGTGCGACCTGGCCTGCCTGGCTGGGGAAACGGCCCCCGCTTGAACCGGACGCGGACCGGGATTCACCCGGCCCCATCGTGCTTCGCTCGCGGAGGAGTTCGTCGATGAAATCCCCTGTCCTGCTGATCGCGGCCGCGATCACCACCCTCGCGCTCGCCGCCTGCTCCGATGACAGCTCCAACAACCCGGCAGGCCCGGCGAAAGAACTCAATTCCGGAAACATCCCCAGTGGCCAGAGCTTCGTCCACACCTTCGACTCTCCTGGGAACTTCGGCTATCACTGCACGATCCACTCCGCCATGACCGGGAGCGTCACGGTCAGCGACGCCGCGACGGACAGCGCCGTGATCGTGATCATCGCGAACAGCACGAGCACCGGCTTCCAGCCGGGGGCGGTGACCGTCAAGACCAACGGCAAGGTGACCTGGAACAACACGAGCGGCAACACACACACCGTTACGAGTCACTGAATCTGGGGCGGCGCGGCCCGCACGCCGCAGTCGCGTCGCTGCCACGCCACACCTGCAGGCCCGCTCCCGTGACAATTCCGGGACGCGGGCCTGCAACCTGTTGTCGCGCCGCGCCACTCCACGCCGTGTTGCGCTGGCATCGCACCTGCTCATTCCATCGCTGTCCGCCCTGGACACGGTTCGACTTGGGAGGTGTGTCGTGGAGACTCGCAACGAGCGTGGATTCACCCAGACGTCGCGCGGCATCGCCGCTCTTCTGGCGGTGCTGATCCTCGCCGCGAGCGTCACGCCGGCCGATGCCGGCGGGTGGAAGCACCACCAGCCGAAGTATCGGCGGCATGCGAAGGTCGTGGCCTATCAGCCGCGGACGGTCGTGGTGCACGAGTCGTGCAACAGCTCGGCGTTCGCAGGATTCGTCGGCGGCATCGTGCTCGGCACCGTCCTGACGAGCGCGGCGTATGCGAACGATGCGCCCCACTACATCTACTACGACCCCTACTGCGGGTCGCGCTACACCTCGATGGATGCCTGCCGCGCGCACTTCGTGCACAGCCGGCATCCGCGAGTGATCCAGGTCATCGAGTACGGCTCGGGACGCTGTGTCGACACCTACACGTGGCATCGCGGCCACTGGCACGACGACGACTGCTGTGACTGACGCCGGGAGCTGATCCCGGCAGGAAAAGGTGAGCCCAACGGGCGCGGCTGGTGAAATGGGGAGCGTCCAGGTCTGCGCAGGAGGGCTCTACCGATGCGACGGGCGGCGCGCAAGCGCCGCCCGCACGCTTTTCCGTCAGGCGGCCAAGAAGCGCGACGCGCCCGAGATCTGATGTTCCGGGGGAAGCACCCGCGCCACCTTCTCGTTCTCCGGCAGCGGGCTCCAGAACTCGGGGGTCTCTTCCCGCACCAGTGTTCCGTCCGGGTGCACCAGCACGCGACAGTTCGGGCGGCGGAGGTCGTCAGGGTTCGGCTGGAGCACCAGCACCACGTGACCGGACGAGGTCAGCATCATCGTTCCCGGAGGATAGAGACCGACCGTCCGCACCAGCGCCCACAGCACCGCCGGATCGAACATGACGCGGTTGGGGCCCATGAAGTACTGGAGCGCCTCGAACGGAGTCCAGGGCCGGTGGTAGCTGCGGTGCGCCGTCATCGCGTCGAAGCAGTCGGCAGCGGCGACGATCCGGGAGAGCGTCGCCTGGCCCCATTCACCCGGCACCTCGGGGTACCCGGTGCGGTCGAAGTTCATGTGGTGCTCGAGACAGACCCGCATCGAATCGAGGATTGTCGTGGAGAGCCCCGGCATCCGCGCGAGCATGCGCACGCCGGCGATCGGGTGCTGCCGCATCAGCTGCCACTCGTGGGGCTGGAGCTTGGTGGGCTTCCTCAGCACCTCGGCCGGCACGTCCATCTTCCCGATGTCGTGGAGCAGCGCGGCGACCCCGAGGTCGGCCAGTGCCTGGCGCGGCAGGCCGAGCACGTTGCCCATCCCGATCGACAGGACGCTGACGTTCACGCAATGGGCGTACGTGTACTCGTCGTGATCCTTGAGCGCGGTCATGCCGACCACCGAGTACTCGTGCTTGAGGATGCTGTCGACCACGGGCTGAACGAGGCGCTTCGCGTGGCGCAGGTCGGGCCGGCCGGTCTGCCGCGCCCGGAGCACGATCTTCTTCGTACCCAGCACCGCACGCCAGAACATCCGGCGGGCGCGGCGGCGCTCGGAGGTCGGATCCTGGCCGCTCGTGAGGTCGTCCTCCTCCTTTTCGATCTCCTGCAGCGGGAGTGCCGTCGCGTGCACGACGTTCGCCGCCTCCGCCGCGTCCTGCATCATTCCCGCGGCCTCGGGGTCCTCGGCCGCCACCAGCATCTGGATGAACGACTGCAGCTCTTCTGGGGACAGGCCGACCTGAAAGCGCAGCCCGCCGATCTGGCGGCGCTCGAGCTCGGCGAGCAGGCTGTGATAGATCGACATCACCTGCGGCTGGGCGCGGATCCGCATGCCGTTCAGGAACAGGTAGTCCGAGTGCGAGGCGAGCACCACGTCGGTCTCGTGCTCGAAGAGCTGGCTCAGCAGCTCCAGCAGGCCGGCGAGCTGGCGCTGGAATGCCTGGTTCGAGGCCTCGTGCGTGCGCGCGACCCGCAGCACCGTGTTGAGGCGGATCACGAGCGGCATCCCGAGCAGCTCCCGCGTGTCGCCGTTGCCGCCGTCGGCGGCCCGCGACGGCGCGGGCATGAAGTCGTCGGGAATCGTCATGCGGCCTCCCTTCCACGCGCGGAGTCGAAGCCGGCGAGGGCGATCTCGGCAGCGCGCCGCACCGGTGTGCGCCGCGACTGGAGGGCGCGCTCGAGCGCAGCCCGGGCCTCGTGTCCCCCGATCGCGGCCAGGCAGCGCGCCACTTCCTGCCGATGCTCCTCGGCGTTGCGCACCAGCCACCCGCCGCGATGGATTTCGGCCTCGAGGTCGCGAACCACCTCGGGCCCGCCGGTCTGGGCGACCGCGCGGTAAACCGCGCGGCGCTCCGTATCCGAGCGCTTCGAGAAATCCGGGTGGGTGATGAACTGGACGAACATGCGCCCCAGCTCCGGGTCGCGGGCCTGGGCGAGCTGGGTGACGGCGGCCACGAACACCTTGGGGTCGCGGTGCTCGAGCAGGCGCCTGAAGATGCTGCGCGTGTGCCACGCGTCCACATTGCCGAGCGCGTTCACCGCTTCGAGCTGGACGCGCGGCTCGGGGTGCTCGGTGAGCGTCGCGAGCAGCGGCACCGTGCCCTGGGTTCCGATCTGACCCAGGATGTACGCGATGTTGCGCACCACGTGCCAGCGCGGATCGGCGATCCACGCCCCGAGCCGCTGCGGCTCTTCGGCCGCCCAATCCTCGACGACCTTGCACAGGAGCTTCCGGTGGCGCCGCGTCTGGATCTCGGCCAGCACGCCGAGCACCAGATCGAAGCCGGAGTTGTCGAGCGCCGCCGCGAAATTCACGAACTCCGCGATACCGTTGTCGTCCTGCTGGTCCAGCATGACGACCATGCTCGAGACCGAGGGCGGCTGAACGATCTCGAGCAGGAACTGCTGCCGCGACCAGCCCTCGGGACCGACCTGACCGAGGATCCCGAGCGCCTCGCCGGCTTCGACCCACCGCCCGTTGTCGAGCGCCTCGCTCAGGACGCGCGGAACGAAGTGGCCGAACTCCGCATGCTCCGCGAAATCCGTCACGGACAGGTAGGTCTGGACCATGGCGATCGCCGTCGTCGTGAGCGGCACTTCGTGCTCGGCCTCGTAGTCGCGGAGGAAGCGCGGAACCTCCTGCACCGAGAGCTGGTCGAGCTCGGCATAGCCGGCTTCGACTTCCGCGGTGAGATCGTCGAGCGCCCAGTCGTCCGAACGTTCCTGTTCGCCGGCCCCGGCCTCCTCTTCGATCGACGTCTGGGAGACCGAGTCGTTCTCGCCACTCTCGAGGCGCGGCTCCGGCCACTCGACTGGAGCGGCGGGCTCCTCGCTTTCGAGCCCCGCGCCGAGGTCGCCTTCGGCCGGCACGTACTGCAGCACGACGTGCTCGAGGTGGGCCTCCCAGAGCAGCGTGACCAGGTCGTCGTCGCCGGCGGTGGTCGAGGTCACGCGCAGGATCGCGTCGAGCAGCGTCTGCAGCTCGCGGCGCAGCAGCCCCGGCTCGAGGGCGAGGCGGCGGATGCCGTCCTGGTAGAACGGCAGCGCGAGATTGTCCTCGCGCGATTTCGCCGGGTAGATCGAGATGTCCTGGAAGAACACGTCATTCGCGGTGAAGCGCAGCTCGAGCCGGCCGCGCATCTCGAGGTACGCCTCCAGCATGGTCGCGAGGTCCTCGATGAAGCGCGCCACCGTGGGGCTGCTGCTGGACTCGTAGAGCCGGCAGATCTTGAGCGTCCGCGCGAGCTGGTGGACGCAGGCGCGCGCCGAGCGCACGGCCTGCTCCTCTTCGGTCTCGGGCGTGCGGGGAGCGCGGGCCGCGGGCGTCACGGGCACGGGAGAACCCGCGGCCGCCGCGTGCGCCTGCGGCGGAGCGGACGGCCGGGTCGTGGGATCGGGATGTGGATCGGACCCCGGCATACGGCTCGCCCCCATGACGACGGTGTGCGGACCTCGGCGATCCACCCTTCCGGCTGCGGCGCGTTTTCCGGTCGCCTGCATGGCCCGACGCCCGTCCTGGGCGATGGGTTCGGCGTCCGTGTCCATCCCTGGACCGGCGCCGCATTCGGAAAGGTGGTGCGAGTGTCGCCGGGGTTTTCGGCCCGATCCGCCCCCCGCTTGACCCGTTCCTTGTGCGTCGAAGAATGTGTCGGGCCTGATCCAGGCCTTGCGGGGCGTCCTAAGTCGTTGTCACTCTTGGGAGCCATGCTCGAAATCGGGTCCAAAAAGCCGGAGACACATTCTTCGGTGCACAAGGGAGGGGCATGGCTCGCAGCGGCGGACTGTTACGGAATTCAGGGCTGCTGATCCTGAGGGTCGGCGCCTCGGCCACCCTGTTCCTCGCTCACGGCTGGCCCAAGATCACCCACTTCAACGAAATGGCCGACCAGTTCGCCAACCCGATCGGCATCGGCGCCACGGCGAGCCTGGTGCTGGTCGTGTTCGCCGAGGTGTTCTGCACCGCGCTCGTCGCGCTCGGACTCCTCACCCGCATCTTCGCGGCCCCGATCGTGATCTTCTTCACGGTCGCCGTGTTCATCCAGCATCTCCACGATCCGTTCGGTCACAAGGAGCTGGCGGTCCTCTACGGGCTCATCTTCCTCGCGTTGCTCTTCACGGGCCCGGGCCGCTTCTCGCTCGATGCGTGGCTCGGCCGGGAGGGCGAGTGACGGAACGCGGCGCCGGGCGCCGCGACTAGCCAGGGCCCCGGCGGTTCCATGCGGGCCCTCCCGATCGCGGTCGTCGTCGTCACCGCCCTGGTCCTGCTGCCGGGGCTCGACCGCATCGGCTTCATCGACGTGCGCGAGGCGCGCGATGCGCTGGTCGCCCGCGAGCTGCTCGCCGACCGCGAGATCCTGACGGCGCGCGTCGGCTCCGAGGCGCTCTTCGACAAGCCGATCGCCGGCTACGTGCCGGAGGTGCTGTCGCGCGTCGTGCTCGGCACCACGGAGAAGGATTCACGCGAGCTGCGCGCCTGGCTGATGCTGCTCCTGATCATCGTCGCCGGGTCGCTGGGCGCGCGGCATTTCGGGCCGCGCGCGGGCTGGATGTCGGCGGGCGTGCTGGCGACGTGTCTCGGCACTCCGCTCGCGGCGCGCGCCGATGGCACCCAGGTGCTGGCCACGCTGCTCGGCTGGCTGGCGGCGGGGGCGATCGCGGACACGCTGCTAGTGCGCCCGGGCAGCGGGCGCGCGTCGTTCCTGCTGGTCGCCGCCGCCGCGATTGGAACCACGCTGGCGGCCGCGGGCCCGCTGCCGGCGCTGTGGCCGGTGGCGGCGGGCGCCCTGTTCACGGCGCTCGCGCGACTCCCGGTGCGCGGCCGGCTCGGCGGCTTCGCGATGGGGCTCGTGCTCGCGATCGCGATGGCGCTGCCGTGGTACGCGGCGATGTCGGAGCGCTTCGGCGCCGCGTTCCTCAGCCAGGCGCCGTTCTTCCCGTACGCGCTCGAGCCGGCGGGACCGTGGTACGGCGGGCCCTTCCGCACCGCGAGCTTCCTCATGGTGGGGTTCTTCCCGTGGAGCGCGCTGCTCCCCGCTTCGCTCGCCCACGCCGCCACGTGGTGGCGCCAGATCCGGCGGCCCGACGTGCTCCCGGTTCAGCGCCGTCCGGACGCCTTCGACCCGCGCGCCGGCGATCCGGTGTCACGCGAGGGCCGCGAGGAGAACGCCGCCCACTTCTTCGTGGCCTGCCTGATCGCGGCGCTGGTCCCGGTCGCGTGCTATCGCTCGCCACCGCTCACCGCGGTGCTGCCCGCGCTGCCGGCGGCGGCGCTCCTCTGCGGGCGGATGCTCGATCATCTCCTCGAAGACCCCACGCGGGTGGCAGCGCCGATCGGGCGCGCGATCGCCATGCTCGCGGTGCTCGGCACGGTGTCCGCGGTGCTGCTCGCGCTCGTGGCGCCGCGCATCCCGGCCAATGCCGCCGAGCTGCGGCTCGTCGCCACGGTGGTGTTCGTCACCTCGTGGGCGCCGTTCCTCGCGAACTTCGTCGGCGCCCGGCGGGTGGCGGCACTGCTGATCGCGCTGCCGGTGGCGCTCGGCACGCCGGCGGTGACGCTGCGCCTGCTGCCGTCGATGGAGAGCTGGGTCAACGTGCGCGACGTGGCCGGCGCCATGGAGATGGCGTCGCCCCGCGACGCCCGGCTCGTGCTGCTCGAGCCGGCCGCACCTTCGCTCGACTACTACCTCGCGCGCGACCTCGTGACGGCGGACACGCTGGCGGCCACGCTAGAGCGGAATCGCGCGAGCGACGGCCTCGCGTACCTCGCATTCCGCCCACGCCGCGAGATCGAAGTCTCGCGCCACGCGCATGGCATCCTGGAGATCGTCATCCGGACGCCGAGCCTGGTGCTCGCCCGCGTGCACCCCGACTGACGTGCGCGTTGAGCTCTGGCTCCGGAGGCACCTCCGGACTGCGCTCATGGCGGAGTCGGCGCAATCGCGGTTGTCCACCGATCTCAAGTTCGTGCGTTGTCTCCGCGGACGGTTGTTGCAGCGTGAGCGTGCTGGCCATGCACCCACGGCCCTACCCGTGGCGACCGGGGCGGAGTACCATTCTGACCCGCGGAATGATCCGCAGCATCCGGAGCCACGTTTTGAGCCTTTTCCTCCCACGTCTCGCTTCAGTTCTTGGGCTCCTCGCCCTGGCGCCCGGGCCTTCGCTGGGCGCTCGCATTGCTTCCGACGATGGCGAGTGGATGGTCGCGGGGAGGAATCCGCCGCTTCAGCCATCGTGCGCGATTTGGGATCCGATCCGGAATCGCATCGTCGCGCTGGCCTCAGGGAGCGTCTGGGAGCTTTCGCCCGCGGGATCACCCCAGTGGGAAGTAGTTGCCGCGTCGGGCGCGGCCCCGGCCGGAAGCGTGGCGGTCTACGACTCGCGTCGGGACCGGATGGTCGTGCTCGCCGGTACGTCGTCGACCTTCGAGTGCCGGGCCTTCACTCTTTCGGGCACGCTCCAGTGGAGCGCGATCACCCTCTCCGGCGGTGTCGATCCAGGGCGCACACCGCATGCGGCCGTCTACGACTCGCTGCGCGACCGGGTGGTGATGTTCGGCGGCGCACAGGTGACGCAGTTATACGTCATCTACTACGACGAAACATGGGAGCTGCGCTTCAATGGTGACTGCTGCGCCGAGGCCGCGCTGATCGCCCAGGACAACCGCCCGCCGCGACGCGCCGACCACGCGGCCATCCACGATCCCGTCCGCAACCGGATGATCGTTTCGGGGGGACACGACGACATTCAGGTCCACGCGGACGTCTGGGCGTTGGACCTTGCCGACGATCATTGGGAGCAGTTGTTCCCGGCTGGCAGTCTGTCGCCTTCGCGCCACACCGCCGTCTACGATCCGGTCGGCGACCGGATGGTGGTGTACCCGCCGCACTCCGGGGCGAGTGTCTGGGAGCTCACCCTGTCCACTGAGCCGGAAGCGTGGCATCTCCTGGCACCCGGCGGCGACCCGCCTTCAACCCCGCGCGCGGGTCACCGCGCGGTGCTGGACCCCGCGACCGCGAAGATGTTCGTCTTCGGCGGGACTTCGGAACCCATCAAGAACGATGTCTGGTCGCTGTCCCTCGCTGGCTCATTGGCGTGGTCGGCTCTCGGTACGGTTCCGCCCGGGGCCCCGGCTCGTACCAACATTCGGCCATCTTCGACCCGGTCGAGCACGGCCTGGTGATCTTCGGCGGAAACCTTCAGCCCTCTCAGGTAGCGACGAACACGGTCTGGACGCAGAGCGGACTCGTGCCTTCTGGCGTGCCTCCGTTCGCGCGCGGCGGTCACGTGGCGGTATTTGATCCGACGCGCCGTGTGATGGTTGTCCACGGTGGTACGTCTGCCGGGCTTGTCGTCGATGAAGTCTGGGAGCTCGATCTCGGGTCCGGGGACTGGACCGAGCCAGCGACGATCGGCGGAGCGCCGTTCAAACGGACCTACCATTCCGCGATCTACGACCCCGCGCGCGATCGGTTGATCGGCTTCGGCGGTATGGACACCTTCGGCGGACTCCGAAACGACGCATGGACGATGTCGCTCGTCACGCGTGAGTTCCAGCCGCTCGCCACCGCCGGGACGCCCCCACCGGCGCGCTACGCACACGCCGCGATTTACGATCCGATCGAAGACCGGATGATCGTCTACGGGGGCATCGCCGGACCCTTCAGCCTGAATGACGTGTGGTCGCTCTCCCTAGCTAGTCCCCCGACATGGAGCCAACTCTCCCCCGCCGGTGCGCCACCGCCCGCGTCCACGGGCGGCGCGCTCTACGACCCGGTGCGCACCCGCATGGTGGTAACGGTCGAGGGCGCGACTGAGGTGGACGTCTACGCCCTTCCGCTGTCGAGTCCCCTCGAATGGACACTGCTCGGACCGGCTGGAAACCCACCCCCCACGCGTATCAGCGGCACGGTCGTCTACGATCCAACGAGGGATCGCATGATTCTGTTTGGTGGGTCCTCCGACCATCGAGTTTGGTCGTTGTTCTGGAGCCCCTTCGAGCTGGACGCTTCCGTCCCGCCTGCAGCGGTCCGCCTCGGCGCGGCCCGCCCGAACCCCGCGACGGCAGCCGTGACATTCGACCTCCAACTTTCCGCAGCCAGGCTCGTGCGAATGAGCGTCTATAACGTGCAAGGCCGCCTCGTACGCGATGCGACACCGGGCTCGCTGCCCATCGGGCGGCATTCACTGGTATGGGATGGAACCGACTCCCGGGGCCATCGCGTCCCACCCGGGATCTACTTCATGCGCGTCGACGCGGGCGGCGATCGGTGGGTGAGGCGAGCCACGCTCACCCGCTGAGTCTCGTCTGGCGGACACCCAGACATCAACCGGTCGCGCCGGGCTTGGCGCGAACCTCGCTGCGGCGGCCTCTCCGGAGAAGTATTCCGAGTTATCCACATCAACCCGCGCCAGCGCGGGTAAATGTAACGTTCAGCGAACACCGTCGCGTTGGAGCAATCGAAACCTGCCGCGCGGCAGGTTGATGGATCACTGCCCGCGGCGACGAATGCGTTCGATGGCCGTCTCGAGCTTCTCGAGATCGAGGAGACCGGTGGGAATCGAATGAACCCGGACAAACGGCGTTCCGGGTGGAATGCCCTTTCTCCGTGCCAGCTCTGAAGTGGGCCAGGGCAGATTCGCCGGATCGAGCCGCTCGAATTCGGAGCGGCGCGTCGCTCCGGCCTTCGCGCGGAACCCCTCGAGCAGCGTGATCGAGCGCTGGTCCCTGCGGCTGGCCGTGAGGCCGAGCAGCTCGATGTAGTCGTCGGCCCACATCAGATCCTTCGGGTTGTCGGCGTGGCGAGCGAGCGCGGCGGTCACGGTCCCCGAGATCCGGGCACGGTGTTCCGGGGTCACGAAAGCCGCCATCTGATCCGCGGCCTCCAGTGCGGCCATTCCGGAGTGCGTCTTCGCCATCTGCCTTCGCTCCTGGTCGGATCGCTCATTCAGGCAGAAGAGGAGTGGACTCAAGGCCCGTCGCGCGACGGCACTGTCCGGATCGTTGAGGACGGCGAGCAACAGGTCGAGGGTGCCGGCATCAACCCATCGAGGGAGCTGCTGCGAGATCTCCATGGCCAGCTTTTCGCGCCATTCCGCCGAGGGCAGCTCGCTCCAATGCGCGGCCAGCCGGAGCACACCGCCTTGGACGACGAGCCGCGCGACCGCGAGCTGGAATGCTCTCTGCGCGTCCACTTCGTCGATGTCGGTGACGAGGGCGGCTCCAGTCCCAGGGTCCAGGTGCCGCAACTCGGCGAAAGCCTGGACCGCTTTGCGAAAGTCCCGGCCGCACAGACGCCTTCGCATGTCCTTCAAGTTATCCACATCAACCTGCCCCGGGGCGGGTTCCGATTGCGTGCAGCGAACAGCGTCGCGTCAGAACGATCGCAACGCGCGGAATGTTCATGCTACTCCGCGGCGAAGTGCATGAGCTGCTGAGCCGCACCGGCGGCGCCCGGCTCCGCGTGCACCTCGCGCGCGACTTCACCGGCGCGGGCAGCGAACGAGGGCTCGCGCACCAGCCGATCGAGCAGCGGCGCCACGCGCGACGCGTGGTACTGGTCGCGCCCGATCACGAGCCCGATGCCGAGCCGCTCGCAGCGGTAGCCGTTGTCGGGCTGGTCGTGGGCGCACGGCATCACCAGCATCGGGCGCCCGGCCGCCATCGCCTGGCCGGTGGTGCCGATGCCACCCTGGTGCACGTTCACCGCGGCGCGCGGGAACAGCTCGGAGAACGGAGCGTAGGCGGCGACCAGCAGCTTCGCATCCGCCGGCAGCCCCTCGCGCGTGCGGGACTCGGGCCCGACCAGCAGCACGGCGCGCTCGCCCAGCATCTGGGCGGCGCGCGCGCTCTCTAGGAAGAACCCGCGCGGGTCCATCACCGCGGCCGAGCCCAGCGTGAACACGAACGGCGGCTCACCCGCGTCGAGAAAGCGCGCCAGCTCCGGGTCGAGACGCCTTCCGCCTTCGTCCGCGTCGTAGAACGCGAAGCCGGTCTGCACATGAACGCGCGGCCAGTCCGGCTGCGGCGGAGCAAGCACCCGCGAGAACAGGATCAGGTTCCCGTGCGTCGAGAACTGACCTTCGAGGAAGGGATGCTGCGACGAAGGGAGCAGTCCCAAACTGCGCCGAAACTCGTTCACGGGCTTCCCCCACGAGCGGGTCGCAACGATCGCCAGCTTCCGCAACATCCCGTGCACACCCGGCCCCATCCATCGCAGATGGCGGGTCACCGGGAGGAACGGCAGCACCGAGGGGTCGTGTGTCGAGAACATCCCCAGCGGCTGGAGTGCGGTCCCCACCCATTTCAGTCGCCGCTTCTCGGCCAGGATGCGCGCCGCGAACGACAGCGGGTGCGTGACCAGCAGGTCGGCGTCCCGGCACGCCGCCTCGAGAGCCGCATACGTCGGGGCCAGGTACGGCAGCACCAGCTTCCGCACCACGTACTCGCTCCCCTTCATGCGGTCCATCGCGATCTTCATCGTCTCCGCGAGGTCGCCGAAGTCCGCGAGGTCCGGCGGCACCTCGTGGAAGCCGAGCCCGAGGGTTTCGAGCCTGGCGCGATACATGCCATGGGTGGCGAGCACCGGATCGGCGCCGCGCTCGCGCAGGGCGAGCGCGATCGCCACGTACGGATGCAGGTCCCCCAGGGAACCTGCGGTATTGATGACGATGCGGGGACGGTGCACGGGACGGTCAGGTTGCGAGGGGTGAGCGCCGGGTGTCAACGGCGGCGCGGTCCCGCGCACGGCGTGACCGCCATTCGCTGCCGGGCGCGAAACGCCTTCTCTTGACGGGCGTGCAGTGCCGTTCCTAGCATCGCGTGATTTCGCCTCACCCTGCCCCCGAGGTGTGGTCACGAAGGGAGGTGAGGGGAATGAGGCGGGGACAGAGTCTGGCGCTCGTCGCGGCGCTGCTGCTCGCGACGGGTGGCGCGCTCGTGCTCGATGCGGTCGCGTCGAACGCGGCCACGAAGCCGGCCGCGGCGGCGACGTCGAAGTCGAAGAACGATACCCGGCAGTTCACGGGTTACGTGACGGCGAGCGATCCGTCGACGCTGACGGTCGAGAAGCGCGGCAAGAAGCCGCGCACGGTCGTGTTCGCACGGCATGCCGAGATGAAGACGACCGGTGAGGTCGGGAAGAACGCCCACGTCACGGTGTACTACCGCGACGAGGGCGGGAAGCCGGTGGCTCACAAGGTGGTGGCGAAGAAGGACAAGTGAGCGGGTTCAGTGGACGGCGCTGCCGCGAGGATGCGGCGCGCCGGTGACGCCGTGGCGAGCCCCCGCGCCCGGCGCTCAGCTCCAAGGGGGTGCGGAGGCCGTTTGCTGCACGCTGACCCCCGGGCCGTGACGGCGCGGACGATCGCCGGCGCCGCGGTGATGATGACGCTGGCCGCGCTCCCGGCAGCGGCGGTGCCAGCGAAGGAGAGCCGCGCGCCATTGCCGCCGAGCCTCGAGGAGATCCTCTCGCTCAACACGTTCGGTGCAGCGACGTGGTCGAACGACGGACGCCGGCTCGCTTTTGTCGTGAATCATCCCGACACCGCCGACAACTCGACCCAGGCCGAAATCTGGTTGTGGGAGGCGGGCGCCGATACCGCTCGGCGACTCACGCGGTATGCGCGTCCGGACCTGAGTCCCACCTTCTCCCCGGGCGGCGACACGCTGGCGTTCATCTCGACGCGCGGGAGCGGCGAGCCCAAACCGGCGATCTGGATGATGTCGCTCCGCGGCGGCGGCGATCCCTGGTCGTTCGGGACCTTCGACGAAGGCCTTTCGGAAGTGCAGTGGTCGCCCGACGGCCGCACCCTCGCCTACGTCGAGATCGACACGCTGCCGAAACGCGTCGCCGAGTGGCGGAAGAAACGCTGGGACCCGACCGTCGAAAACGAGCGGCTGCAGTATCCGCGGCTCTGGACGCTCGAAATCGCCACCGGGAAGAAGCGGCGGCTCACCACGGGCGCCCAGTACGTCTGGTACGTGCGCTGGTCGCCCGACTCGAAGCGGATCGCCTGCCTCACGAGCCCGACCGGCCGGCCCGACGACGGGAACCGCACCGACATCGCGATCTTCACCGCCGACGGCGGCGATGCGCGGAAGCTGGGCGTCATCGGCAGCGCATTCGCCTGGTCTCCCGACGGACGCTCGATCGCCTGGGCGGCGGGCGCCGACACCGCGCTCCAGGTGCAGAAGAGCGAGCTGTGGATCGCCCCCATTGCCGGCGGCGGGAAACCAGTCGCGCTCACCGCCGACTTCGACGGCGAGGCGGAGGCGCCCTGCTGGAGCGCCGGGTCCGACACGGTTCACTTCCACGCCGCGATCGGCGTCACCTCAATGCTCGCCTCGGCATCGGTGCGCACGCGGCACGTGGTCCTGAGCACCGATCGCCGCGGCGAAGCCGGCGCCATGACGGCGTCGCGCGCGGGACGCGTGGCCTGGGTGGAGAGCCATGCGGACCGGCCGGACGAGCTCCACGTAGCCGATCACCCGCGTCTCGCGGGCCGCGCGGTGACGGGCCTCCACGCGCACTTCGCGCGGCGCGCGTGCTCGATCCCGGTCACCGTGTCGTGGACCAGCGACGATGGAACGAAGGTCGAGGGTCTGCTGTTCCGCCCGGTGGGCGCGCGCCCGGACGCCGCGCTCCCGACCCTGGTCCAGCTCCACGGCGGCCCCTACGGCGACCGCGGCACGATCGGCTTCCAGACCTGGGCGCAGTACTTCGCGTCCCAGGGCTACCAGTTGTTCTTCCCCAACTTCCGATCGAGTGGCGGCTACGGCACGGCGTTCATGCTGCGCAAGCGCTCCGACTGGGGGCAGCAGGACTGGCGCGATGTTCAAAGCGGCATCGACTCGCTGGTGCGCCGCGGCCTCGCCGACGGCAACCGGTTGGGCGTGTTCGGGCGCTCCTACGGCGGATACCTGAGCGCGTGGGCGATCACCCAGACGCGGCGGTTCGACGCCTGCGTGACGATCGCCACCATCGTGAACCTGCCCGCGCTGTTCGGACAGAGCGACATCAAGAAGTACCGCGCGTTCGAGTTCGAGGGCCGGCCGTGGGAGACGCCCGAGAACTGGAAGCGCTCGTCACCCATGACGTACATCGAGAACGTGCGCACGCCGACCATGATCGTCGGCTTCGACGAGGACGCGCGCACCCCGCTGGCCCAGGCGCGCGAGCTCCACGCGGCGCTCGAGACGCTCGGCGTTCCCAACGCGTTCGTGCACTACCCGCGCGAGCCTCACACGCCGCGCGAGTACCGGCACCGGCTCGACATGTTCCTCAGGATGAAGGCCTGGTTCGACCGGTGGATCCACTGACGCCGCGCGCCGCCCTCGGCGCGCTCGAGCGGTGGAAGGATCGCTACGCCGGCGAGGCCGCGGCCCGCAAGCGGGCGTTGCTGCGCCGGCTCACGACCGCCCGTCTCGAAAGCGCGCGCGATGTCGAGCGCCTCCACGAGGCGCTGTGCTTCCTCCACGCGTATCCCGACGATGGGGAAATGCTCGCGCGGGTGCGACGCCTGCTCGCGCGCTTCGACCGCCGCTCCGATCTCGGGAGCCACGCCGAAGACCTCGCGGGCTCCGGCATCGCGGGCACGCCCACCGACTATCGCTTCTACTACCCGACCGCGCGCTGGCTGGCCGCGCGCTGGCCGCGGCAGCTTGCGATCGACTGGGACGAGTTCGAGAACCACGAGCGCATGCTGCCGCTCCTCTCCCAGCTCGCGCTCCCCGCCGAGCAGCCGGCGGTCGACGAGCTGGACGAGACGCTCCGGCAGTGGATCGAGCGGCTGCGACGGAAGGACGAAACCGACGCCGCGTTCCTGGCGCGCCGCTTCGCCGAGCTGCCGATGGACGATGCGGCACACGAGGCGCTCTGGGATTCGTTCGACGTGCCCATGCGGCTGGCCGCGGCGCGCGGCACTCCGGCCCGCACCCGCGCGCGCGTCGACTTCGGGGCTCCCATTCATTTCCAGACCGGACCGCTCTCGCGGACGCGTCCCGATCTCGCGAACGAGCTGCCGCAGGAGCCGCAGGCGGTGTTCGACCTCACGCCGCGCCAGGGCGCCGAGCTCGTGGATCTCGCGCGGGTCTCGATGGTGACGCGGCAGCGCGACCTCGACGCGTTCGCGTGGGGCGACCCGCGCGACGTCCGACTCGTGGACTATGGCGACGGTCTCCAGTTCGCCGCGATCGGCATGGTGCCCTCGCACCGGCTGCTGCTCGAGAGCGTCTACGGGTATCTCACGCTCAAGAACGGGGTGCCGCTCGGCTACGTGCTCACGAGCGCGCTCTTCGGGTCGTCGGAGGTCGCGTACAACGTGTTCGAGACCTACCGCGGAGCGGAAGCCGGCCCCATCTACGGGAAGGTGCTCGCCATGACGCGGCATCTCTTCGGGAGCGACAGCTTCACCGTGGACCCCTACCAGCTCGGCCACGAGAACGAGGAAGGCATCGAGTCCGGAGCCTGGTGGTTCTACTACAAGCTCGGCTTTCATCCGCGCGACGCCGAGGTGCGGCGAGTGCTGCGCACTGAACGCGCGCGCATGAAGCGGCGGCCCGCGCACCGCTCGAGCCCGGGGACGCTGCGGAAGCTGGCGCGCGCCAACGTGTACTACCACGCCGGCCCGGAGCGGGACGACGTGCTCGGGCTGATTCCGCTCGCGCGCATCGGGCTCGCGGTGACGCGCAGCCTCTCGCGTCGGTTCGGCTCGGATCGCGAGCGCGGTGCCCGCGTCTGTGCGAGCGAAGCGATGGCCAGCCTCGGTGTGTCCTCGATCGCCGCGTGGCCACCCGACGAGCGCGAGGCATTCCGGCGCTGGGCCCCGCTGGTGGTACTGCTTCGCGTGGCGCGCTGGTCCGTGGCCGAGCGTCGCGGGCTGGTCGAGGTGATCCGCGCCAAGGGCGGCCGCCGGGAGAGCGATTACGTGCACCGTTTCAACGCGCATCGGAAACTGCGGGCGGCGATTCTGCGGCTCTCGCGCCAGCCGGACCGGACCTCATGAAAAGCTCGGCGCCCTCGGCGATCGCGGTCATCGGTTTCGTCTTCGTCGTGCTGGTGGTCGCCGTGCTGTGGATCCGCGCGGTGATCGGCACCCGGTCGCGTCCCCCCGGCAGCCTCAGTCCGCGCGTCGGTCAGGCGCTCGGAGTCCTGGTCGTGACGCTCGTGATTCCGGCCGTTCTCACGCAAGCCGGGCTCCTCCGCCGCTACGACCAGCTCCCTGCTCCGGCGCTCGTGATGATTGCGCTCATCACGGTGTTCACAATGGTCATCGCGTTCTCGCCGCTCGGCACCCGCCTCGCGCGTGAAAGCCCGCTGGCCGGACTGGTCGGGTTTCAGTTCTTCCGCGTGGGCGTCGAGCTGATGCTCCACCGGCTCCATGTCGACCGCGTGATCCCCGAGCAGATGACCTATTCGGGCCTCAACTTCGACATCGTCTCGGGGATCGGCGCCGCGTTCGTCGCGCTCTTCCTCTACTCGGGCCGCCGATCGAGGCGTCTCGTCTACGGGTGGAACGTGCTCGGCTTCGCGCTGCTCGCGAACATCGTCACGATCGCGGTGCTCTCGACCCCGGTCCCGTTCCGGAAGTTCATGCAGGACCCGCCCAACCTGCTTCCGAGCACCTTCCCGTTCGTGTGGCTCCCCACCTTCCTGGTGCAGGCCGCGCTGTTCGGACACGTGCTCGTCTTCCGCGCGCTCGCCATGAGACGTCGTCGGTGAGCTACACGATCCGGCCCGCGACGCCGGACGACGTGCCGGAGCTGGCGCGCCTGATCGAGCGCTCCGCCCGCGCGCTGAGCGCGGGATTCTATTCCGCCGAAGAGACCGAAGCCGCGATCCGCTACGTCTACGGCGTCGACTCGAGCCTGATCGCCGACTGCACCTACTTCATCGTGGAGTCACCCGAAGGCGCCGTGGCCGGCTGCGGCGGCTGGAGCCGGCGCCGGAAGCTCTACGGCGGCGACCAGCACTCGGGCGGCGAGAGCCCCCTGCTCGACCCCACCACCGAACCCGCCAAGATCCGCGCCTTCTTCGTGGCGCCCGAGCACGCGCGTCGCGGTGTCGCGAAGATGCTGCTCGATCATTGCTCGGCCGCCGCGTCCGCTGAACGCTTCACGCGCCTCGAGCTGATGGCGACGCTGCCCGGCGTGCCGTTCTACCGCGTGCATGGGTTCCACGAGCTGGAACCCATGCGCGACGTGCTGCCGGACGGCACCGCGCTCTCGTTCGCGCGCATGGAGCGCTCGCTTCGGGGATGACGCGTGGCGCATGTCTCCCTGCCGCCCTACCACTCGATCTACGCCACGCTCCGTACAAGACTCGCCGCGCGTCAGGTTCATGCAACCTGCCCCGGGGCAGGTTTTTGACAGCCCCGTTGAACAACGCGAAGAGTGGTTGAACGAAACTCGCTGCGCAGCGAGTTTGTGCGCGAAGGCGTCTAGAGGATCCGCTTGCCCAGCAGGTCCTGCGCGAGCTCGGCGGCGAGGATGCCGGTCATGTTCTGGCTGTCGAGCACCGGGTTCACCTCGACGAGGTCGAGCGCCACGATGTTCGCGCGGTCGGCGAGCATCTCCATCGCGAGGTGCGCCTCGCGGTAGGTGATGCCGCCCCACACCGGCGTGCCGGTGCCGGGGGCGTCCTCGGGGTCCACCACGTCGAGATCGAACGAGAGGTGTACGCCGGCCGTGCCGTCGCTCGCGATTCCGATCGCCTCGTCCACCACGTCGTGCATGCCGCGCTCGTCGAGGTCACGCATGGTGTAGCAGGTGACGCCGCTCTTCTTGAGCGTGTCGCGCTCGCCCTGGTCGAGGTCGCGGATTCCGATCAGGGCCACGTTGCGCGCCATTACCTTGGGTGCGCGCCCGCCGAGGTTCACGAGGTCGGGATCGCCGAGCCCGAGGGCGACCGCGAGTGACATGCCGTGGATGTTCCCGGACGGCGTCGTCTCGGGCGTGTTGGCGTCGCCGTGGGCGTCGAACCAGATCAGGCCCAGGCTCTCGTTCTGCTTCGCGAAGTGCCCGGTCGAGCCCGCGATCGAGCCGATCGCGATGCTGTGGTCGCCGCCGAGAACGAGCGGCAGGCGCGACTCTGCGAGGCACTTCTCGACCCTCGCGCACAGCACTTCACACGCGGCGAGGATCGGGGCCTTGTAGCGCAGCTTACCGGCGCCGACTTTCTGGGTCTCCGGGATGTGGACGTCGAGGTCGCCGCTGTCGAGCACGGTGTGTCCGAGCGACTCCAGGCGCGGCTCGAGGTCCGCGATCCGGATGGCCGAAGGGCCCATGTCCACACCACGCCGTCCGGCACCCAGGTCGACGGGAACGCCAATGATCTCGATCTTTCGTTTCTTCATGAGGGCGGCGAGTCTAGCCCGCGCCCGTAAGTCGCTGCAATTCGCGGTTTGGCAAGCCCATGAAGCCGGGACACCAGGGGGCCGAAAACCCCTTAGGCTCCCCCGACCCATGAAGACCCTCCAGCGCATCCTGCTCACCCTGATCGTCCTGCTCAATCTCGGAGCGGGCGGTGATCCGACGCGCCTGGCGATGCCTCCGATCTCGCCCAAGTTCAATCCGCCGGCGAACGCGCTCTTCACCGAGCCCTTCCGGGATCGCTCCCTCGAGGGCTGGACGCCGGATCGCGAAGGAGTCTGGACCGTCGTGCGCGGCGTTCTGCGCGCCGATCTGCCGGACCGCAAGCAGGAGCACTCGTTCATCCACGCGGGCGATTCGACCTGGACCGACTACGCGGTGGACCTCGACGTGTGCGGCATGCGCGGCGTCGACAAGGGCGTGGTCGTGCGCGCGAGCAGCTCGAAAGGTCTCGCCGTGGATCTCCGCGGCCCCGGGTACTCGGATCTCATTCTCCATGTGAACCAGATGCCGCAGGGGCGCGTGGCCGCGACCAACGGCAACGGCCAGTGGTACCACCTGCGGGTCGAAGTGCGCGGCACCGAGTGCGCCGCGTTCGTGAACCGGACCGAGGTGATCCGCAAGCGGATGAAGGGCACCCTGCCGCCGAAGGGCCGGATCGCGCTCCCCGCCTACACCGGCGGCGTCGGCCAGTGCACGGTCTACTACGACAACATCGTGGTGACGCGGCTCTAGCTGCCCTCTCCGACTTCGGCGCCCGCCCGGGCCCGTTCGATCATTCGGGCCACGGCCTCCGACATTCCGATGGGCGTCAGTTCCACAGTGGGATGAGTCTTTGTGAATACTCGGAAGAGCTCATCACCAAACGCCTGACCGATCTCCGCCACGCCCTCAAAGTCGAGAATGACCTGCTGGAACTTCTCGAATCGGTGGTACAACCTTCGCGCCTGCGATCTTGAGACCAGCGTCTCGCCCTCGTATTGAGCAAGTCGAACCGGAACGATGGTCTTGGCGAAGGTGAATGCGTCCGGCGCGGCGAACCGGTCGAACACCTCCTGAGTGGTACGCATGCTGTCGTTCGCCAATCGCATGACCACCAGGGTGCCCGGTGCATCTCGCGGATGCTCGCCAAGGATTTCGAATGCTCCTTCATGCATGAAGTGCAGATGCCCTGAACGAATGTCGAAGGTATCGAATACCTTCGAGGTAAAAAAGATGCCCTCACCTGAGTGCCGTTGAGGGTCCGTCGTGAACTTGCCTTTTGACAGCTCGAGAATCGATTCGCGAGGGTCGTAAAGAGACAATGCCTTTTGGATCTTGAGGAAGATCCCCTCTCCGTCATCAGCCACCCAGGCATCCGTCTTCAGTGCATCACGCCGAACTCCTACCTGAATGCGATCGGATCCTGAATGGTCTATGGCGTTGTTGACCATTTCCGTGACCCCGTAATTCCATATCCCCTGAACATTGGTCGGGAGATCCTGCAGAAGGCCGGAGAACATCTCGCGCCACACCACGTCCTCTTGGACGGACCTCCGCTCATAGCTTCGCGCGTCTTCCTTGAGCACCGCGAGCCGGAGAACCCGAGCCTGTGTCCGCCCTTCAGTCTCGACGAGTCCCTGACGGATGAGGGCCTGCAGCTGCTTGTGAACGGCCTGCCGGGTGATTCCAAGTTCAGCCTGCAGGCGCCTCGAAACGCCTTTGCCGTCCTCGGAGATGAGTTCCAGCGCACGGCGAAGCGGGTGGGATTTCACGGGCGAGATTGTCAACCGGACGCACCTTCATTGTCAACCTGAGGGGTGCTCTTTGTCCCGGCGTTGGATACCAAGGACTTGGGGGTTTTCGAGGTCAGCAGCGGCTCTAGCTCCGCTTCTCCCCGAGCAGCCGCAGGCCGTTCAGGATCACGACCACCGTGCTTCCCTCGTGGCCCGAAACCGCGACCGGCAGGCGCAGCGCGCCAAACGGCGTCAGGTGCCCGAAGAACACGAGCAGCACCAGCACGGTCATGACCCCGGTCGCGATCGCCACGTTCGCGATCACGATGCCGCGGGCGCGGCGGCTGAGGTGCACCGCGTAGGGCAGTGCGGTGAGGTCGTCGCCCATGAGCACGACGTCGGCGCTCTCCATGGCGGCGTCGCTGCCGATCCCCCCCA
>DAIUEO010000010.1:28315-38338 GCA_036845125.1 Candidatus Eiseniibacteriota bacterium | reverse complement strand
ACCACCCACGAGACCAATCCCTTCCTCGGCTGGCGCGGCATCCGCTTCGCGCTCCACCACCCGGAAGTGTTCCGCACCCAGATCCGCGCGATCTACCGGGCGAGCGCCCACGGACGCGTGCGCATGATGTTCCCGATGGTGTCGAGCGAGGAGGAGCTGCTGCGCGCGGTCGCGATGTGCCGCGAGGTGCGCGCCAGCCTCGCCGCGGCCGGGGTGCCGCACGATCCCGAGCTCGAGATCGGCGTGATGGTGGAGACGCCGAGCGCGGTGTGGCTCGCCGACGTGCTCGCGCGCACCGCGCGCTTCCTGTCGATCGGCACCAACGACCTCACCCAGTACACGCTCGCGATGGATCGCGACAACGAGCGCCTGGCCGAGCTGTACGAGCCGCTCCACCCGGCGATCCTCCGCAGCATCCACCACACCGTGGAGGCCGGGCATCGCGCCGGCCGCTGGGTCGGCGTGTGCGGCGAGATGGCGGGCGACCCGCGGGTCGCGGTGCTGCTCGTCGGGCTCGGCGTCGACGAGATGAGCCTGGCCGCCGTGGACCTGCTGCGGGTGAAGGCCGCGGTGCGCAGCGTGTCCTATGAGACGGCGCGCGAGGTGGCCCGGGTGGCGCTCGAGCAGGCCTCGGCGGCCGACGTGCGGCGCGTGCTCGCGGAGCGCGTGCATCCGCTGCTGCCCGAGTTCCTCGCCGTGGAGCGACCGTCGTGAGCGACCTCCTCGATCCGCCGTACGGCGCACGCGACGCCTCCGGCATGGCCGCGCGCATCGCGGCGATCCCGGAGCAGATCGAGCGGGCGGTCGAGGAGGGCGCGGCGCATCCGTGGAAGATCCCGATCCCGGGCCCCGACCTGCTCGCCACCGGCGCCCTCGGCGGCTCGGCCATCTCGACCGATCTCGCGGCCGCCGCCTGCTCCGACCGCCTGCCGCGCCCGGTGCTCACCGTGCGCGAGTACCGCTGGCCGGCCTGCGTCGGGCGTGGATCGCTCGCGCTGCTCGCGTCGTTCTCCGGCAACACCGAGGAGACCCTGGCGCTCTACGACGAGGCCGGCGCCCGCGGGGTGCCGCGGGTCGTGATGACCACCGGCGGCGAGCTGGCGGAGCGCGCCGGGCGCGACGGCGTGCACGTGCGGCGGCTGCCGGCGGGCGGCTCGCCGCGCGCCGCGATCTACGCCTCGTGGGTGGCGGTCACCGATCTCTTCCATGCGCTCGGCTGGCTCGCGAACCCGGCCGCGGAGTGGCGCGAGGCGGTGCCGCTGCTGCGCGCGCGCAACGCGACGCTCGGGATCGACGTTCCCGAGTCGCGCAATCCCGCGAAGCGCCTGGCGCGGTCGATCGGGGAGCGGCCGGTCTACGTTTACGCGGCCTCGGAGCGCCTCGGCCCAATGGCCACCCGGGTTCGGAATCAGATCAACGAAAATGCTAAGCTGCTCGGCCATTCGGCGCTGGTGCCGGAGCTCAATCACAATGAAATCGTGGGCTGGGAGAGGCCCGGAACGATCGGCCGCGACGCGGTGGTGTTGATCCTGCGCGACGCGGAGGATGCTCCGGAAGCCGATCTGCGGCTGACCCTCACCGCGGACTACGTGCGTCAGCGCGGCGCCGAGGTGGTCGAGGTGCGCGAGGCCGAAGGCCCGAGACTGGCCCGGCTCGCCGCCCACGGACAGTTCGGCGACTACCTCAGCCTCTACCTCGCGCTGTTGCGCGATACGGATCCGACTCCCATCGCATCGATCGACTGGTTCAAGCAGAAGCTGGGCGAACGGAAAGCGCGCGCATGAGCACGAAGCCCATCGCGCTGATTCCCGCGGCCGGGCAGGGTACGCGGCTCAAGCCGCACACCCACACGCTGCCCAAGGTCCTGCTCCACGTGGCGGGCAAGCCCATCCTCGGCCACATCCTGGACGACCTGCCGCGGCTCGGCATCGACGAGGTCATCCTGATCGTCGGCTACTACGCCGAGCGGGTCGTGAGCTACGTGAAGGAGCGCCATCCGGGGCTCAAGGCGCACTTCGTCGAACAAACCGAGCGGCTCGGTCTCGGCCACGCGGTCTCGCTGGGCGCCCCGATCGCGGGCAACCGGCCGTTGCTGGTCATCCTCGGCGACACGATCTTCGAGGCCGATCTCGCCGCCGTGCTGCGCGGCGGAGTGAGCAGCATCGGGGTGAAGGAGGTCGAGGATCCGCGGCGGTTCGGAATCGTCGAAACCGACGCGCAGGGGCGGGTGACGCGCATGGTCGAGAAGCCCGAACGGCCCGCTTCCCGGCTCGCGATCACCGGCGTCTACTACTTCACGAGCGGCGGGCCGCTGTTCGCGGCGCTCGAGGATCTGAAGCGTCTCGACATCCGGACCCGCGGCGAGTACCAGCTCACGGACGGCATGCAGCGGATGATCGAGCAGGGTGAGACCCTCACCACGTTTCCGATTCTCGGCTGGCACGACTGCGGGAAGACCGAGACGCTGCTCGAGACCAACCGGGTGCTGCTCGCGAAGATGCCCCAGTCGGCGCCGCCGAACGGGAGCGTCGTCATTCCACCGGTGGTGATCGCCGCCGGAGCGGAGGTCGAGCACTGTATCCTCGGCCCGCACGTCTCGATCGGGACGGGGGCCCGGCTGCGGAACGCCGCGATCCGCAATTCCATCATCAACGAAAACGCCACGCTGGAGGACATCCTGCTCGAGGACTCCGTCGTGGGTGAGAATGCCGTCGTGCGCGGCCGGTTCGGTCGCGTAAACGTCGGTGACTCGAGCGAAGTCGGCTGAACCCCGACGCAATCGCCGGCGGTCCGGTTTGCGGACGCGGCGCTTCACACCTAGAACGGGAGATTCCATGGGAGCGCGCCATCTCTTCACCTCCGAGTCGGTCACCGAAGGACACCCGGACAAGATCGCCGATCAGATCTCGGACGCGATTCTCGACGCCCTGATCGCAGAGGACCCGATGAGCCGCGTCGCCTGCGAGACGCTGGTCACGACCGGTCTCGCGGTGGTGGCCGGGGAGATCACCAGCAAGGCCTACGTCGAGATCCCGGACCTCGTGCGCCGAGTCATCGGCGAGATCGGCTATGACAGCGCCGAGTACGGCTTCGACAGCCACACCTGCGCGGTGATGACGACCATCGACAACCAGTCCCCGGACATCGCGATGGGCGTGGACAAGGGCGGTGCCGGCGACCAGGGCCTGATGTTCGGCTATGCCTGCCGCGAGACCCGCCAGCTCATGCCGCTGCCGATCATGCTCGCGCACGCCATCACGCGCCGCCTCGCACGCGTGCGGCGCTCGGGGGCGATTCCTTACCTGCGCCCCGACGGCAAGTCGCAGGTGACGGTCGAGTACGACAACGGCCGGCCGGTTCGGATCGACACCGTGGTCGTGTCGAGCCAGCACGCGGAGGGCATCCCGCAGAAGAAGATCCACAGGGACATCTGCAACAAGGTCGTGCTGCCGCTGCTGCCGAAGCGACTGATCGACCGCAAGCGGCCGATCAAGTACCACATCAACCCGACCGGCAGCTTCGTGAAGGGCGGACCCATGGCCGACACCGGCCTCACGGGCCGCAAGATCATCGTGGACACCTATGGCGGCGTCGGCAGCCACGGCGGCGGCGCCCTGTCGGGCAAGGATCCGAGCAAGGTCGACCGCTCGGCCTGCTACGGCGCGCGCTATGTGGCCAAGAACCTGGTGGCGAGCGGTCTCTGCGACCGCGCCGAGGTGCAGATCGCGTACGCGATCGGCATCCGCGAGCCGGTCAGCATCATGGTCGACACCGACCGCACCGGGAAGGTGAGCGACGAGAAGCTCACGAATCTCGTCCGCCGGCATTTCGACCTCACGCCGGCCGGGCTGATCCGCCAGTTCAAGCTGCGGCGCCCGATCTACCGCGCGACCGCGGCCTACGGCCACTTCGGCCGCGAGGAGCCGGGTTTCACGTGGGAGCGGACGGACAAGGCGCGGGCGCTGGCGCGCGGGGTGTAGAAACAATCCTCCCGGTATCTACATCGTGCCGTCGGCTGGCGCGATCTGACGGGAGGTTGCAGATTGGTTGCAAAACGCCTTGAGTGGTTCGTTCGTGACCCGCTTGCCGGAGGTTCTTGAATCTCTCGACTCTAGGCGGGGTGAACTGTGGCGCGGCGAGAACGAGGCATCCTCTCTCAAGGCCCGCACCCCGCCCGTGCGAGCGGGGCAATCCGAAGCCCACATTCTCCAGCGGGTACAGTTCGTCGCACGTCGAGCGACCAGCAGTGGCGGCCGACTCTGACCGAGTCGGCCCTTGTGAGGTCGACGCATGGCGGCACGCCCGGCACCCTCGAATCCAAGGTGGCCAGTATGGTCACAGTCATGGGCTGCGGTGATCGCAGGGAGATCATGTAGCGGCCGAACATGACAGAGTCCATCTCGAACACCATGAGGTCGGGACCTTCAGCGTCGGCACTGGTGGTGTCCTCTGCGTCTTCCTCGATTCCACCAGGCCAACGCTCGCAACCAGGAATGCCCGACAGGGGTAGGCCCACGCTGTCCCGATCCGCTCGCCCAAGCGGGTCAACCAAGGCGATGTCTTCGACGTTCCCGCGGATCTTGAGAAGGATATGTCCTGCGTACGCCGTGGGCATCTGACTTGGGGTTGCGGACGCGAGGAATAGCGCGACGAGAGCGCCGAGCCCAAGACCAGCTGCACGTGACGCCGCCCTCGCTGTCACCGTGTCAACACGAACCGACGATTGATGATGCGTCCGGCGGCCGTCATTCTTACAAAGTAGAGCCCGGCGCGAGTACCCATGCTTCCTCCGCTTCGCGCATCCCACTTCACAACGCGTTGACCAGCGGGGACTTCCTCATCGAATGGCGTAGCAACAAGGCGACCAGCGACATCATAGACCTGAAGCCGCAGCCTCCCACGAGTGGACATCTGTGCAACCATCTCCACTGCCCCGGCTGGAGTCGAACCAGCGGCACGCGGTTTTAGGAAACCTTGATCCGTGCTCTCGGCACCTCGCTAAGAGCCCACCGGGGCCGAGGCCTACTCGGCGGAAGCTCTCAGGGTGAGGCGGCGGTAGCGCCGCCTCTCGGGCTCGCTCGGCCATTTCTGGCGGAACGGGTCGACCGTGGTGAGGAAGTCGAAGTCCCGCCACGCAGTGTCGGTGGTGAGGACCGTGCGCACGCCGTGCTCGTGGAAGAGTACGGCCTGCTCGAGGACGTCTGGGACCGGCTCCTCCGCGGGCAGGGTTCCCAGCACCTCGGCCAGCACGGCGGCGTGACGAGCGGTCGGCCCGAGCAGCCTCACCGAAGGGCTCGCCAGGATTTCCCGGACGAAGCCGCCCGCAAGTTCGGGGGCCAGGGGATGGGCGACCGCATGGCGATGGGTGACCCGCCTCAGGAACTCGTGGAGCCCGGTCCACGTCACTGCCCAGGGCGTGTCGCCCCCAGCCAGGTCCTCGAGCAGGGCGGCCGCCCTGCGGTGCTCGGGCGCGTAGCGGTTGACCGCGAAGAGCAGGATCGGAGTGTCCACCGCGATCATTCGCCCTCCGACCGGCGGCGCCTCGCCCGTGCCGGATCCTCGAGAAACGGCCCGAGGTCGTAGGAGGGGAGCTGCACCCGCCGGCGCCTTCCCGATGCCGGGACGGAGAGCCCCGCGCGCAGCACCGCCTGGACGGTCTCCGTCAACGTGCGGCCACCCGCCGCCGCGCGCCGGCGTAGCTCCGCGTACAGCTCGGGGTCGAGAATCAATGTGGTTCGTTTCATATGTGCATGCATATGATAAGTCGTAGAAGGCCTCGCCGGCAAGAAACTTCCTCGTTGTGCCGAAAACCGATCTGCGGCACAATCCACCGCGTTCGTCGCAACCCTCACTCCCACGTTTCGAACAGGAGCTTCTCGATGGCCCGCGTCACGCGCAACGGAAACGGTTCCGCCCTCAACGGCCACGCCACGGCCGGCCACGTCAAGGATCTCAAGCTCGCCCGCGAGGGCCGCATGCGGATCGAATGGGCGGATCGCAACATGCCGGTCCTGCGCGCGATCCGCGCGCGCTTCTCGCGCGAGCGTCCGCTGAAGGGCGTGCGGATCGCGGCCTGCCTCCACGTCACCACCGAGACCGCGAACCTGGCGCGCACGCTCAAGGCGGGCGGCGCCGAGGTGTTCGTGTGCGGCTCGAACCCGCTGAGCACGCAGGACGACGTCGCGGCGGCGCTGGTCGCGCACTACGACATCCCGACGTTCGCCATCAAGGGCGAGGACCACAAGACCTACTACTCGCACATCGTGTCGTGCATCGAGGCGCGTCCCCACGTGACCATGGACGACGGCTGCGACCTCGTCACCGTCCTCCACACCAAGAAGCGCAACTACCTCAAGGACGTGTTCGCCGGCACCGAGGAGACGTCGACCGGCGTGACCCGCCTGCGCTCCATGGCGGCGAGCAAGGTGCTGCGCTACCCGGTGGTGGCGATCAACGATGCCGATACCAAGCACCTGTTCGACAACCGCTACGGCACCGGTCAGAGCACGATGGACGGCATCATGCGCTGCACCAACATGCTGATCGCGGGCTCCACCGTGGTGATCGCCGGCTACGGCTGGTGCGGCCGCGGCGTGGCGACCCGCGCCAAAGGCCTGGGCGCGACGGTGCTCGTCACCGAGATCAACCCGGTGCGCGCGCTCGAGGCGGCGATGGACGGCTTCCAGGTGCTCTCGATGGAGGAGGCGGCGCCGCGCGGCAACCTGTTCATCACCGTGACCGGCAACAAGTCGGTGCTGCGCCGCGAGCACTTCGCGGCAATGAAGGACGGGGCGGTGGTGGCGAACAGCGGCCACTTCAACGTCGAGATCGACATCCCGGCGCTGGAGCGCCTGGCGACCGGTCGGCGCACGGTGCGCCAGTTCGTCGAGGAGTTCCGCCTCCGCGACGGCCGCCGGATCAACCTGCTCGGTGAGGGCCGCCTCATCAACCTGGCCGCCGCCGAGGGGCACCCGGCGATGGTGATGGACATGTCGTTCGCGAACCAGGCGCTGAGCGTCGAGTACCTGAAGAAGAAGGCGCGCACCCTGAAGAAGAATGTGTACATCGTCCCGAAGGCGATCGACGAAACGGTGGCGCGACTCAAGCTCAAGACGATGGGCATCGGGATCGACACCCTGACCGCGGAGCAGGATCGCTACCTCAGCACCTGGAGCGAGGGCACCTAGCCTCTGGCGAGACGGTCGCATCGCCTTCCCGCTTCCTTCGCCCCGAATGCCTGGTCGGCGGCGCTCGCCGAGCGCCGCCGGCTCGGGCTCGAGGTGCTGGATCTCACCGAGGGCAACCCGGCGGCCGCCGGCCTGACGGAGGATGGCGCCTGGCGCGCGGCGCTCGCCGCCGCCGGCACGCTCCGCTACGAGCCCGCGCCGCGCGGCCTCGAATCCGCGCGGCGTGCCGTGTCGGCCTACTACCGCGAGCGCGGCGTCCGCATCGAGCCTGAGGACCTGGTGCTCACCGCCGGCACCAGCGAATCGTACGCGCACCTGTTTCGACTGCTGTGTGATCCCGGCGACACCGTGCTGGTGCCGCGCCCGGGTTATCCGCTGTTCGAGCCGCTCGCCGCGGCCGAGGGCGTCACCACCGCGAGCTACCGTCTCGTCCGGCAGGAGGGACGCTTCGTGCTCGATCGCGAATCACTCGCGCACGCGCCCTCGACGGTGCGCGCGCTCATCGTCGTCCAGCCCAATCCTCCGGCGGGCAGTCTTCTCGATGACGGCGATCTCGAGTATCTCGACGGGTGGTGCGCGGAGCGCGACGTCGCGCTGATCTCGGACGAGGTGTTCAGCGCGTTTCCCCATCTCGCGACCACGGACCCGCGCACCGAACTGCCGTCGCTGCTCGGCGGTGCCCGGCGCGCGACCACCTTCGTGCTGAGCGGCATCAGCAAGCTGTGCGGCCTTCCGCAGCTCAAGCTCGGATGGATCGCCGTCGCCGGTCCCGGGCGCGAGCACGCGCTCGAAGGTCTCGAGTGGATCTCGGATCTCTTCCTCTCGGTGGGTACTCCGGTTCAGCACGCGCTGCCGGAAATCCTCGAAACCCGTCACGGCTTCCGCGAACGGGTGCTCGCGCGGAACGCGGCCCATCTCGCGATGCTCGCCGCCGCCCCTGGCGTGACGCCGTGGCCGGCCGCGGGCGGATGGTCGGCGGTCGTCGAACTGCCCGCCCGACACGACGACGAAGCGTGGGCCCTGCGCCTTCTCGAGCGCGGCGTGGCGGTCCACGCCGGCCACTTCTACGACCTCGAGGAGCCCTCCTGCATCGTGGTCAGCCTGATCGCCCGGCCGCCGGAGTTCGCCGCGGGTTGGCAGCTTCTGAAGGAAACGGTGACCCGGTTCTGACCGCGCGGGGCCGACTTCTCCGCGCTGGTCCCAAGAATCACCCGGCTCGTCCCGCGGGGTTGGTGGCGCGGTCGGCGAGCACGTAGTTTGTTCGGGATCAGTCACAGTTTGACGCTCGAAAGGAGATCGAAGAATGTCCCTGTTCGCCCACCGCCTCCGGCGGCTCCGGAGCCTCGCGCTCGCCGCCACGATCGTTCTCATCGGCACGGGCTGCGCCACCACCCGACTCAGCTCCGACAAGGTGCCCGACGTGAAGCTCGACTTCGAGAAGTACCAGCTCGCGAACGGGCTGGAGGTGATCCTGCGCAAGGACAGCCGCCTGCCGATCGCGGCCGTCAACCTCTGGTACCACGTCGGTCCCGCCAACGAAGCGAAGGGCCGCACCGGATTCGCGCACCTGTTCGAGCACATGATGTTCCAGGCCTCCGGCCACGTCGGGGCCGACGCCTACTTCCGGCTGCTCGAGGGCGCGGGCGCATCATTCGTCAACGGGACGACCGACTTCGATCGCACCAACTACCTGGAGGACGTTCCGTCCAACCAGCTCGAGCTGGCGCTGTGGCTCGAGAGCGACCGCATGGGATTCCTGCTCGACCGCCTCGACCAGACGATGCTCTCGAACCAGCAGGACGTCGTCCGCAACGAGCGGCGCCAGAGCCTGGAAAACGCGCCGTACGGCCTTCCCGAGGAAGGCCTCTTCCACATGCTGTTCCCCGAGGATCATCCGTACTACGCGTCGGTGATCGGGTCGCACGCGGACATCCAGGCGGCCCGCCTTCAGGACGTGCGCGAGTTCTTCAAGAGCTACTACGCACCGAACAACGCCAGCCTGGCGATCGTCGGCGACATCGACGTCGAGAAGACCAAGGCGCTGGTCGAGAAGTACTTCGGAACGATCGCGCGCAGCCCCGACGTCACGCCGCCCACGGTCACCACGCCGGCCATCACCAGCGAGCGCCGCGCCGTGATCACCGACCGCGTGGAGCTGCCCCGCGTGTACATGGCGTGGATTACGCCGCCCATCTTCAAGCAGGGCGACGCCGAGGCGCAGGTGGCGGCGCAGATCCTCGGGAAGGGCAAGGCGAGCCGCCTCTACGAGGCGCTCGTCTACGACCGCAAGATCGCGCAGGACGTCAACGCCAATCAGCAGCCGTTGACCCTCGGTTCGGTCTTCCAGATCACGGTCACCGCGAAGCCCGGCCAGACCGCCGAGGACCTCGAGCACGCCATCGACGCCCAGATCGACTCGCTCTCGGCGAGCGGCCCCACCGATGAGGAGCTGTCGCGGGCGAAGAACTCGATCGCTTCTTCGATCGTGCAGAGCCTCGAGAACCTCGGCGGGTTCGGCGGCGTCGCGGACCGGCTGAACTTCTACAACCAGCACACGGGCGATCCGGGATATCTCAACCGGGACCTCGAGCGGTACGCCGCAGTCACCGCCGACGGTGTGAAGCAGTTCATGACGGACTACCTCAAGAAGACCCAGCGCGTCGTGGTCCACGCGGTGCCGGGCGACAAGGTGGTTCCCGCCGGCCCGGCCACGCCGCCCGCTCCGCCGCCGTCGGCATCGGTCGTCGAGTCCGCGGAGCCGTGGCGGAACGAGATCCCGAAGCCCGGCCCGGCTTCGGTCGCGCCGCTTCCCAGCGCCAAGAAGTTCGCGCTGTCG
>DAIUEO010000010.1:27199-28305 GCA_036845125.1 Candidatus Eiseniibacteriota bacterium | reverse complement strand
GGCTGGACTCGAATCGTGCTCGGTCTCGCGCTGTCGAACGGCCTCACCGTCTATCTCGTCGAGTCGCACGCGCTGCCGATCGTGGCGGCGCAGCTCGAAGTGCGCTCGGGCAGCGCCGCGGATCCGGTGAATCAGCCGGGGCTCGCGGGCTTCACGGTCTCGATGCTCGACGAGGGGACGAAGTCACGCGATGCGCTCGGCATCGCCCGTGAGCTGGAGTCGATCGGCGCCTACTGGGGCAGCAACACGTTCGCCGACGGCAACTACCTCTCGGTCCAGTCGCTGCGGCAGAACACCGAGAAGGCCTTCGAGATCATGGCCGACGTCGCGCTCAACCCGACGTTCCCGCCGCACGAGATCGAACGCGTGCGCAACGACCGGCGGACCGCGATCATGCAGGAGAAGGATTCGCCGTTCCAGGTCGCCCTGCGGGTGACGAGCTCCTGCCTCTACGGCTCGGAGCATCCCTACGGCCACGTCCCGCTCGGCACCGAGGCGGCGCTCGCCAACGTGAAGCGCGAGGACCTCGTGCGCTTCTACTCGAGCGCCTTCGTGCCGGCGAACGCGGCACTCATGCTGGCCGGCGATCTCACGGAAGCCGAGGCCCGCCGTCTCGCCGAGCACTCGTTCGGCAACTGGAAGGGAACGGGCGGGGCGCTGCCGCCGCCGCCTTCGGGCCGCCGCATCCCCGAGCGCGTCGTGATCGTGGACAAGCCGTCGTCCGAGCAGACGACGCTGCTCTTCGCCCAGGAGGGCGTGCCGCGGTCCAATCCCGACTGGGAGAAGCTCGACGTGATGAACCAGATCCTCGGCGGCCTCTTCGCGAGCCGCCTCAACATGAACCTCCGCGAGAAGCACGGCTGGACGTACGGCGCGTTCTCCGCGGTGGTGCAGCGGCGCGGCGTGGCGCCGATCTACGCCGGCGCCAGCGTCCGTAACGACGCCGCCGGTCCTTCGATCGCCGAGAGCCTGCGCGAGATGGAGGGGATGCTCGAGCGCATACTCAAGGCGACGGGCCTTCAGGCCTTCCAGCAGTTGACCTGTACGACCATATTACAGGAGAGACTTGGGTTGGCGAATCTCCTTCTGGCCCCGCAGACGATTAA
>DAIUEO010000010.1:19093-27189 GCA_036845125.1 Candidatus Eiseniibacteriota bacterium | reverse complement strand
GATCACGCGGTCGCTGCCGGCGATGTTCGAGACCACCGGCTCGATGGTGCAGACCATCGGCACGCTCCACCGCTTCGACCTGCCGCCCGACTACTACGAGTCACTGCCCGCCCGCATCCAGGCGATGACCGCGGCCGACGTCCACGCCGCAACCCGCCGGCACCTGCGTCCCGAAGGGATGCTGGTGATCGCGGTGGGGGACAAGTCGCGGATCGAGCCCCAGATCGCGAAGCTCCACCTCGGCGCCATCACCTACCGCACCGCCGACGGCGGCGAGCCCGCGGAGCTGCGCCTGCCCTGAAACACGCGGGGGACCGGACCCTTCGCTCCCGGTCCCCCGCGAGGCAGCACGTCAGCGCGCCGAGCCGAGGTGCCGGATCAGGGCGATCTGTGCCCGGTGTCCGGCTTCGTGCTCGAGCAGGTGGTAGAGCACCCATCCACGGTTGAACACGCGGACGGTTCCGTCCGGACGTGGCGGGCGCTCGACGACCGCCTCCAGATCCGCGTCGACGAAGTTCCGGACGACTGCCCGCGTGTGCTCGCGTGCGCGCGCGAGGGTGCTCTCGAAGAACGCGAGATCCTTCCCGGACAGCGCTGGTGACGGCGGCGCGCCGGGCCCGAGCGGAAGGCCTTCATCCGCTTCGGTGATTCCAATCACGTCCTGGGCGTGCCCCTGGCGCTCGCCGAGTAGCCCCACCTGGCCGAGGTGGGCTTCCGCGTACGCGATGTGCGCGAGCAGCATGCCGATGGTGTTCATGCCCGGCCGCGGTTGCCACTCGAGCTCTGCCGGGGTTGCCCCACGGACCAGTGAGAGCAGCGCCTGCCTCTGCTCGTCGAGCTGCCACATGAAGCGCGCGACCGTGTCCGAGCGGTAGCCGGGCGGGATCGCGAGCAGCGTCTCGACGCGCGGGGGCATCGGAGACGTCAGCGGCTGCGGGCGGTGAGCCGGTACAGGTGCCGCAGCAGGTTGATCTGCCCGTAGTGACCGGCCTCGTGCTCGAGCACGTGGTACAGGATCCAGCGCCGGTTGAGAACCTCGCGGACCTTGTCGCGACGCCTCGTCCGCTCGACCCGCACGTCGAGATCGGCGGCGGTCCATTGCTGCGCGATGCCCTTGCTATACGCGCGCGCCCGCGCGAGCAGGTCGTCGTAGAACTCGAGCGGCTTGCCGGCGAGAATTGCCGGCGGCGCGGCACCGGCCGGAAGCGGGATCCCGTCGTCGTCGCCACCGATACCCAGCACGGCCTCGCAGTCGTAGGGCCTGCTCGAGGCGACCGAGAGCCAGAAGACTTCGACGACCGCGATGTGCGCGAGCAGCATGCCGATCGTGTTCATGCCGGGGGCCGGCTGCCAGGCCAGCTCGGCCGCATCGGCGCCGCGCGTGTCCTCGATGAGCCGCAGGTTCTGATCGTCCATCTGGGCGAGGAAGAGGCCCACTTCGGACGCGGCATAGCCGGCCGGGGGCACCAGCACGTTCTCTTCGACAACGGTCATGGCTCGGCCTCCAGGGGAACGGGGACTCGTGAAACCCGAGCAAAGACGATTCCGCGCGCCGCGGTCAAGGGTCGCTTGATCCGGAGTGGCGCAGGGGGGAGACTCCGCCCATGTCCGATCTGCTGAAGAGCACCTGCGAGCCCTGCCGCGGCGGCATCCCGCCGCTCGAGGACCCGGCGATCGCCGAGCTGCTCCGCGAAGTTCCGGGCTGGCGGGTCGTCGAGGTCGACGGTGTGAAGCGGCTGGAGCGCGAGTTCCGCTTCGACAGCTTCCGCGCGGCGGTCGGGTTCGCGGTGCAGGCCGGCATGGTGGCCGAGCGCGAGGATCATCATCCCGACCTCCACGTCGGCTGGGGGAAGGTGCGGGTCGAGATCTGGACCCACGCGATCAGCGGGCTCCACCGCAACGACTTCATCCTGGCCGCCAAGGTGAGCGCCATCGAGCCGAAGCCGCGGCCGTCCTGACGGATGGCGATCGAAATCCAGGGTCTCGTTCGACGCTACGGCCCGGTCGAGGCGCTGCGCGGCATCAACCTTTCGATCCCGTCCGGCGGTATCGTCGGCCTGCTCGGCCCCAACGGCGCCGGCAAGACCACGCTGGTCGAGATCCTCGCCCTCGCTCGAGCCGACCGCGGGATCGGTCACCGTTCTCGGGATCGATCCCACCCGCCAGTCGCGTGCGCTCCGGCAGCGGATCGGCGTCCAGCTCCAGTCCACCGCACTCCCGCTCGATCTCACCGCGGGCGAAGTGGTGCGGCTCTACGCGTCGTTCTACGAGCGACCCCTGGCGGCGGGCCAGGTGCTCGACCGCGTGGATCTCGCCGCGCAGGCGCGAACCCTCACGCGCAATCTCTCGGGTGGACAGCGACAGCGGCTCGCGCTCGCGATCGCGCTCGTCCACGATCCCGAGCTGCTGATCCTCGACGAGCCCACGACCGGGCTCGATCCGCAGGCGCGCCGCGCCCTGCACGAGCTCGTGCGGCGCTTCCGCGCCGAGGGGAAGTCGGTGATCCTCACCACCCACTACATCGAGGAGGCGGAGCAGATCTGTGACCGTGTCGTGATGATCCGCTCCGGAACGGTGGTGGCCGACGGCACGCCGTTCGACCTGATGGGGCGGGCGGGCGGCACGTCCACATTGTGGATCGCCTGCGAAGGCGCGTTCGACCCCGCGCTGCTCGCGCGGGATGGCGTCACGTACAACGGCCCCGAGGGAGTCCACCATCGCTATGCGACCCGCGACCCCGCCGCGGCGATCGTCGTTCTCGGCGATCTCCTGCGCGAACACCGCGTGACGCTCACCGACCTGAGGCTGCGCCGCCCGACGCTCGAGGACGTCTACCTCGAGCTGGTGGGCGAGCCCGCCGACGCCGGTGTGGCCACGTGAGCGTGCTGCGCGCGGCCACCGCGCTCTTCATCGGGCACCTGAAGACGTTCCTGCGCTCGCGCACCGCGCTCTACTGGTCGCTCGCCTTCCCGCTCTTCTTCCTGTTCATCTTCGGGTTCGTGTTCGGTCACTCGAGCCCGGAAGGGATCGGGTTCCTGCTGCCGGGGCTGCTCACCATCACCGTGATCTCCGGGAGCTTCTACGGCGTGGCGATGCGCGTGGTCTCGGAGCGCGAGGCGGGGATCCTGCGCCGCCACCGCGTCACGCCGGTGAGCCCGGTCGCGGTGGTGCTGGCCTACGCCGCCATGGGGCTCGTGACGCTCGTGCTCTCGCTCCTGCTCCAGATCGTGGTGGCGCGGCTCGTCTTCCACGCTCACATCGCGGCGGCGCCGGGGTCACTCGCGGTCGTGCTCGTCTCGGGGGCGCTCGCGCTGATTCCGCTCGGGCTCATCGTCGGCAGCGTGGCGCGCGACATGCGCACCGCGCCCGCCATCTCGAACCTGGTGTTCTTCCCGCTGATGTTCCTTTCGGGGGCGGCGATTCCCTTCATGATGCTGCCCGAGTGGATGCAGTCCGCGGCGCGTTTCGTCCCGACCACGTGGCTCGTGGAGTCGCTCCAGGGCCTGCTGGTGCGGGGGGAGGGGCTCGCGTCGCTGGCCGGCCCGGTGACCGTGCTGCTGCTGACCAGCGTGGCGGGCATCGCGCTCAACTCGCTGCTCTTCCGCTGGGAGGGCACCGAGCCGGTGCGGCCGCGTCGGCTGCTCGCGGCGTTCGCCGTGCTCGGCGCCCTCTACCTCGGCGTCCATCTCCTGGCGCCCGCTCTGGAGATGGCGACCTACCAACCCTAGGCGGTCACGTCCCGGTGCCCTTCACTTGCGGGGGGCCTAGCAGCCCGTGGTGAAATTCGGCGTCTTATCGCCGACTGCTATTCGAGGCGTTACTTCTATTGCTGCCGCAATCACGTCTTCGCTCAACGCCACCGCCGATCGGACGACGGTTCCATTTGGATTGACGATCGCGGACGAACCGTGAGACGTCAGCTCGGCCGCCTGGCCGGCGACATCGGCGCGGATGACCCACATCTCGTTCCCGATCGCCGTCGCCACGTCGACGCTCCTGGCCTCGGTCACGAGCTCGGCTCCGCCCTTCCGCGGGGGGAGCGCGTTGTTGCTGGGGACGAACAGCGCCGTTGCACCGCGAGAGGCTATCTGATTGGCGAGCTCGGGAAAATTCGAGTCGTTGCAGATCGCGATGCCGAACGTCAGCGCACCCACGCGGAACACCGGCACGTGGCGACCGGCGCGATACACCGATTGACGGATGGCCGGGTGCAGTTTCCGATAGACGCCGGCGACGGTCCCTCGATGAAAGACGGCTGCGGCGTTGTAAAGGAAACCATCCTCGCCGAGCTCCGTGAAACCGATGATCGTGGTCGTGACGTCGCTCGCGAGCGGCGCCAAAACCGCGTCGAGCTGGCCGGTTCGAATGCGTATCGCGAAGCGGGCGGGATCGTCGATCTGATCGGCCAAGCCGCCGAGGATCGCTTCCGGACAGCAAAGAATCTCGACCCCTTCCGCCTCGCACGCCCGGACGCGCGCCCGAATGAGGTCGAGCGCGCCCATCGAGCCGGCGGCGAGGAGAGGAGCCTGATAGGCGGCAACCTTCACGCATCCATGATCGCTCAGCCAGTTCAGCGTTTCACCACGGGCTGCTAGAGGTTGATGAAGCGTGCCGGTGCCTGCACGAGCTTCGTAGCGCAGTGATCGCAGCAGGTCACGTAGTCGCCGGTAGCGAGGTGGACACGGGGACGCTGCACATCCGCCTTGAACACGACGCCACTTACCGGGCAACGCGCGAGTTGCCCGTCATGCACTCCGGGCTGCGCTTGAAGATCCTGCTCGCGGAAGGTGATCTTGGCCGCGCACGAGAAGCTGCACATGGCCATGGCCGGGTCGTAGGCGCCGCGAACACTCCCGCGTGCACCCCGACTCTGCGCGGCAGCAACGGCGGTCGAACTGCTCGGAGGGGCGCACTGGCTGGGGTCGCACCCGCCCGAATCGGTCGCCTTTTCGGCGGCAAGAGCGCCGTCCGCCATCGCCGCCTCGCCTTCGCAGTGAAGAAAAGAACCGCGCGCGACAAGGGTCGCACTTACGAGTGCGACACCGACGATTGATGCCAGGATGAGCTTTCGCATGATCGCCTCCTTCGTAACCGCTGGAGTGTACCCGAAAACGATCGCCCCGCCTGGGTATTCCCGGGCGGGGCGATCGTATCGAATGGGGAGGCTGTTGTGGTCTTCGAATTTCGCGCGACTACGAAGCCTTGCGCACGCTCTCCTCGGCTTCGGCCGACTGCGTCGAGATGCGCATGCCGTAGAACGAGCGATGGACGAAGAACAGCGCGATCAGCATGAACACCACCGACACCGGCACGCGGATCCCGGGGTTCGCCACCGCCATCTCGACCGCCAGCAGGCCGAACAGTGTGGTGAACTTGATGATCGGGTTGAGTGCGACGGAAGAGGTGTCCTTGTACGGATCGCCCACCGTGTCGCCGACCACGGTCGCGTCGTGGAGCGGGGTGCCCTTCTGCTTGAGCTCGACCTCGACCACCTTCTTGGCGTTGTCCCAGGCGCCGCCGGCATTCGCCATGTAGACCGCCTGGAACAGGCCGACCACCGCGATCGACACCAGGTAGGAGATGAAGAACACCTCGTTGAAGAACGAGTAGGCGATGGTGAGCGAGAAGATCACGATGAAGATGTTGAACATCCCGTCCTGCGCGTACTTGGTGCAGATCTCCACCACGGTGCGCGAGGTCTCGATGCTGGCCGCCTCTGCGGAATCGAGCCTGATGTTGCGCTTGATGTACGCGACCGCCCGGTAGGCGCCGGTCGTGACCGCCTGCATCGAGGCGCCGGTGAACCAGTACACGGTGGCGCCACCCATGAGGAGCCCGAGCAGCACGTAGGGGTCGAGCAGGTCGAGCTTGAAGACCTGGGCGCCGTTGGCGTCCACACCGAAGTGCTTCTGCAGCGTCAGGATGATCGAGAACAGCATGGTCGTCGCGCCCGCCACCGCGGTGGCGATCAGCACCGGCTTGGCGGTCGCCTTGAAGGTGTTCCCGGCGCCGTCGTTGTCCTCGAGGTAGTGCTTGCCGCGCTCGAAGTCGGGCCGGAATCCGAACTGCTTCTCGATCTCCTGGGCAGCGCCCGGGCGGGTCTCGATCTGCGAAAGCTCGAAGATCGACTGCGCGTTGTCGGTCACCGGGCCGTACGAGTCGACGGCGATGGTGACCGGCCCCATGCCGAGGAGCCCGAAGGCGACGAGGCCGAAGGCGAACACCGCCGGGTACTGCATGTACTCCGACAGTCCCTGCTGCGAGAACAGGAATGCCAGGAACAGCAGGGTCGCGAGCGTCAGCGCCTTCCAGAACACCGAGAAGTTGCCGGCCACGAGGCCCGACAGGATGTTGAGCGATGCGCCGCCCTCCTGGGAGGCCGCCACCACTTCCTTGACGTGCCGCGAGTGCGAGCTGGTGAACACCTTGGTGAGCTCGGGGATCACGGCCGCGGCCAGCGTTCCGCAGGAGATGATCACCGACAGGATCAGCCACAGGTTGCCGCCGAGCGGCGTGAGCAGCCAGTACGAGGCGGCGAAGGTGACGACGATCGAGAGGATCGAGCACACCCACACCAGGCTCGTGAGCGGCGCTTCGAAGTCGATCTTGGTCTTGCCCTTGTTCTGGGAGCGCGCGACCGCGGCGTTCCCCAGGTAGGAGACGATCGAGGTGATGATCATCAGCACCCGCATCACGAAGATCCAGGTGAGGAACAGCGCCTTGTGCTCGGGCACGACCGCCAGCGCGATGAACGAGATGAGCGCGACGCCCGTCACGCCGTAGGTCTCGAAGCCGTCGGCGGTGGGGCCGACCGAGTCGCCGGCGTTGTCGCCGGTGCAGTCGGCGATCACGCCGGGGTTCCGCGGGTCGTCCTCCTTGATCTTGAACACGACCTTCATGAGGTCCGAGCCGATGTCGGCGATCTTGGTGAAGATGCCGCCCGCGATGCGGAGCGCGGAGGCGCCCAGCGACTCGCCGATGGCGAATCCGAGGAAGCAGGATCCCGCCATCTCGGCGGGCACCCACAGCAGGATCGCCAGCATCATCACCAGCTCGACGCAGATCAGCAGCACGCCGATGCTCATGCCGGCCTGGAGCGGGATCTCGTACACCTCGAGCGGGGAGCCGCGCAGCGAGGCGAATGCGGTGCGCGAATTGGCGAACGTGTTCATCCGGATCCCGAACCACGCCACGCTGTAGGACCCGAGGATGCCGAGAATCGAGAACAGGATGATGGTGATGACGCGCATCGCGTCGAGGTGCTGGAGGAAGCCGAAGTAGTAGACGATGCACGCGCCGATGAAGATCTCGAGCACCATCAGCAGCTGGCCCTGCTTGAGCAGGTAGGCTTTGCAGGTCTCGTAGATGATGTGCGACACGTCGAGCATGCTCTTGTGCGCGGGCATGCCCTGAACCTGCCGGAACATCAGGAGCCCGAAGCCCATTCCCAGGATGCAGACGCCGAGCCCCAGCATCAGGAGCTGGCGCTGCCCGGGTTCGAGCGTCGGGAGGCTGAGGTCGAGCTCGCTCGCGAACGCGGCGGCGGTCTGGAGGAGACCGAGAACCATCACGGCGATGAACGCCGGGATCCGCTTCGAAAGGCGCGAGCCCCGACCCGCGGGACGCAGCACGATCATCGAAAACTCCTTGAAGGAATGCTTGAAGGTCCCGGCCGCAAGTGCCGGTGAGACAAGGCGTGCCGGGGCTGGAGAACAGGCGGAGTTGCTGGGACCCGGCGACGGGAGCCCGCGCGGCAGGTCCATGGACATCACCGGCCGGAGGGACGCGGCACCTTAGCGGAGGCTTACTTCAGCGGCAAGCCGGTTTTACGCGGCGGCCTGCCCGCGGCGGGACACGTACAGGTCGAGCTCCTCGGGGGAGAAGTCCTCCCACAGGCTGCCGCGATCGTGCAGTCGGACGAACGCCTCGATCACCTCCGGGTAGAACTGTGTTCCGGCGTGACGGCGAAGCTCCTCGCACGCGGTCGCGGGCGGAAGACCGCGACGGTACGGCCGCTCCTCGGTCATCGCCTCGAAGGCGGCGCACACCATCACGATCCGCGCACCGACCGGCACCTGGTCACCCGAGAGCTGACG
>DAIUEO010000010.1:15166-19083 GCA_036845125.1 Candidatus Eiseniibacteriota bacterium | reverse complement strand
GTAGGGACGGTCGGAGGTCATCGCGTCGAACGCGTCGGCGACGTTGAGGATCCGCGCGCCGCGCGGAATGTCGGGGGTGCGGAGTCCGAGCGGATAGCCCTGGCCGTCGGGACGCTCGTGATGGGAAAGCACGATCTCGGCGGCGTCCTTCATTCCGGGAATGTCCTTCAGGATCTCCCAGCCGATCGACGGATGAGTCTGGATCACCGCCCGCTCGCCGGCATCGAGCGGACGCGGCTGGTGGAGAACGTCGTGGAGCGCGGCGCTGCGCCCGATGTCGTGCAGCAGCGAACCCAGCTCGATCGCACTGTAATCCCCGGCGGGCACGCCGAGCTCGCGCGCGACGCGCAGCGCGTAACGCGAAACCCGCAGTGAATGTCCGCGCGTTGCGGGGTCCGAAGCGTCGAGCACCTGCATCAGCGCCCGCACGGTCATGAGCAGGGGTTCCTGCGGATTCATCGTTCCTCCTCGCGCGTCAGGCAGCTTGCCCGCTCGCATAGCGCTCGAACTGCGACCGGTCGAGCGCGTGTTCGTAGGCTTCCTCGCCGGAGATCGTTCCGGCGCGGACCATTTCGGTGAGCACGCTATCCAGACCCTGCATTCCATGACGCGATCCGGCCTGGATCGCGGACATCAGCTTGTGGGACTCGCCACGCCGGATCATCGAGCTCACGGCGTGGGTGTTGATCAGCACCTCGGCAGCCACCACGCGTCCGGTCTGATCCGCGCGCCGCACGAGCTGCTGCGAGACCACCATGCGCAGGCTGTCCGCGAGCATGGTGCGAACCTGGGCCTGGCGCGGCCCCGGGAACACGTTCACGATGCGGTCCACCGAGCGCACGGAGCCGTTGGTGTGGAGGGTGCCGAGCACCTGGATCCCGGTCTCGGCCGCGGTGAGGGCGAGCGAGATGGTTTCGAGGTCACGCATTTCGCCGATGAGAATCGCGTCCGGATCCTCGCGCACGCACGACTTCAGCGCCTCGGCGAACGTCGGGGCGTGCGCCCCGATCTCGCGCTGGGTGATGACGCACGACTTGTACTCGTGCACGAATTCGATCGGGTCCTCGATGGTCACGATGTGGCCTTTCCGCGTCTGGTTGATGAAGTCCACCATGGCGGCGAGCGTGGTCGACTTGCCGGAGCCGGTGGGGCCCGTGACCAGCGTGAGCCCCTTCGGGACCATCAACACCTGACGCACGGCGTCGGGCATGCCGAGGCTCGCGAACTCGGGGACCTTGCTCGGCACGAGCCGCATCACGGCCGCCACGCCGCGGAGATGCCGCGACACGTTGACGCGGAAACGGCCGGCCTTGTCGGCGGTGTAGGCGAAGTCGAGCATGTGTCCGTCGTCGAGCCGCGGGCGCATTTCCTGGGGGATCATCTCGTCGATCAGGGACATCACCTCGGACGGGGAGAGCTCGCGGAAGCGGACCGGCTCGAGCCGGCCGAGCAGCCGGATGCGCGGCGGCTCACCCGAGACCAGGTGCAGGTCCGAGCCACCCTGCTGGGCGGCGAGTTCGAGGAACGCGTCGATCCGGTTCATGCCGCCCTCGGCTCCGAAGGCCCGCCGGCCATCGTCAGCAGCTCGGGCCGGGTGACGAACGGCGTGAACTCCCACTTCTCGAGCGCCTTGAGGTAGGCCTCGTCGGGGTCCACTTCACCGGCCCGCACCAGGGCGAGCAGCGACTGATCCATGAGCTGCATGCCGAGGCGGCGCCCGGTGATCATCTGGCCGCCGATCTGGAACGTCTTGCCCTCGCGTACGAGCTGCGCCACCGCCCCGTTCATGACGAGGATCTCGAGCGCGGCGCGGCGCCCGCGCCCGTCGGCGGCGCGGATCAGCTCCTGGCTGACCACCGCGCGCAGGTTGTCGGCGAGCGAATGGCGGATCTGCGACTGGTTGTCGGACGAACGCGCGTCCACGATGCGGTCGATGGTCTGCGCGGCGCCGCGGGTGTGCAGGGTGCCGAGCACGAGGTGGCCGGTCTCGGCGGCCTCGAGCGCCAGGGTCACCGACTCCGGGTCGCGCAGCTCGCCGACCAGGATGACGTCGGGATCCTGGCGCAGCGCGGCGCGCAGACCCTCCTGGAAGGTCATGAAGTGGCGGCCCAGCTCGCGCTGGACCACCAGCGCCTTCTGGCTGACGTGCACGAATTCGATCGGATCCTCGAGCGCGATGACGTTCAGCGAGCGCTGGGTGTTGATCTCGTTGATCATGGCCGCGAGGGTCGTGGACTTGCCGGTCCCGGTGGCGCCGGTGACGAGGACGAGCCCGGAGTTGAGACGCGTGAACTGGGAGAGCACGGGCGGAAGCCGGAGATCGGCGAGCGTCGGGATCTTGTCGGGAACCACGCGGCAGATCGCGGACACCCCGCGCATGTGACGGACCACGTTGATGCGGAATCGCCCGATGTCGGTCGCGTCGTACGCGAGGTCGACCGTGCCGCTTTCGGCGAGCCGGCGCGACTGGTATTCGTCCAGGATCTCGCGCACCAGCCCGTCGGTTTCCTCGGCGGTCAGCTCGCGATACCGGATCGGCGTGAGATCGCCGTCCAGGCGGATCAGCGGCGGCAGGCCCACCGCGAGATGGATGTCCGAGCCGCCCTGCTGGCGCCCGATCTCGAGGAACGCGTCGAGACGGGCCACTTCAAGCTGCCTCGCGAAGCTGCTGCAGCATGTCCCGGGCGCTCTGCGGGCGGTCGTCGGGCGAGCGCGACATCGCGCGCATCACCAGCGAGTCGAGCGCCGGCGGGACGTCCGGAACCAGCGAGGCGAGCGTCGGGATCTCCCCTTCCAGGTGCTGGAACAGGGTGTTCACCGCGGTCTCGCCGGCGAACGGCTGCTTGCCGGAGATCGCCTCGTACAGGACGACGCCGAGCGCATAGAGGTCGGAGCGGGCGTCGAGCTGCTGGCCGGTGATCTGCTCGGGAGAGATGTATTCCGGGGTGCCGACCAGCAGTCCGCTGCGCGTGATGCGCGAACGCGAGCTCTGCGCGACCGCGGCAAGTCCGAAGTCGACGATCTTGGTGAGGTCGTCCTCACCCACGAGCAGGTTGGCCGGCTTGATGTCGCGATGCACGATGCCGGAGTCGTGGGCCGCCGTCAGGCCCTCGAGCGCCTGCCCGCCGATCTTGAGCGCGCGCTCGAGCGAGAGAGTTCCCTCCTCGCGCAGCAGGCGGCCGAGGTCGCGGCCCTGGAAGTACTCCATCGAGATCGCCTGGACGCCGTCGAGTTCGAGGAGGTCGTGAATGCGGATCACGTTGGGGTGGGAGACGCGGCGCGTGAGTTTCAGCTCCTGGACGAACCGCTTGATCATGGCGTCGTCGAGCGAGAACTGGGGGCTCAGGAGCTTAAGCGCCATCTCTTCGCGGACCACCGTGTCCTCGACCAGGTAGACGGTTCCGAAGCCGCCGCCGCCGATGCGCTGCATGACCCGGAAGCGGCCGCCGAGGATCGTGCCCGTCGCCAGCTTGCGGGTGTCGAACGATGGGTTGGACGGGGCGCGCGGAGCCGGAGCACCGGCGACCGCCTCTCCGCCGCGGCCGGCCTCCGGGCCGTGGCCCGAACGGGGAGCGTTGCGCCACAGCCCGCCGCGTCCGGTCTGGACCGCGTCGCCGAGCGCGGACTGGGCACGCGCCCGCGCATCGTCGGGCAGCTTGCCGCGCAGCATGGTGGTCAGGGCGGAGATCGCCTCGCGCTTGATCTCGGCATCCTCCGATGTCGCGAGCCGGCACAGCGAATCCACCGCCTCGGCGTCGCCGATCGCGCCCAGCGCCCGCACGCAGTGCGGAGCGGCGCGCAGGTCCTGCTCGAGCAGATCGATCAGCGGCGCCACGGCGCGCCGGTCCTTGGTGCGCGCCAGCGCATCGATCGCGCGCTCCCGCACCCACCAGTCGGGATCCTCGAGCGCGCGGATC
>DAIUEO010000010.1:1644-15156 GCA_036845125.1 Candidatus Eiseniibacteriota bacterium | reverse complement strand
CATCGAGAGCATCCTCAACACGGGGAAGCCGGTCGTCGCGCGGATCAACGGCATCACGGCGCGCGAATCGGGCACCGTGTTGAGAATCTCCACCGCGTAGCGGCGGATGAACTCGTCGGGGTCGTCGATCAGGCCGATCACGGCCTCGACCACGCGCTCACCGCCGAGCGTTCCCAGCGCGTCTGCCGCCCGCACCCGCACCCACCAGTCGGCGTCGCGCAGCGCGCCCACCAGGTCCTTGATGGCGTCCACCGTCACGACCTGGTTCAGCACCTCCACCGCGCCGCGCCGGACCTGTTCCGAGTCGTTCTTGAGGTGCTGGAGCAGGTGCGGCACCGCCGAGACGTCGGCAAAGGACACGAGCGCCTCGATGGCGGCGCTCTGGACCTTGAGATCGGGATCCTCGAGGGAGGCGCACAGCGCGGGAATCGCCATCGTCGCCTCCAGCACCTGGAGCGAACGCACGGATTCGAGGCGGACGCCGGTGTGGTCGTCGCTGAGCAGCCGGAGCAGGGTCGCGACCGTGGTCTCGCCGGGCAGGCGCGACAGCAGGCGCGCCGCGTGCAGCCGGAACCACCATTCGGCGTGACCGGCGAGCCCCATGATCTCGTTCAACACTTCCGCGTCGACGCGCTTCTCGATGAGACGGAGGGCGCTTCCGCGCGATTCCTTGCCGAAGGTCGTCATCATGGTGAGCACGGTGCGCACGGGAATGCGTTCGCCCTGATCCTGGAGGATCTTCTCCACCCGCGCCTTGGAGATGCTGGCGTCGCCGAACAGGTCGAGGATGGGCACGGGATCGTAGGCGGTGGAACGGCCGAGCACCGTGGTGGCCGCGTCGGCGACGGTGACGTCCCCGTGCTGCAGGGCTTCGATGAAGCGCGGCAGGGTCGCGTCGTTCAGGACCCGGCCGAGCGTCTCGAGCACGCGGTCCTTGGCGGGGTGTCCCTTCAGCGTTTCGAGCAGGGGCTTGATCGCGGACGCCCCCATTTCCGCCAGCCGGTTGGCCGCGGAGGAAATCTCCTCGGGGGATCCGTCAGCTTCCTGCAACCGCCGGGCGAGCTGCCCGGCCAAGAGGCGATCGAACAGACTCAAGGGTCACCCATCGGGAGCAGCCGTCGGGCGGCTCCCGTCCTGGAAGCTCAGCGGCTCAACGCGAGCCACATGGCGGCGAGCCCGAAGGCGGCACCACCCATGAAGGCGAGGACGATCGCGAAAGCCGGGGATGCCGGCTCACGCGACGGTGCGGGCGCCGCAGCCGGCGCCGGACCACCTGCGGAAGCCGGGCTCGAAGCCGGCGCCGAAGGCGGCGCTTCCACTTCCTTCTTCCTCTGGCTGGCGACCACCTGGGTCAGCTCGTCACGCGAGAGCACGACGGTGTCCTGCGGCACCTGCGCGCCCGCCTGGCGCTCGCCGGTGTTCCGCCGGTCCTGGTCGTAGCTCACCCACAGCGTGTACTTGCCGAACCGGATCACGTCGTTCTCGCGGAGCGGCGCGACGTTGACGTTGCGGTCGTTGACCTGGGTGCCGTTCGCGCTGCCGAGATCCACCACCTGGTAGGTCTCGTCGGCGAGACGCTCGAGACGGAAGTGTTCGCGCGACACGCCGGGATTCTCGAGCGAAATGTCCGCCGAAGGATCCCGGCCGACGGTAATCACCGGCAGGTCGAAGGTGTAGGTCTTGATCGGCCGGCCCATCAGGGACAGCCTGAGTTTGATGACTTTCGCCTGCGACATGGGCGAGATCCTCTCGTGGACTCCGGTCCGGAACGCGGTTGCCGGGTTTCCCTGGAAACGCACTGCCATGGTGGCTGCGAGTGAGTCATCGGCCCCGGGACTGGCCGGCTTGAGCAAGTTGCAAGGGTTCGGGTGGGGAGACCCGGGTGGCAGGCCGGGGTCCCGGGGGCTACTCTCGGCCCGACATCGAGTTCAAGGCCGGACGTCGCCCTTCCGAAAACCCGAGGAGCCATGTCGGAAAACCCCCAGCGTTCCACCCCGGTGACCGAGGGCGAAGCCCGTGCGGTCGCAGAGGCTTCCCGCGAAACCCGTTGGGAAGCGCCCTCCTTCCTGAAGGAGCTGTTCCTCGGGAAGCTGGACCTCGCCCTGATCCATCCCCATCCCGAGCCCGATCCCGAGGAGCAGGCGCGGGCCGGGGAGTGGCTCGCCCGTTTCCGTCACTTCCTGGAGACGGAGGTCGACCCCGAGCAGATCGAGCACGAGGCGAAGATCCCGGCCCGGGTGGTGGAGGGGCTGCGCGCGCTCGGCGCGTTCGGGATCAAGATCCCGCGCGAGTACGGCGGGCTCGGGCTCTCGCAGTACACCTACGGCCGCGCGATGGCCATGGCCGGGACCTGTAACGGCGCGCTCGTCGCCCTGATGTCGGCGCACCAGTCGATCGGAGTGCCCCAGCCGCTCAAGATCTTCGGGACCGAGGAGCAGAAGAAGCGCTTCCTGCCTCGTCTGGCGCGCGGTGCGATCTCGGCCTTTGCGCTCACCGAGAACGATGTCGGCTCGGACCCGGCGCGCATGTCCACCACCGCCACGCTCTTAGCCGACGGCTCGGCCTACGAGATCACCGGCGAGAAGCTGTGGTGCACCAACGGCACCATCGCCGAGCTGCTGGTCGTGATGGCGCGCACCACGAGCGCCGACGGCAAGAGCGGCATCAGCGCCTTCATCGTCGAGACCTCGTCGCCCGGCGTGGAAGTCACCCACCGGCTCGAGTTCATGGGCATCCGCGGCATCGAGAACGCCGTGATCCAGTTCCGGAAGGTGCGGGTCCCGAAGGAGAACCTGCTGCTCGGCGAGGGACGCGGGCTCAAGCTCGCGCTGGTGACGCTCAACACCGGACGGCTCACGCTGCCCGCGACGTGCGCCGCCGCCGGCAAGTGGTGCCTCGAGGTGGCGCGCCGCTTCGCGGCAGAGCGCGTCCAGTGGGGCCGGCCGGTCGGTCAGCACGACGCCGTGGCACAGATGCTCTCGCGCATGGCCGAGCGCACCTACGCGATGGAAGCGGTCGCCGACCTGTCGGCGCTGCTCGCCGACGGCGGTCGCTCGGACATCCGGCTCGAAGCCGCGATCGCCAAGATGTGGAACTCCGACGGCGCGTGGGAGGTGTGCGACGACGCCATGCAGGTGCGTGGCGGGCGCGGCTACGAGACCGCGCGCTCGCTGGCTTCGCGCGGCGAGGCCCCGATCCCGCTCGAGCAGCTGATGCGCGACCTGCGCATCAACCGGATCTTCGAAGGTACGAACCAGGTGATGCGGCTCTTCATCGCGCGCGAGGCGCTCGACACCCACCTCAAGGTGGCCGGTGATGCCGTGATGCCGGGCGTGCCGCTGTCGCGCCGGCTGCAGGCGTTCGTGCGCGCCGGGCTGTTCTACGCGGCGTGGTATCCGAGCCGCTGGCTCCGCTTCGCGCTGCCGCCCCGCCATTCCCAGTTCGGCCGCCTCGCCGGCCACGTGCGCTGGGTGGAGCGCACCGCGGCACGTCTGGCGCGGGCGCAGTTCCACCTCATGGTCATGAACGGTCCGGCGCTCGAGAAGAAGCAGTCGCTGCTCTTCCGCTGCGTCGACGTCGGTGCCGAGCTGTTCGCGCAGATCGCGACCTGCGTGCGCGCCAACCGCGACGCGAAGGCCCACCCCGGAAACGCGACGTACGAGGAGCTGGCGGATCTCTTCTGCCGCTCGTCGCGGCGCCGCATCGCCGAGCTGTTCCGCGGCGTTCACGACAACGACGACGCCGCCAACTACCGGCTCGCGCGCGCCATCCTCGACGGCCGCCTCGAGTGGCTCGAAGAAGGCATCATCCCGGCTCCGACGGAGGCGCCGGCCCCGCAGGCGGGGGCCGCGGCGCACTCCGCCCCGCAACCCCAGGCAGCGGCGGTCGGAACCCATTCCTAGCCCCGGCCACCCCCATATAAGGAGGGCCGGCTGCGGGGGCGTCCCGGCAAGCCGGGGTACGGCCATTGCCCGCCCGGCCCCGGTGGTGCAAAATGGCCCGCCGTCATCCGCCAGGGAGGCGGTTGCCGGTATTTCATGGCCCCGCACGCTCCGGGTCATGGGAGCCGAATGCAGTGGCCCGGCCACGAGGCCCTCCGAACCAGGAAGGTGCGCCCGCCCGTCGTGAATTCATCCATCTCCGCCCGCCGGCAACGCCAGATCCTCGCGGTGCTGCTCGCCGCGCTTTCGGTGCTGGTGGTGTCGAGCGTTTCGACCCTCGAGCTGCCGGCACCGGGAGCATCCCCGTGGTCGACCGGCAACGCGTGCGGTCCGGTCGGCGCCGGGATCGCCTACGGGCTCGTCTGGATGTTCGGGCGAATCGCCGCCTTCGGAATTCCCGTGGCACTCGCGGCCTGGGCGTGGAATCGCGGGCGCAGCGCTCCGGCAGCGCCGCTCGTCATCAGCTCGCTGGTCGCCGCACTCATCCTGTTCGAGGTGTGCACGCTGTTCGGACTCGGCGGTCTCGACCGCTGGATGTGGGCGGGAGGCTGGGGGTTCGCCGCGTCGCTCGTGCTGCGCTCGGCGCTCGGCGGGGTGGGATCGTGGGTGGTCGCCGGTGCGTTGCTCGGGATCACGGCGATTGCCGCCACCGAGCTCGGCTTCCACTGGATCGCGCGTCTCGGGCACGGTGTGCTGATCCAGCCGCTGGCGAGCACGATCGAATGGCTGAAGCGGCCGCCGGCCCCCGCGGAGCCCGAGCCGCGCAAGGGCAAGGCGAAGGACTCGCGCGCGGCGCGTGAAACCCCCGAGAAGCCCGCGCCGGTGGTGGTCTCGGCGGCGGCGAGAGCCGAAGCCGCGCCGGTCGTGAAGTCGCGCGCCGCCATGGACGGCAACGCGCGCGGAGCGCAGACCCGGCTGCCGCTGCCCGGGTTCGAGGTGCGGCCCGAGAAACGGAAACCCGAGCCGGCCGGGGCGACCGCCACGCTCGCGCCGCCGGGGGAGGTTCCCTTAGAGCCGCTGCCGCCGCTTTCGCTGCTCGCGCTGCCCAGTCACCAGGAGGACCTGATCGTCGCCTCCGATCTCACCACCGAGGCGAGTCTGCTCGTCTCCAAGCTCGCGGACTTCGGCATCGAGGGCCGCGTCACCGAGATCCATCCCGGCCCGGTCGTCACCACGTTCGAGTTCGAGCCGGCGGCCGGAGTCAAGGTCAACCAGATCGTTTCGCGCGAGGACGACCTGGCGCTCGCGCTGAGGGCCCAGCGGATCCGCATCCTGGCGCCCATCCCGGGCAAGGGGGCGGTCGGCGTGGAGATCCCGAATCGCCGCCGCCGCACGGTGTACCTCCGCGAGGTGCTGGCTTCGGCCCAGTACCAGGCCGACGCCGAACTGAAGGTGCCGCTCGGGGTAGATGTGGTGGGCCAGCCCTTCGTCGGGGACCTGACCAAGATGCCGCACGTGCTGGTGGCCGGCGCGACCGGCTCGGGAAAGAGCGTCTGCCTGAACGCGATCATCACCGGGCTTCTGTTCCAGCACAGCCCGGAGACGCTCCGCATGGTGATGATCGATCCCAAAATGCTCGAGCTGTCCGCCTACAACGGCATTCCGCATCTCGTGATGCCGGTGGTGACCGAGCCCAAGCGCGCGAGCCGCGCGCTGCGCTGGGCGGTCTCCGAGATGGAGAAGCGCTACAAGCTCATGGCGACCTGCGGCGCCCGCAACATCGCGGCCTACAACGAAAGGGTTGCCACCGGCAAGGCGCCCACCGCGCCCGGCGCCGAGGCGGCGCCCGAGCGGCTGTCCTACGTGGTCGTGGTCATCGACGAGCTGGCGGATCTCATGCTGACCGCCCCGCAGGAGATCGAGGAGCCGATCGCACGGCTCGCGCAGATGGCGCGCGCCGTCGGCATCCACCTCGTGCTCGCCACCCAACGCCCGTCGGTGGACGTCATCACCGGTGTCATCAAGGCCAACTTCCCGTCACGGATCGCCTTCCAGGTCGCGAGCAAGACCGACTCGCGCACCGTGCTCGACATGAACGGCGCGGAGAACCTGCTCGGCAACGGCGACATGCTGTTCACGCCGGCGGGCAAGCCCGAGCCCTATCGCATCCACGGCGCCTACATCTCCGAGGAGGAGACCGCGCGCGTGGTGGATTTCTGGAAGTCGAAGGTGCGCGCGGTGCCGCTCCAGCCCGGGCAGACGCCCACGCCGCTGCCGCTCGCCACCGAGCCGAAGATGGCGGAGATCGACAGCGAAGAAGCCGCCGACCCGCTCAACGACGAGGACGACGGCGAGCTCGTGCGCGAGGCGGCGCGCCTCGTGGTGGGTCACCAGCAGGGCTCGACCTCGCTGCTCCAGCGCCGGCTCAAGGTCGGCTACTCGCGCGCCGGCCGGCTCATGGACCAGCTCGAGAGCCTCGGCGTGGTGGGACCGTTCCAGGGGAGCAAGGCCCGGGAAGTCCTGGTGGACGAGCGCTGGCTCGAGGAGCGCGGGCTCTGATGACCCCACGTCCCCCCGCGGGCGGGCGGCACGCGCGCCGCGCCGCTCCGGCTCACGCGCGCGCGGATTCACCGCCGGCGCTCGCGTTCGTCACGCTCGGGTGTCCGAAGAACACCGTGGATTCCGAGCACATGCTCGGCATGCTCGTGCAGTCGGGCTTCCGCACCGTGGCCGATCCGGCGGCGGCCGACGTGTGCGTGGTCAACACCTGCGCGTTCCTCCAGAGCGCGGTTCGCGAGTCGCGCGACACCATCGCCCAGCTCGCCGAGCTCAAGCGGACCCGCCAGCTGCGCGGTCTCATCGTCACCGGCTGCCTGGCGCAGCGCGCCGGCGATTCGCTCCTCACCGATTTCCCGGACGTCGATGCCGTGCTCGGCACCGGCCAGTGGAGCGGCGTCGTCGAGGCGGCGCGTCATGTGCTCGCCGGCTCCAACGAGCGCTTCGCGAGCACGGCGGCGCCGGGCGGGGCACTCGATCCGGACGCCCCGCGCGTGCTCTCGACCCCGCGCCATCTCGCGTACCTCAAGATCTCCGAGGGCTGCGACCATCGCTGCACCTTCTGCGTCATCCCGCAGCTGCGCGGCGATCAGAAGAGCCGGAGCATCGAGGACCTGGTGGCCGCGGCACGCGACCTCGCGCGCCACGGAGTGCGCGAGGTCAACCTCATCGGCCAGGACACGACCGGCTATGGCACCGACCTGCCCGGGAAGCCGACCCTGTCCGACCTGCTGGAGGCGCTCGACACGATCGAGGAGCTGGCGTGGATCCGCGTGCAGTACACGTACCCGCGACTCTGGAGCGACCGCCTGATCGAGACCTGGGCGCGCGCCAAGCGCGTGGTTCCGTACGTGGACATGCCGCTCCAGCACATCGCGGCGAATCCGCTCCGCCGGATGGCGCGTGCGATGACGGGGACCGAGACCCGTGAGCTGATCCGCCGCATCAAGCGCGGCATTCCCGGGGTCGCGCTGCGCACCAATTTCATCGTCGGGTTCCCGGGAGAGACCGACGCAGACTTCGAGGAGCTGATGAGTTACGTCGCGGAGGAGCCGTTCGATCATCTCGTCGTCTTCGCCTACGAGCGGGAGCCGGGCACGCCATCTCACGAGATGACGCCGCGGGTCCCGCTCAACGTCCGCCGCCACCGCCGTGCGCAGCTGCTCGCGCACCAGCAGCGCCTGTCGCGCGATCGGCTGTCCGGCTGGATCGGACGCACGATTCCGGTGATGGTGGATGCGCCAGCGGGCCGCGGGCAGTGGTCGGCGCGTACTGCGGGACAGGCCTTCGAGGTGGACGGTGGCGTGGTGGTGGAAGGCGAGGGGCTCGAGCCCGGAGCGGTGGTGCCGGTCCGGATCACCGGCAGCGCGGCCTATGATCTGTTCGCCCGCGTCGAGAAGCGGGTGGACACCGGGCTTCACATCGTGGGAGGACGTTCGTGAGAAGAGCGGCGTTGTGCGCCGTGCTGTTCGCCGGTTCCCTGCTGCTCCTCGCGGTACCTGCCGCGGCCAAGAAGTACCGCTACGCGACCGGGCCCAAGGCCACGACGGACACCACCTATGCGGTGGCCGACATCGAGATCGAGCCGATCGTGCGCTCGCGCGGCCCGACGGTCCCGGCCACCAATCTCCAGCTCACGGCGCTCGTCGCGAAGGCCGCGTTCACTCACGCGATGGCCGACGTGCCGCTCGACTCGACCGACACGGTCGTGCTCGCCCCGTCCGGGGCGCATCCGCTCAACTTCATCGCGGAGCACGTGGTCCTGCGCGAGCTGGCGCGCCGCGGGGTCACGGCGATGGTGCGGCGCACGGCGGTGCCCGACGACAGCGTGTCCCTCGTGACCGCCGACGGAGACCGGCGCGCGCCGCTCCTCGAATACCAGATCGGCTCGGCCCGCATCACCTACCTGCGGCTGATCGGCTGGCTGCCGGGCCGGGTGAAAATCGAGCGCCAGGCGCTGGTCGAGGCCACCATGACCCTGCGGGATCGCGAGCAGTCCAAGGTGCTGTGGACCGGCCTGGCCTCGCAGAATCTGCTCGACTCGTTCCCGCGCTCGCAGCTCCCGCTGGTCGAGGACCCGCGCTTCGGCGAGCTCACGAGTCCGCCTCCGGAGCGCAACGCGGGTCGAATCATCGAACCGGTGATCGTGGTGGCCATCGTTGCGGGTCTGATCGCGCTATTCTTCCAGAACCGTCCATGATCCGTGACTTCGTACGACGCCACGCGCGCGGCCTCGTGCTGCTCGCCGCGGCGGCGGTCGCCCTCGCGCTCGCGGGGTGCGGCGCCGGCCTGCTGCCTTCGGCCCGCACCGAGACCGACCGGCTCAAGCTCGCGCGCCGGATGATGGCCGACCGCGATTACATGCAGGCCATCGAGATGCTCAAGACGTACATCGTGAACAACGGCGGCAGCGCGGACGTCGACGAAGCCATCGTGCTCTACGGCGAGTGCGCGCTCCGCACCCGCGACTGGGCCACGGCCACGGTCGAGTTCGAGCGCGTGCTGCGCGACTTTCCGGAGAGCGACTCGGCGGCGGCCGCCTCGTTCATGCTCGGCGAGGCGCACTTCGGCCAGTCGCGCCCGCCGGACTTCGACCAGGAATACACCGAGAAGGCGCTCGTCCAGTGGCAGAGCTACCTCGCCAACTATCCGAACCACTGGCGGCACGCCGAGGCCGAGCGCCGCGTGGCCGATGCCGAGGCGCGCATCGCGACCAAGCTGGTGCACACCGGCAACCTCTATCTCAAGCTCAACTCGTTCAAGCCGGCCCGCGTGTACTTCAACCGGGTGCTCGACGAGTTCCCGAACACGCCGCAGGTCGCGGAGGCCATGATCGGGCTCGCGCTGGTCGATGCCCGGATCGGGATCAAGGACCGCGCCATCGAGCGGCTGAAAGAGGTCGAAACCCGCTGGAAGGGAACGCCGATCGGGAATCGCGCGATCGCCGAGCGGGCGCGGATCGAGCACTGAGCCGACCATGCCGAGGATCGGGCTTCTCGGGGGCACGTTCGATCCGCCGCATCTCGGGCATCTCGCGATCGCGGAATGGGCCTGCGACCAGGTCGGGCTCGACCGCGTGCTGTTCGTTCCGGCCGGCGACCCGCCGCACAAGCGGGGAAGGGTGCGCACCCCGGCCGCCGAGCGCGCGCGCCTGACGCGTCTCGCGATCCGCGGCAACCCACGCTTCGCGCTGTCGACGATCGAGCTCGGCGGGAACGGGCCCTCGTACACGGTGGACACCCTGCGCCGGCTCGCGGAATCCCATCCCGGCTCGCGCTTCTTCCTCATCCTCGGCGAGGACAGCCTGAACGACCTCGCGACCTGGCGCGATCCGGCCGGCATCCGCCGCCGGGCCACGCTGGTGGTGGCGGCGCGCCCGTCGGACTCGGGAAGGAAAGCGCGCAAGCGGCGCGGCGTGATCTTCCTCGACAGCCCGCCGATCGGGATCTCCTCCACGCTCGTGCGCGAGCGCGTGCGGGCCAGAGGGTCGATCCGCTACCTGGTGCCGGACGCCGTGGCGCGGCGGATCGCGGCGACCGGCCTCTACTCCCGGCGAGCCGAGCGTGACGAGGCATTCACAAGATGAGCTACGACCCGCGACGCTTCTGGGAGGAGCGCCTCTCCGAACACTTCGATCTTCGCAGCAGCGGCGAGACCGGGCTCTCGCTCGCCTACAACCGCGCCTGCTATGCGCTGCGCGCCGAAGTGCTGGCGCGCGCGCTGGCCGACGCCGGGTTCGACCCGCGCGGGAAGCGCGTCCTCGACGTGGGCTGCGGCACGGGATTCTTCACCGCCTGGTACCTGGCGCGCGGCGCTGACCTCACGGGCGTCGACCTGACCGATGCGTCGATCGAGCGGCTGCGCGCGGCCTACCCGGCCGCCCGTTTCGTGCGCGCCGACATCGGCGAGACCGCACCGGAAGGACGCTTCGATCTGGTCCATGTGTTCGACGTGTTCTTCCACATCACCGACGACCGGCGCTGGGAGGCGGCGATGCGAAACGCCGCCGGCGCCGTCGCGCCCGGCGGCCGCCTCGTCTACACCGACGTCTTCGCCGCCCCGCGCGGGCTCGCGTCCCACAACGTCACGCGCCCGCTCGAACGCCACCGCGCCCTGCTCCGCGAGACCGGCCTCGAAATGAAACTGCTGCGCCCGACGCACGTCCTGCTCAACCGGGACCTCGGAGCACTCAAGGGTCTCAATCGCTTCCCATCGCTGCTGCTCGCGCTGGACCGCGCGATGCTGAGCATGGGAATCGGCGGACGCGAGGACTCGAACCAGCTGCTGCTGGCGCAACGACCGTGATTCGGTGATGGCGATCCAGGGCTGCGAACTCACCGGCTGATCGCACGTCAGGTGTGGAGAAACATCGGGTCATCGCTTGAAACGAAACCCGCTCCGGAGCGGGTAATTCCCCGCATCCCGGAACATCGACGCGCGGCAGAAAACCCCGCGAAGAATGGTGCGGCGCTGGGCCCTTCGCTCCCCGCCGCGCTTGTTGCAGCGACTGCCCGCACAACCTACTCGTACATCCCGCGAACCTGTCCCCAGGTTTCGCCAGCGCCGGCACCGGCCGGCATCCGGTCGGTGCTCCCTCGGGCGCTCACAAGGTGAGTGTCGTCCAGTAGCGGTCGAGGATCGGCTGGATTCCGTCCGGATCGGTCGAGAGTCTCAGGAGCTCCGCGTAGAGCGGGGTCGCGGGCTCGAGCAGGGTGGCGCGCTCGAACGCGTCGTGCGCTTCGGTGGATTGCCCGAGGGTGAGCAGCACGGTGCCGAGCACCGCCCAGCCGCGGGCGGCCGTCGGCTCCGCGCGCACCAGCAGCCGGGCCTGTGACAGCGCGGCCGCCGATTCGCGCGCGAGCACCAGGCAGTTGATGAGCGAGAGCCGGAACAGCGGGACGTCCGGCCGCTGGTCGACTGCGAGCCGGAACTGCGCCGCCGCCTCCTGCGGCCGCCCCGACATCATGCAGGCGTGACCGAGCCACATGCGGGCCCGCGCGTTCGAGGGATTCTCGCGCAGCGCGAGGTGGAGCCACGGCTCGGCGAGGTCGGGGCGGCCCTGGCAGACGTACCAGTAGCCGACCGTGGACTCGGTGCGGCCGCCTCCGAGCGGGAGCGTCTTGAAGCGCTCGAGCGAACGCTCGAGCGACGCGTTGAGCGCGACCCACGAGGCGGTGTGGAAAACCGACACGAGCCCGGCGACGGCGAGCGCACGCTGGAGCTGCACCGGATTCCGGATCTGTTCGAGCAGGAGGAACAACGCCGCGACCGTGAAGGGAATGCCGGCCGGCGCGAGCAGGTCCCAGTTGCGCGCGTATCCGAGGTTGGAGTCCCCGGCAATCACCGCCACCACCGCGTACGTGCCGGCGAGCGCGAGCAGGAAGGCGCGCACCCGGCGGTTGGCGGAGTGGCGGCGCAGGCCGGGCATGAGCAGTACGAGGGCGGCGAGCCCGATCGGTCCGATCAGGAGCTGGAGGTTCGCCATGTCGCGCAGGTGCGCCGGCGTGAACAGATAGGGCCCGGTCCAGGAATCGCCCGCCGCGATCGTGCGGATCGTCGCGGTGAGGTGAGCCATCAGGTCGTAGCCGTTGCCCATCGAGGCGAGCAGGAGTCCCATCGCGCCCAGCAGCACGATCGTGGGCACCAGGTCGCGCCGCACGAGGGTGCGCAGCTCCGGGGTCGCGAGCCCGATCAGGAGCAGCACTCCGAGCGACGGCGCCAGTGCGGCGGCCGAGAGATGGAGGCAGGTGGCGACGCTCGAGGCCAGCACCACCGGCAGCAGTCCGCCGCGCCCGTTCAAGAACGCGAGCGCGGTGGCGACGTAGTAGGCGATCGCGAGGGCCAGGAACGTGTAGTTCTCGACGTAGCCGAAGAAGAGCTGGACGTAGCCCTGGGCGAGGAGCACCAGTGCCCCGAGCGCCACGCGCAGGTCCCGGGCCGGTGCGACCGGCTGCGGTGGCGCGCGGTCGGCGACCGAAAGCACCAGCTGGCGGCTGATCTCGATCGCGGTGAACACGAAGAGCACGCCGGCGATCGCGCTGCCGAGCGCCGTGGTGAGGTGGGCGACGTCGCCGGCCGTGCGGCCGGGTTGCTCGAACCAGGCGCGGGTCGCCGAATACAGGTGGCGCTGGAGCGCCATCGCGACCGGCTCGAGCGCGTGAACGCCGCCGGGCTGCGGGATGTCCTGGACGAGGACCATGGCGTCCCCGAGGAAGCGGTGCCGGATGCGCAACGCCCAGAACAGGGCGAACGACAGCCCGCCGGCCGCGGGCACGATCAGCGCGCGCATCACAGCCCGCCCGGGCAACGGGGTCGGGACGTCGGGATCTCCGCGCGCGGCGGGCGCCGGGAGCCGCAGCGCCACCGCGAGGCCGACCAGGAGCGCCGCGAGGCCAAAGCCGAGCATCGGCCGTGGAAGGAACGCGTACTGGTGAAGTCCCCACAGGGCGCCGGTGGGCCCCGCGACCGCAATCAGGTGGAGCGCCACGGTGAGGACGGCGATCGCCGCCACCACCACGAGCGCCGCGCGCTCCGCCAGGGTGGACCCGGGGGCCTGTATGCGAGGCAGGGAGCCCATTCCTGATGTAAGACACGTGGAATGCGGCAGAGCGTTGCAGCCACTGGGATCAGCGCGGTTTTCCGCTGACCACGCCGGGAAAAACCGGCGACGAGCGCCTTGGGCCTGGTCGGCCCTACCCGTCGCGGCGCTTGTAGGCCATGAAGAAGAACTGGCTCACGTAGCAGAGCGGGGCGCGCCGGGACAGCTCGAAGTTGAGCCGCGAGAGCGCCGGGAAGAACGGCTTCCCGTAGGCCCAGCTCAGCACGTGGTCGTCGAGGACGAGGTTCACGCCGGTGGCCCGCACCCGCTCGAGGCCGGTGTCGCGGAAGAGACCGAGGATGCGCCAGAACGGCCAGCGCAGGTGGTCCTCGAACACCGGGTCCTTCGGCTTCCGGCGCACCGCCGCGATCAGGCGGGCGAGCTGGAAGGGCGGCGAGCAGGCGTTGGGGAGACTCACGACCAGGATCCCGCCGGGCGCCACCACCTCCGCGAGGTTCGCGATCACGCGCCCGGGCT
>DAIUEO010000010.1:0-1634 GCA_036845125.1 Candidatus Eiseniibacteriota bacterium | reverse complement strand
GGGCTGCGAGGTGTGCTCGATCACTTCGGTGCAGAGCACGAAGTCGTAGCGGCGCGAAGTGTCGAGCCGCTCGGCGTCGGCCACCTCGAAGGTGAGCGTGTGACCCGGCGCGTTGCTCCCGAAGGCCCGCTCGGCGCGCTTCACGAGCCCGGGCTCGATGTCCACGCCGTGCACCGCGGCGTAGCCGGTGTCCGAGAGCATCTTCGAGTAGTAGCCGGCGTTGCAGCCGACATCGAGCGCGGCGCCGCGGCGCCCGATCAGGCCACGGCGCCCGAGATCCTCGAGCAGCAGGTGGAACAGGTTGAGGCGGGCGCGATGCTGGACCTTGGTGGGCCAGTCGTCGCGGTAGTCGTAGAGCGCGTTCAGCTCCTGCTGGAGCGGATCACGGTCGTCGCAGGCGAAATCGATCCGGTAGCTCATGGTGGTCGGGAGCGGGTACCGTAGCAGGGGCCGTCGTTTCCTGCGCACCCCAGGGGAGGAAGATGCCGAGACTGTTCGTCTTCGACGCGATGGGGCTGGTCTATCGCGCCTACCACGCGCTGCTGGTCCGCGACCGCCAGACCGGCGAATGGGGACCGCTGCGCAACAGCCGTGGCGAGCCGACGAGCGCGATCCACGGGTTCGGAAACACCGTGCTCAAGATCCGCCGCGAGGAACGCCCGGACTTCTGGGCGCTGGCGTGGGACGGGCACGGTCCGACGTTCCGCCACGAGCTGTTCACGGACTACAAGGCGACGCGCAAGCCCACACCCGACGACCTGCTGGTCCAGGTGCCGGTCGTGCGCGAGCTGGCGGGGGCGCTCGGCCTGCCGGTGCTCGAAATGCCCGGCCACGAGGCGGACGACGTGATGGCCACGCTCGCCCGTCGCGGGGAGCAGGAGGGGTTCGAGGTCGCCCTGGTCACGAGCGACAAGGACATGGTCCAGCTCGTCACCGACCGGGTGCGCCTGCTCTCGCCGGTCGGCCGTGGCGAGGACTACACGTGGGTGGACTCGGGGGCCGTGCGGCAGAAGTGGCACGTCGATCCGTTCCAGACCCGCGACGTCCTCGCGCTGATGGGGGACACCAGCGACAACGTGCCGGGCGTTCCCGGGGTGGGCGAGAAGACCGCCACCGATCTCATCGCCACGTTCGGCACGCTCGACGAGCTGTACGCGCACCTCGACCGCGTGACCAAACCGGCGCTGCGCGAGAAGCTCGCGGCGAACCGCGAGCGGGCCTTTCTGTCGCGCGAGCTGGTGACCGTCCGCACCGACTGCGATCTGCCGTTCGAATGGGACGATCTGCGCTGCGGGCCGGTGCTGAGCGAGGCACTGCTCGAGATCGCGCGCCGCTACGATCTCCGCCGCCTCGAATCCGTGGCCCAGTCGCTCAACGCCGAGGAGGCGCGCGGCGCCGCGCCGGCGGCTTCGCAGCGCCGGCGCTCCGCCGGCGTGCAGGCTCCGCCCGCGGCCGTCGCCACGTCCGTGGAACCGCCGCCCGCTTCCGCGCCACCGCCGGTCGCGCCCGCGGCGCCCGTTCCGCCCCCGCCGGTCGCGGCGGTTCCGCGCGGCATCCAGTCCCACCTCGATCTCTGGACCTCGGCGGAGACGCGTCCCGCGGCGCCGACCGGGCTCAGCGCATGGACCGAGCGG
>DAIUEO010000009.1:14325-39561 GCA_036845125.1 Candidatus Eiseniibacteriota bacterium | reverse complement strand
GTGACGCGGCGCTGGTTCATTACGTCGTGTATGAGCGATCGGCGGATTCGACCGAGTGGCTCGAACGCCCGCCCGCGGGCACCCCGGCATCCTGGCAGTCGCGGGCGGCACGGCACGCGCCGGCATACGCGGCGCTCGTCCTCGCGCCCGGGAAGGAGCCGGCGCTGATTCCGCTCGGCGCGGCGGCCTCGATCGACACGCTGGCGGTGCGCTGGCGGCGCGAGACGATCGGCGCCCGCGCGCTGCCGGGGTGGCGATGGAAGGCGGCCGAGGCCGAGTGCCGCCGCGCGGGGGAGCGCCTCCGGCGCGCGGTCTGGGATCCGCTCGCGGGATCCCTCGGCGCCGCGGGCCGCGTCTACATGGTGACGGACGGATCGCTCGAGCTGGTCGCGTTCGCGGCACTTCCGGTGGGGGATCGTTATCTCGTCGAAATGGGCCCGACGCTTCACCGGCTGACCTCGGCGCGCGATCTCGCTGCGCCGCCCGATTCGTCGCCGGCAACGCACGCGCTGATCGCCGTGGGAAACCCCGATTTCAATGCCGGGCGGACGACCGGAGCCTCAGCGTCGCCGGCGAGCTTCGGTCCCTGCGCGGCCGAAATACCCGCTTTTCCTCCGCTGCCGGGATCGGAAGCCGAGGCGTCGTGGGTCGCCGGCTTCTGGAACCACGAGCTGAAGAATCACGGCGTCGAGGGCGACTCCGCGCGGGCGCTGACCGGCGCCGCCGCCACCGAGGCCGCGTTCCGGCGCCAGGCGCCGGGGTGCCGCGTGCTCCATCTCGCGACACACGGATTCACGATGATGGAGGGCTGCAGGTCGGACGGAAAGCGGAGCGGTGGACCCGACTTCACCGACCTTTCGTTCGGGGGGCTGGCACTGGCCGGCGCGAACCGTCGCGGGGGCGCGGCGGGCGCTGAGGACGGCATCCTGACCGCCGAGGAGATCGCCGCGCTCGATCTCGGCGCCGCGGAATGGGTGGTGCTTTCGTCCTGCAACTCGGGGACGGGTGAGGTCCTGCCCGGCGAGGGAGTCGTCGGACTCCGCCGCGCCTTCGAGGTGGCGGGGTGTCACGGCCTGGTCGTCAGCCTGTGGCCGGTCCAGGACGAGGCGACCGAAACGTGGATGAAGGCGCTCTACCGCGCCCGCTTCGAGCGTGGCCTGTCGACCGACGAGGCGGTGCGCGCCGCGAGCCGCGCGCTGCTCGATCAGCGCCGGCGCGAAGGGGCCAGCACGCATCCCTTCGCGTGGGCGGCATTCATCGCCGCCGGAGACCCGCGCTAGGATCGTCGCGGTAGAGGACTACTCTCTCGAGGCCGCCTTCGATTCGAGTGCTTCGATGCGTCGCCGGGCATCGACGTAGTCCGCAAGATCGCGGTCACCGTCCTGCCACATGTCGAGGAGCTTGCGGTAGCTCGCGATCGCGAGCCGCGATTCCCCTCTCCGTTCGTGAACGGAGCCGAGGAGCAGGAGTCCCTTCGCGTAGTAGGGAGTTCCAATCTCGAGGTGTGAGTAGAACGTCTCCATTCCACTCAACGACTCGAGTGCTTCTTCCAGGTGGCCGTTCTCGAACTGGCATCGTCCGAGGAAGTAGCGAAGCGGCAGGTTCTCCGCGGCCGGCCCCCATTCGAGGACCCGGCTGGCGGCGGCCGACGCCTGTTCGCATTCGCCGCGCGCCGCATGCAGGTAGGCCGCAACGTACGGGCCGTACCACTTGTCGGTGGCGAACTTCTCCTTGGCCAGGGCCTCGGCACCTGCGTGATCGCCGGCGAACAGGCGCAGCTTGAACAATCCACCCCAGTAGACCCAGTAGTTGAAATAGGTGTCGCGATAGGTGATCGCGCCTTCGAGGTCGGCACACTGTGCGATCTGGTCGAACGCGGCCTGGCGGTCGTTCCTTCCCACGATGTGGAGAGTGGCGGCATCGATGCGGGCCATGGCCTCTTCCACCCGATTCCGCCCCTGGTCGTCCAGCGTCGCGGCACTCGCGAGATCGGCGAGAGCGTCGCGGTAGGCGCCCTGGTGGATTCGGCCTGCGGCGCGACCGCGAAGGTAGGCCCCGCGCTCCGAGGGTGTGCGGGCTCGTCCGAGCAGGCGGTCCCATTCCCGCAGTCCGTCTGGACCGCGCCCCAGATGAAAGCGCGCATTCGCGATGAAGAGGTGGAAGTCATAGGCGTGCCCGGGCTCCTTCGTGAGGCCGCGTTCCATCACCTGAATTCCATCCTCGGGATGTCCCGCGGAAATGAGCGCGTTGCCGAGCAACACATAGGAATCCCACGTCGAGTCCGCGGCCGCGTACCGCCGCGCCCACTCCAGGAACCGGTCGTGCCGGCCGAGGTCGCGGTAGATCCGTGCCTCGTGCTGCAGAGCACGCGCGAACCCCGGGTCCATCGCTACGACGCGGTCGAGGTACTGGATCGCAGTCGGGAACTCATTCAAGTGTGACGAATAGTCGCCGATGTCGTAGAGCATCTCCTTGTCGTCGGGGTAGAAACGCTCCATCTCGAGCAGGATCGAGCGTGCCGCTTCCAGTCCGCTACGGTCGGCCATCGCACCCTGGGCCCGCAGGTGGTAGCGATGTCGCTCCGGGACGCGATCGATCTGCGCAAAGGCTTTCGCCAGCTGCGCACGCTCGGCCTTCTCGTCGTTCAGCCACCAGCAGACATAGGCGAGCCGGCAATGGGCGAGACCGAATGTCGAGTCCCGGGCGATGGCGCTCTCCAGAGCGGCGCGCGCGGCAGGCATCTCGAGCCGGTCGATCAGACGCTCCGCCTGATCGTAGAGGTGGTAGGCGCTCAGGCTGGTGGTCGTGATCTGCGCGACGGGGCGGACGGCGTTCCGGGCCGCCTCGGGGCTGCGGTCCAGCTCGGATCGCACGCGACGGGCGAGTGCGTCGACCGCGGTCGGGATCAGCTCCTTGGTGATCGCGTCCTCCGAAGCGGTGAATCGGCGACGTCCGCTGCGTGGATCGAGCGCCTCGAGGCCGATGCGGTAGTGGCCGCGGTTCCTGCCGACCGATGGGACCAGCAGTGCGACGCCTCCCGCCTTCCTGCCGATTGCGACCCCCGAAGCCTGGTCGACGCGTCCTCCCCGCGCCCTGCCCGTCGCCGCCAGCAGGTCGTTCATGCGTGAACGGGTCAGAACGGGCAGCGTCCGCGATTGATCCAGCGACGTCGCGAGCATGCTCGAGACGGCGTCGAGCTCCGGGTCATCGAGCGCGTTGACGACGTCGGCCACGACGACGGGCGGATGCTCGGGAGGCGGCTCGCTGGTAGCCACCAACAATCGGCGGGCGCCCACCGCCAGCGCAATCGCGACGAGAACCGCGGCCGCGATTCCCACCAAGGCGTTCCGGCGGCGTGCCGTCCGGCGCGGCGCGTCGAGCGCCGCGGCCAGCGCGGCCTCCATCTGTTCCGCACTCGCGAAGCGCCGGTCGGGTTCCGCGGCGAGTGCGCGTTCGACGATGCGGACGAACGGGGCCGGCAGGCCGGGCCTCGACTGACTCAGGGAGCGAGTCTCCCCGCGCGCGTGGGCAGCATGCAGTGAATCCAGGCTCGAGCCCTCGATCGGATATCGGCCCGTCACCAGCCGGTACAGGAGGACTCCGACGCCATAGAGATCCGACCGCGCGCTGGCGGGCTCTCCCCTCAGGATCTCGGGCGCCAGGTAGATCGGAGTGCCGGCCAATCCGGAGGCCTCGCGTTCTTCGAGGCGCGGGTCGATGCCGGCGCCGAAGTCCATGAGAACGATGCGGCCTGTGTCCTCACGCATGACGTTGTGCGCCTTGACGTCGCGATGAACGAGGCCGGAACGGTGAACGGCTGCGAGTGCGCGGCACAATTCGATCCCGATCAGAATCGCCTCGTGTGACGTGAAGAGGCCCCGTTCGCGCAGGAGGTCCTCGAGCGTGCGGCCGCGGACGTGTTCCATCCAGATCCCGACACGCCCGTCGAGCTGCTCCACGCCGTGCACCGTGACGATGTTGGGATGACGAACCCTGGCGAGGTTCCGTCCCTCGCGGAAGGCCCGGGCCGCGGCGGGCGTCGCCTCGACGTGCAGGAACTTCAATGCGACCTCGCGTTCCAGCCTCGTATCCCATGCCAGGAACACTTCTCCGAAGACACCCGCGCCCAGCCGCTCGCGGATCTCCAGGGGGCCCCAGCTGAAGAGAACGTTCGCGGTCGGCCGCGGCGACTCCGTGGGCATCCCGCAGGTGCGGGCAATGGCGGCGAGAATCCGCAGCCGCTCGAGGCGCGCTGCCGACTTCTCCGTGAGCGGGGTCGTGTCACCGTCGACCGCCCGGCCGTCCACGACCGATTCGGCCCATCGCAGGAGGAGGTCGTCTTCGGGCTCAGACATCCATCGCCTCGACCAGGCGCACCATCGCGCGAGCGACCAGCATGCGTGCCGCATCCGCGGAGGGCTTGCCGAGCGCGTCCGCGACCTGCTGGTGGGTGAATCCCATCTCGATCCGCAGGATCACGCCTTCGCGTTCCTCGGCACCGAGCGAGTCCAGCGCCTTCTCATAGGCTGCCAACGCCGCGCTGCCGATCGCCTGCTCGACCGGCGACGGCGCCGGATCCTCGATGTCTTCGCCCAGCGCTTCCCGCCCCGGCCGCCTCACCACGCGCCGGATCTCGCCGCGCACCTCGTTGAGCAGGATCGTCCTCAGGTAGGCGAGAAACGCTCCCTCGCGACGCGGCTCGAAGCTGCCTACACGGTCCAGGGCCTTGAGAAAGGTGTTCTGAACGAGGTCCTGTGTGTCCGAAAGGCCCCGGGCGTGCGACGGCAGTCGCCCGTGTCCCCAACGGAGGAGCGTGGCCAGATAGCGCCGGACCAGGTGCTCTCGGGCGAGGCGATCACCGGCCCGGACCCGTTCGAGGAGCTTAGCGGTGGACTCGATCTCGGCCGGCGGCAGCGTGGACACGTACATGACTGTCCCGGGCGGGCTGCAGGGGAGTCAAGGCCCAAGAACTGGCGCCGTTCCGGCGAAACGACGCGACGACTGTGATTTGCAGCGACCCCGAGGCGCCGGCGGGCTCGGCTCGAACTTCTTTCTGTTCGGTTCGGGGTGCCCGCGGCATTCCCTCCATAGGCAACTCACGTCGCAAACGGGGCCGCACCCGGGGTCTTTCGACCTGGCACGTCCGCTTTACCCCAAAAGAGGGGGAGTTCCCTTGGCGGCCCCTCAGCTGCTCCTGCGCAGCTCCGGAGAAGGGCGCCATGAACGCATTCGAGAAGTCGCTGTTCGTCGCCCTGTCGCCCGTCCTTTTTTGCCTTCCAACCGCAGGTCCGGCCGGGGCGACCCCGACTCTCCTCCTAAAGTGGGGTACGCAAGGCACCGCGGATGGGGAGCTCATGAACCCGGTCGGCGTCGCCGTCAGCCCGAGCGGCAACCTCTACGTTGCGGAGCGGCTGAACGCACGGATCTCGAAGTTCACGAGTGACGGGGAGTTCCTAGCCAAGTGGGGCACATCCGGCAGCGGAGACGGACAGTTCGCCTACCCCACGGGCGTGATCGTCGATGCCGCTTTCAACGTCTACGTGGTGGAAGAGGGCAACAACCGCGTTCAAAAGTTCGATAGCACCGGAACGTTCCTGCACAAGTGGAGCTTCGCCGACGGCGTGTCCCAGAACTTCGCCGAGCCCTGGACATTGGCCGTCGACGCCGACTGCAATGTGTACGTGACCGACCGGCTGCTGCATTCGGTCAGCAAGTTCGACAGTGCGGGGACGTTCATCAGGAAGTGGGGCACCTACGGATTCAACCCCGGCCAGTTCCGCTACCCCACGGGGATCGCCGTGGATCGCTTCGGACGCGTCTACGTCACGGACAACAACAACGACCGCGTGCAGGTGTTCACGAGCGACGGAGCGTTCATCAGAACTTGGGGCTCGTTTGGAAATGCTGACGGCAAGTTCCACTACCCATACGGCATCGATGTCGGTGCTGACGGCAGCGTGTACGTGGCCGACCATACGAACTACCGCATGCAGGAATTCGACAGCAGCGGCGGCTTCCTGACCAAGTGGGGCTCCCAGGGAAGCGCGGATGGTCAGTTCAACGGCCCCGTCGATGTCGCCGTCGATGCCGCCGGCAGTATCTACGTAGCCGACGAATACAACCATCGCATCCAGAAGTTCAGCCCCGGCGAGCCCGGTTGTTGGGGTGTCTTCGTGCTCACAGACCCGCAGGCTCAGGTAGCCGCCCCGGGCGCATCAGCCAGCTTTTCGGTTTCCGCCGGCGGGAACGCGGTGCTGAGTTACCGGTGGCAGAAGTACTGCACGGACATCGCGGGCGCGACCGACTCCACCTACACGATTTCCTCCGCGTCGCCCGGTGATGCCGGTCCCTACCGCGTCATCGTTTCCAACTCGTGCGGAGTCGATACGAGCGCGGTCGCGGCGCTGGTGCTCACGGCCAGCCCGACGAGTTGCAGCATGTCGGGCTGGATCCCCAACGGCAGGGCGATGCACCAAAACCTCAGCAGCTTCTTCCCGCCCAGTCCCTTCTTCTTGGCCGGGGTGACGGACGGTGCGGCGGGGGTACTTGGCACATGGTCCTTTGGCGATGCCAAGGCATTCCGTGTGGATTCCTGTGGGCAGCGGCCGCCGGGTTGGACGTCGCAGGGCAACCCGCTGGCGCAGCGGCTCGCGCAGGAAGTCAGCATTGCTTCCGACCAGCAGGGCGGTGCGATCGTCGCATTCATCTCGGAGTACGGAACATTCCTTCATGCGCAGCGCGTGTTGCAGGATGGCACCGTGCACCCGAGCTGGCCCGCCGATGGCAGGCAGCTCACCACGTATCCCTTGTACGAGTCGGTGAGCATGACCGCCGGCGACTCCTCCGGCGCCTTCGTCTACTTCGCTTCGGGCTCTTCCGGCGTGCCCTACCTGCAGCGCGTGACGGGCTCGGGGATCATCCCGGCCGGGTGGCCCGCGGCGGGACTCGCCCTCTCGACGTCCGCGGCCTCCAACGACAACTACACCAGGAAGCGCAACGTCGTTCCCGACGGCTCCGGTGGGGCGTATGCGAGCTGGATGGATGACAGCGTCCGGGTTCAGCGCGTCACGAAGCTGGGGCAGATCGCCACGGGGTGGCGGGCGGGGGGACTCGCGGTAGGCACCTTCACCTACACGACAACTGTGCTCGTCGCGGACGATGCCGGCGGTGTCTACGTGGTCTGGAATCAAGGCAGCAGCGTACTGGCGCAGCGGTTGACCAGCTCCGGCGAGCCCGCAGCCGGCTGGCCGGCGTCGGAGGTCTACATCGGATCCGGATACTCCGTGGACGCAGCGGCGGACGGCGCGGGTGGCCTGCTCGTGACCTGGCAGGGCGGCGGCTCCGGGATGGACATCTGGGCCCGGCGCGTGGCGGGGACACCCGGTTCCTGTGAAGGAGACTGGCCAGGCGGCGGAACGCTCGTGTGCGGGACGGCCGCAGACCAGTTGAACCCGACGATCATCGGCGACGGCGACGGAGGTGCGTACGTCGCGTGGGAGGACTATCGCAACTCTCCGGACGGGGACATCTACACGCACCGTGTCACCGCATGGGGCGCGCTGGACCCGACGTGGCCGTCCGATGGTCGCCTGCTCTGCGGTCAACCGGGCCACCAGAGGAGACCGCTGCTCGTCGGGTCGGGAGCGGGAGACGCGATCGCTCTGTGGCAGGACTACCGCTCCGGTGTCTATGACGAGGGCGGATGGAACTTCACCGGGCGGGTTTACGGGCAGCTCCCGTGGACCGACGGGACGCTGCAGGAAGTGGGAGTCGCGCGGCCCGCGGTGCCTCTGGTGTTGGGTCTCTCGCGTCCCCGACCCAATCCCGCCCGGGGGCCCGCGGCGTTCGACCTCAAGTTGGCGCGAGCGCAGAGCGTGAGCGTCACGGTGTCGGACGTCGCCGGCAGAACCGTGCGGGTCGTTGCCCCGCGCTCCAGGTTGGAGGCAGGGCAGCACGTTCTCGCCTGGGATCTCCGGGACGGCACGGGAGCGCTCGTCCCGAGCGGGCTCTACTTCATCCGGGCACGCTCGGAGGAGGGCTCCGTGAGCACCCAGCTCATCGTGGTCCGTTAGGACGTTCTGTTCGGTTCGGGGTGCCTGCGGCATTACCTCCACAGGCAACTCACGTCGCAAACGGGGCCGCCGTCGCTGCTTCTCCAGTGCGGAGGGGAGGGCACCGGGGACGGGAAGCTCAAGAATCCGGTCGGCGTCGCCGTCAGCCCGAGCGGCAACCTCTACGTTGCGGAGCGGCTGAATTCCCGGGTTCCAAGTTCACGAGCAACGGGAGTGTCAAGTCTGGGCACTCCCTCCGCGAGCCCACGTATTGAACCGAGCCCCCCACGCGCATCCGATGCGATTGCTCCACAAAGGAGGAGCCGATGAAGCGTTCCATGGGAAGCCAGGTTGCCATGATGCTGCTGGTGACGTCGGTGTTCGTCACTCCGCAGATCGTCGTGGCCCGACCCGCCCCGCTCGCGAGTAGCATCGCAACAATCCAAATGGACACCGGGCAGCGATCGAACCCGTCGGGAGTTGCCTCTGTCGTATTCAGACAACGCCTCGATATTGCTCCCGAAGCACCGTGGATCAGGCTGTTCTTTTCTTCCGCGACTCTGACTGGCGGGAGTTGGGTCAAGGTGACATCTCTGCTAGATGGCGAGTTTCAGATCCTCGACGCACGTACCCTCGAGGAATGGAACCTATCCACTGCGTTCTTCAACGGCTCTTCGCTCGAAGTCGAGCTTGTGGCGGCGCCGCACACCACTGGCAACCGCCTCGCGATCGAGCGGGTTCTTGTCGGCCGTTCAAAAGTCGAATCAACAGGGCTCGGCGTCGAGCAGCCCGAGGGCATCTGCGGTCCCGACGATAATCGCTCACCGTTCGACGATGCCGCAGTCGCCAGACTCTTGACCGGTGACATAAATGACACAACGGTCGCGTTTGGACGGGTGGGATGCACGGCATTCCTGATCGATCGTCCACAGAGCGGGTCGGAAAGGTTGTTCCTGTCCGCAGGTCACTGTTTCAACGCACCGCACACGGTCGTCCAATTCAATGTTCCGAGTTCAATGACCAACTGCGGTCTCAGGCATCCGCCTGTGAAGAAGCAGTTCGTCGTCAACCAGCAGTCCGTCCGCCGCCAGGCGGGCGGCCCAGGCAACGATTGGGCGGTGTTCGTGTGTTTCCCTAACCCCAATACGGGCAAAACGGCGTATGAAGAGCAAGGTACGACGAGGATCCTTGCGAGCACGATCCCCGGCGGGACGCCGGCACTCCGTGAAGTGGGATACGGAGTCGATGCCAACGACGGCGCTGCGGGTGGCGGGAACGCAGCCTGTGCGCCGTGTAATACCGCCGGGACGACAGGTAGCCGTAATCAGATGGGGCAGATCGCCTTCGGTACTCTGGTTGGCCTCGATGGGACGAAATTGCAGTACCAAGTCGACGACTGCGGAGGAAATTCGGGTTCTCCAGTCATGTTGAACGACAACGTCCAGGTGATCGGAATTGATGCCTGGAGCGGCTGTGAACTTGCACTGGGCTTCAACGAAGCGACTGCTATCACACACCCGGGCCTCCAGGCTGCGATCGCTACAGTACCTGGGACATCCGACGCCTCAATGGTTCTTCTAGTCTTTGTTCTCCTTACGGCGGGCTCGTGGGCGATCGTGATACGTCGCCGTGTGTGGGAGAGTGTGAAGCAAAGGTCTTCGTGATCGCCCGCGGCGCGAGAGCACCCGCCCTGAGCGGCGAGTACGTCACCCAGTGGGGATCGAACGGCACCGCTCTGGGATGGCCCATACCGGCGATGGTCGCGCCGCCCCTGCGGGCATCCTGTTCTGCCGCCTCGAGAGTGGCGGTTGGGTGCTGAAGCAGAAGATGGCTCGGGTGGAGTAGCTCTCTCCCGCCGGATCATCGCCGCCGGCGATCCCCGCTAGGGGGCGTGGCCAGCGTGCTTCCGAGTGGTTAAGCTGCGGGCGGTGGACTTCGACCGACTGCAGGAACTCCTCGCGTCTCTCGAGAAGGAAGGCGTCGACTAAGCGATCCTTGGCGCTGTCGCGCTGTCCCTGTCGTGACGCCCCGGACGCTCTGCCGCATGAAGCGCGATACCGTCAGGCTGAAGGACCGGGCGGATGCGGAGCTGCTGAAGCGTCGCTTCGGGCTGGGAGAAGACTGATGCACTTCCGGAAGTTCCGAGGGATCGAGGAAATGAAGGCGCCGAGGTGGCGCGAGCCCGGAGATCCGGAGTTGTTCCGCGCCATGGCGGGGCTGTGGGAGATCGCCCGGCGCACCCGGCGGCGACGGTACCCTCCGGGCGTGCACAGGCACCGTTCGATCGAGGAAATGCAGCGCGTGCAGGAAGACTGGGCCGACGGCGCGGATGCGTGACAGCTAGGTCCCACGGTAGACTGCGCGGCTCATGGAGCTGATCGAGTCCCACCTTCAGGTTCAGAGCGAAGAGTTTCGCGCCAACGCCGCGTTCCACAAGTCGCTCGCGGCGGATCTGCGCGCGAAGCTTGGTGTCGTGAAGCAGGGTGGGGGCGCCGAGCTGATGAAGCGCCACACGAGCCGCGGCAAGCTGTTCGTGCGCGAGCGTGTCGAGCGGCTGCTCGATCCCGGCACCGCGTTCCTCGAACTGTCGCCGCTCGCGGCGTGGGAGCTCTATGGCGGCGAGGCGCCGGCCGCCGGCGTCATCACCGGTATCGGCTCGGTGCACGGGCGCCCGGTGATGGTCGTGGCCAACGACGCCACCGTGAAGGGCGGGACCTACTTCCCGATGACGGTGAAGAAGCACGTCCGCGCCCAGGAGATCGCGCTCGAGAACCTGCTGCCGTGCGTCTACCTCGTGGACTCGGGTGGCGCCTTCCTGCCGCTCCAGTCGGACGTGTTCCCCGACCGCGACCACTTCGGCCGCATTTTCTACAACCAGGCCCGCATGTCGGCGCTTGGCATCCCGCAGGTCGCGGTGGTGATGGGCTCCTGCACCGCGGGCGGCGCCTACGTCCCGGCGATGAGCGACGAGGCGATCATCGTGAAGAACCAGGGGACGATCTTCCTCGGGGGCCCGCCGCTCGTGAAAGCGGCGACCGGCGAGGAGGTCACGGCCGAGGAGCTCGGGGGCGGAGACGTGCACACCCGCATCTCGGGCGTGGCCGATCATCTCGCCGAGGACGACGCCGACGCGCTCGAGCGCGCGCGCGACATCGTGGCGCACCTCGGCGCGGCGTCGCGCGCGACCCTCGATTACCGCTCGCCCGAGCCGCCGCGTTACGACCCGGCCGAGATCTACGGGCTCCTGCCGCGCGATCTCCGGCAGCCCTACGAGGTGCGCGAGCTGATCGCGCGGCTTGTTGACGGCTCGCGCTTCCACGAGTTCAAGGCCCGCTACGGCACGACGCTCGTCACCGGGTTCGCCCATCTCGGTGGCATCCCGGTCGGCATTCTCGCCAATCAGGGTGTGCTGTTCAGCGAGAGCGCCCTCAAGGCCACGCACTTCATCGAGCTGGCATCGCAGCGCGGCATCCCGCTGCTCTTTCTGCAGAACGTGCCCGGCTACATCGTGGGAAAGCAGTACGAGCACGGCGGGATCGCGAAGGACGGCGCCAAGATGGTGCACGCGGTGGCCAATGCGCCGGTGCCCAAGATCACGATGATCGTGGGCGGCAGCTTCGGCGCCGGCAACTACGGCATGTGTGGACGGGCGTACCAGCCGCGCTTCCTCTTCATGTGGCCCAACAGCCGGATCAGCGTGATGGGCGGCGAGCAGGCGGCCTCGGTGCTGGCGCAGGTGAAGCAGGCCCAGCAGGAGGCGGCGGGGAAGAAGATGAGCGACTCCGAGGTGCAGGCCTTCAAGCAGCCGGTGCTCGACAGCTACGAGCGCGAGGGCAGCCCCTACTTCTCGACGGCGCGCCTGTGGGACGACGGCGTGATCGATCCCGCCGACACCCGCAACGTGCTCATGCTCGCCCTCACGGCGGCGCTGGGAGCCCCGATTCCGGAGATGAAGTTCGGCGTGTTCCGGATGTGAGCGACCGATGAGCGTTCCGGATCGCATCGGCAACTATCCGATCGAGCGCGAGCTCGGTCGCGGCGGCATGGGCATCGTCTACCTCGGCCGCGACACGCGCCTCGACCGCCTCGTCGCGATCAAGGTCCTGCCCGACGCGTTCGCCCACGACGCCGAGCGGCTCGCACGCTTCGAGCGCGAGGCCCGCATGCTGGCGTCGCTCACGCACCCCAACGTCGCAGGGATCTACGGGGTCGAGGAATCCGCCGGTCACCGCTTCCTCGTGCTCGAGTACGTCGAGGGCGAAACGCTCGCCGAGCGCCTCGCACGCGGACCGCTTCCCGTCGACGAGACCATCGAAGCCGGCCGGCAGATCGCGGCCGCGCTCGAAGCCGCGCACGAGAGCGGCATCGTCCACCGCGATCTCAAGCCGGGAAACGTCAAGCTCACGCCGGCCGGCGAGATCAAGGTGCTCGACTTCGGCCTTGCGCGCGGCGGTGGCGCGGCTCCCGCCAGCGATCCCGGGCTCAGCGCGTCGCCCACGGTGGCGGCGACCGCCATGACGAGCGCGGGCGTGATCCTCGGCACCGCCGCCTACATGAGCCCGGAACAGGCGCGCGGCCGCGCGGTGGATCGCCGCACCGACATCTGGTCGTTCGGCTGCGTGCTCTACGAATGCCTCACCGGCCGCCAGGCGTTCGGCGGCGAAACCGTCTCGGACATGATCGCGTTGATCCTCCAGGGCGAGCCCGACTGGAAGGCGCTGCCCGCGAACGTGCCGCCGCACCTGCGCGCGCTGATGGAGCGCTGTCTCACCAAGGATCCGAAGAAGCGACTGCGCGACATCGGCGAAGCGCGGCTGCTGCTCGAAGGCGGAGCGGCATCGCTGGTCTCGGGCGCCGGCGTCTCGGCCGCGGGGGCATCACCGCGTGGCGTGTCCACGAGGTTGCCGTGGACCGTGGCGGCGGCGGCAACGATCGTCGCGCTCACGTTCGGCGGGCTCTGGCTCTGGACGCCGCGCCCCGCGGGGCCGGCTCATCGAGTCAGTCTCGAGATTCCAACCACCTCCTATGCCGCCCGCGAACCCGTGAACGTGGCGCTGTCCGAGGACGGATCCCAACTCGCCGTGTCCGCAGTGGACTCGGTGGGGAGCGCGCAGATCTGGATGCGCGCGCTGGATGATCTCCAGGGAAGGATGATCCCGGCGACCGATGACGGTGTGCTTCCGTTCTGGTCGCCGGATGGCCGATACCTGGCCTTCAGCACGCAGGACAAGCTCAAAAAGGTGGACCTGCGTGGCGGCCGCCCCGAGGTGCTGTGCGACATCGCGAGCTACGGCCGGGGAGGAAGCTGGAGTCCACGCGGTGTGATCGTCTTCTCGGGTGGGGCCGAGGGGCCGATCTTCAAGGTGTCCGAGGATGGCGGCGCGCCCGAGCCGGCCACTACGCTCGATTCCGCCGAGACCGGTCACCGCTTCCCGCGTTTCCTCCCGGACGGCAGGCACTTCCTGTTCGCGGCGATGCCGCCCCGCCAGTCGCAGTTCGAGATTTATGTCGGCTCGATTGACTCGCCGTCCCGGCGCCGGCTCATGACGGCCGACGGTACGCCGGTCTATGTGGATCCCGGCTACCTGATCTACACGCGCAACGGGCGGGTGGTGGCTCATCGGTTCGACGCCGGCCGGCAGCGCCTCGAGGGCGCGCCGGTCGTGCTGAGAGACGAACCGGATCGCACCGACTTTCTGGGCGCACCGAGCATCACCGCCGGCCGGCGCGGCGGGTTGGGCTATTTCGCCGCGCGTACCCCGCGGACGCGCCTGGCGTGGGCCGATCTCCGCGGCGGCTCCACGGACCTTCCCATGTCACCTTCGAACTTCGAAACCGTCTGGCTTTCCCCCGACGGGCGTCGCGCCGCCGTCGTCCGCGCGACCTCGCCGACCAGCAGCGATCTCTGGCTGCTGACGATGGATCGTTACGTCCTTACCCGCCTGACCTATTCGCCGGGTCGCGTGGATCGCGTGGTGTGGTCCCCGGATGGGAAGCGAGTCGCATTCGCGAACGATCGCAACGGACGTTGGGACCTCTTCGAGAAGGTCGTCGACGACGCGGCGCCGGAGAAGCCGATTCTTGTCTCGGGGTCGCTCATCAAGTATCCGTCCGATTACACGAGCGACGGAGCCACTTTGATCTTCGAGCAGCTCGGCGAGCGCACGGGCTGGGATGTCTTCCAGATGCGTCTCGAGGGCGACCGCACCCCGCAGCCACTGGTGGTGACCTCCTATGACGAGCAGAACGCCAGGGTTTCTCCCGACGGGCGCTGGCTCGCCTTCGCCTCGAACGAATCCGGAAGGACGGAGATCCACGTGCAGGGCTACGCCGCCCCCGGCCGGCGCCAGCAGGTGAGCAGCCAGGGAGGAGTGTTTCCCATTTGGCGCGCCGACGGCGGCCGGCTCATGTTCATTGCGGTTGCCGGCCCGACGAGCGTCGAGGTCACCGAATCGGGGAACGAGATCCGCTTTGGTCCTGCGCGTCAGGCTGCGATCAGGCCGGGGACGATTCACGGCTCATTGATGCCGGACCTGCAGCGCGCGCTCCTGATTCTTCCGGCCGACTCCGGGCCGGTTCGCGACGACCTCACCCTCGTGCTCAACTGGAGAACGGAGCTGAAGCAACACTGAGCCCCGCGACGCGATTCGAGCGCTACGTCGCGATCGGCGACAGCTCGACCGAAGGCCTGGTCGATCCCGACGGCCGCGGCGGGTATCGCGGCTGGTCCAACCGGCTGGCCGAGCGGATCGCGGTGATCCAGGGCTCCCTGCTCTACGCCAACCTGGGAATCCGCGGACTCACGACGCGCGAGGTGCGCGACGGGCAGCTCGCGCGGGCGCTGGCGATGAAGCCCGACCTCGTGACCCTGTTCACCGGCACCAACGACGTCCTCGCGCGGCACTTCGACGCCGGCCAGGTGGGCGCTGACCTCGAGGAGATGGAGAAGGCACTCATCCAGGCCGGCGCGACCGTGCTCACGTTCACCCTGCCGGACCTGGCGCCGGTGATGCCGCTCGCCCGGTTCGTGACCCCGCGCGTGCTCGCGCTCAACCGCGCGATGCGGACGGCGGCGCTCGCCTCCAGGGCGATCCTGGTGGACATCGCGCAGTATCCGGTCGCCACCGACCGGAGGATGTGGAGCCGGGACCGCATCCACGCCAATCCGTTCGGACACGCGCGCATCGCGCGGGCGCTCGCGCACGCGCTGCGCCTCGAGGGCTCGGACGGCACGTGGGCGCAGCCGCTGCCGGAGGAGGAGCCGCGCCCGTGGTGGGTGCGATCGGCGGACGAGCTGGCGTGGATGGGTCGCTACCTCGTTCCCTGGATGGTGCTGGGCGCCGCGGGGCGCTTGATCCCGCGCCCCCCGCGCAAACCCAAGCGTCCGGAGCTCGCGCCGCTTCCGTGAGTCCGCTCATTCTCGCGCTGGTCCTGTTCTCGGCGGTGATTCACGCCTCGTGGAACCTCTGGACCAAGCAGATCGGCGGCAGCGCGCGGAGCGGCACGCTGATGTGGATCCTGACCGCGATCTCGGCGGCCTTCTACGCGCCGATCGCGCTGCTCGCACCGGGCCGCGAAGGCTGGCATCCGCGGTGGAGCGATCTCGGTCTCATCGCCGGGAGCGGAATCATCCACGTCGGATACTTCCTGCTGCTGCTCCGCGGCTACCGGCGCGGCGACCTTTCGCTGGTCTATCCCGTCGCCCGTGGCACCGGCCCGCTGATCGCGTGCGGGGCGGCGCTCGCGCTGTTCGGTGAACCGGCAACCGCGCTCACCGCCGTGGGGGCGCTCTCGATCGCGATCGGCGTGCTGGTCCTGACGTGGCGCCCCGCGGGGGCGGGTCTCGCGCCCGGGCTCGGCACCGGGCTCGCCGTGGGGCTGCTGATCGCCGTTTACATTCTCTGGGATGGCTGGGCGGTCAAACGCGCCGGCATTCCGCCGCTTCTCTTCTACTGGGCGGGCGAGGTGGTGCGCGTCGTGCTGTTCACGCCCGCGGCACTGGCCGATCGCGCCGGGGTCGCGGATCTCTGGCGCCAGCACCGCGTCCGCGTGCTCGGGATCGCACTGCTGAGCCCGCTCTCCTACATCCTCATCCTGATCGCGTTCCGGATGGGGGCGGTGAGCCACATCGCTCCGGCGCGCGAGGTCAGCATCCTGATCGGCGCCTGGCTCGGAGGCCGCGTGCTCGGCGAGGGCGACCGGCGGCGGCGGCTCATCGCCGCCACCGCCTTCGCCGTGGGCGTCATCTCCCTGGCCGCGTAGAGCGCGGCGTCATTTCACCAGCGCGATCCTCAGGTTCACCTTGCGATCGCCCTGCTCGGCGCGCAGGAAGTACACGCCGGCCCCGCGCGGGGTGCCGTCATCACCGATGCCGTCCCACGCCACCCGGTGCCATCCGGGCTCGAAGTCGCGGGCGACGATCTGGCGCACCCGCGCGCCGCGCACGTCGTAGACCGTGACCGAAACCGCGCCCCGCTCGGCCACCGCCAGCTCGAGGTTCGCTTCCCCGCGTGCGGGATTGGAGCCGACGTTCCTGAGCGCGAAAGTGCCCGGACGCCCGACCGACGTGAGCGCGTCCGAAGTCGCCGGCGTGATCTCGAACGGATCCGAGACGTCGCTGCCCAGCGCCGTATGGGAGTCGAAGGCGAAGAGCTCGAGCTTCGCGGCCGGCGAGACGCGGTTCGGCACGATCCACCCGGTGACGGTTCCGGTCAGGTCCGCGAAGATCCGCTCCCACATCACGCCATCGGAGGTGAACCACAGGTCGTAGTGATCGGGAGCCGTCCCGGGGGGTGGCGTCCACGACAGCACGAGCCGCGTGCCGGCCGAGAAAGCAGCACCGGGCGGCAGATGGAGCCCGGGGCGGCGGAGACACAGCGTCGTCGTCGCCGAGAACCAGGTCTCATCGCCGATCCGGCCGATGACCACCACCGGCACATCGTCATCATCCGGCAGCGTCGCGAGCAGCAGGTCGCGGTCGAACTTCACCGTGAGCGTGCCGTGCGGCGCGTACTTCACTCCCCCCTCCGGATCCGGCGCCACGGCGCCGGCCGCCAGGATGGTGGTGGTCTCGACATCGTACGGGTCGTAGCCATTGGGCAGCGTGATGCGCCCGCGCAGCCACTTCCGTGGGTGATTGTCCTCGCTGTCGTTGTCGTCGTCCTGTGCCCAGTTCACCGGCGATTGATCGACGATCCCGGGTCCTTCTTCGTTGGGGTAGTTGCCGTGACCCTGCGAGTCGCTGCACTTGAAGCGCGACGGCTCGATCCGGACCTCGGCGGTAATCGAGCCCACCGCGAGGCTCGCGGGAATCTCGAGCTCGGGCGTGTCGAGGTCGTTGCTCGTGAGGCGGATCAGCGCCGCGTAGCTGCCGGGCGAAAGCGAGGAGGCGTCGAAGGTCACGTGCACCGTGCCCGAGCCCCCCGGAGGAACGGTCAACGTCGTCGGCTCGAAACGCAGCCATGCCGGTCCGGGCAGGAATTCCACCGCGAGCTCGTCACGCAGGTAAGCCGCGTCGTGCACCACGGTGGCGCCGGTGGTCCCGGTCCCGTTCTGGATGCCCACGGTGCCCAGGCCGCGCGATTCCAGCACGGACAGGTACTGGTACTTGATCCGCCCGTCCCGGTAGAGGATCACCTGGAAGGTGTGGGGCACGCTGAACGGAAGCGTGTTCACCGAGCGGTAGGTGACCACGAACCGGTCAATGAACGTCTTCGCATAGATGCGGTCCACCGGAACCTGCAGGTCGTCCCACAGGACCGCGAGCAGATTGCGCGGCGTCCCGGGTGAGGCGTCGGGCAGCAGCCGGTTGCCGGAGCCCGGCAGGCTCGTGTCCGTGAACGAAAGCCAGCCGTTGGTGCTGATGTTCACCGTCGTGTACGGCACACCGTAGAACGGGAACGCAAACCCGATCGGGATGCTTGCCGCGACTGCGTCGTTGCCGGAGAGCGGGATCCGGTTGGCCGCGACCACGATGTCGTCCCACAGGTACTCGGGACCGAGCGGATCGTCGCTGTCGAGCCACGTGTAGCCGCCTCCGTCGGTGCCGGAACCGAGCGTCTGCGGCGGGTCGGTGGCCGAGGCCGACGCCAGCTGGAAGGGAGTGCCGCGCGCCGCCGCGGCAAGGCCGCGCCCGGGAGCTGCGTCCTCGGCCGCGAAGCTGCCCAACCGGGCGACCAGGTTGCTGCCTCCGGTGTTCTCCACCGTGAGATCGCGCGTGATGGTGGTCGCGGTGGGACCGAGCGCGGGAGCGAGGGCCGCGTGCATCTCGGCCGGCAGCGCCTCGATCTGCGGCGGCAGCACGGCCCTGCCCGTGAGGGGGACCTGGAACGGGTTTTCGTCCGGGTCGTTGGAGGTGATCACCAGCGCCCCGGTGCACGAAGCGCACGGGGCGGTGGGGAGGAAGCGCATGGTCATCAGGACCTGGTTCCCGGGGCTGATCGATGCGGGTATGGAGGTCAGGAGCGTGAACGGTCCCGTCGTGGTCATCGACGAGATCAGGAGCGGCGCCGCTCCGTCGTTCCGGACCGTCACGGCGCGGATGACGGGCGCTCCTACGTACGTCTCTCCGAAATCGAACGGATCGCCGGCGATGTCGGGCAGCACGACCACCCGCATGTGTGCGGCCACCTCGACCAGTCTCTCATCGGGATCGTTGGTGCGGAGCAGGATGCGGCCCCGGTAGTCCCCGGGCGTGAGGTCCTTGCTGTGGAATCCGACACGCAGGGCTTCTGACGCGCCGGCATCGACCTCGCCCGTCATGGGATCGACCGTCAGCCACGCGGCCGGCGGATCGATGAGCACCGCCATCCCGTCGCTCACGTACGACTGGAAGAAGGACATCTGGAGTCCGATGTCGTTCGTGCCGTTCTGCACACCGATCGAGGCGGCGTAGTCGGGAATGTTGATGTCCTTGTACTGGAAGAGGATCCGTCCGCCCATGTCGATGATCACCTGGAAAGTGTAGGGCCCGCCGGTGGCGTAATGAGGCACGTCGATCCACGACACGATGAAACGCGTGCCGTCGTTGTAGGCGTACACGCGCCGGGCTCCGCGCAGGTCGAGATCGCCCCAGAAGGGTGCGATCAGGTTGGACGGGGCATACGGGCTCGGCAACGGATAGATGGAGTACGACGGGATCCGGGAGTCCGTGAACGACATCCAGCCGTTGGAGGCGACGTTCACGGTGGTGAAGTAGTTGAAGCTCCCGGTGGTGTCACCGTAGAAGGGGAACGGGAATCCGATCGGCACGTTGAACTGGACGTCCTCGTCGCCGTTGAGAGTCAGCTGCGTGCCCACGGTGGTGATGTCCACCCATTCGAAGTCCGGTCCGTTGAGCAGGTCGTGACTGTCGATCCACGTGTACCCGAAGCCGTCCGGCCCTCCCATGCGCTGCACGACGGGCGGCCCGATCCGCGGATCGAGCGTACCCTTCGGGGTCGGAACGTACTGGCGGACGATCGAGGGGGCATGGAGCTGGGGCCGCGGGATGTCGAAGCGCAGCACCGAGCCGCCGCTGTTCGCGACCGTGAGCGTCCGCTCGAGGGTCTGTCCGAGAATGACATCCACCGAGAGCGATTCGGGACTCACCGCGATGTCGGGCGGAATGAGCGCGTTGCCGCTCACCGCCAGCGTCGTCGCCGGCGCGTCGGGATCGTTGCTGGCGAACGTAATGATCCCAGTGTGGGCGCCGGGGGCCACGGGATGGTACGTCACGGGGAGCAGCGCGCTGCCGCCGGGTCCGAGTGAGAACGGGCCGCCCGGAATCGTGAAGAGCGGCGAGGTGCTCGTCACCGAGGTGACCACCAGCAGGTCGGTGCCCTCGTTGGTCACGAACACGCTGTCCGTGCGGCTCTCGCCGACGAACAGCGCTCCGAAATCGATCGCCGCGCGGTCGAGCGCGAGATCGGGGGCGCCGGTGACGTTGAGGTACACCGGCACGAGCCGGGGCGCCCCGGTGCCGGGCTCGTCGGTGAACACCTTGATCTGGGCGAAGTACTCGCCGCCGAAGAGGCCGCCCGCGTCGATGGTGGCCAGCGGATGGACGGCGGCGCCGGGCGTGACCGTGAACTCGGTCGGCCCCACCGAGAGCCACTCGGCTCCGTTGGTCGCGGCATGGCCGGTGTTCGGGAACCAGTCGGTGGGCCCGGACGCGGTGCCGATCACGCCGTCGATATCGATGGCGCCGTCGTCTCCGCCGAGAGCGGCCAGCGGAATCGCCACCGAGAACCCGTCGCTCCGCGGGTTGATCGGGAAGATTCCGATGAAGCCGCTGTAGGTCGAGTACAGCTCCACGTATCCCAGGGACAGGGTGAAGAGGAAGGCCACGTATTCCGCGCCGATGTCCTGTCCCGGGATGCCGTAATAGGGCGGATACCCGGTGAGCGGGTTCTGATCGGTGTCGAACGAGACCGCACCGCCGAAATTGACGGGGTTGAACGTCCCCGACAACTCGAGGTCGAGACGCAGCTCCGTTCCGGCGGAACCGCCGCGCAGCCGCAGGAGGTCCGGCGCGGGGTCACCCGCGGGGTCCTCCACGATCACCGGAAGCGCCGCGGTATCGACGTAGCGTCGCGGTGCTGCCATCAGCAGACCCGGGCTCAGCGTCTTCGCCTGTTCGTTCCACTCGCGGGTGATGGCCGGGTGGACGTCGCGTGGGCGGGCCCCGGCCGCGGGCGCGACCACGGGAATCACACCGGCGACGAACAGACTGCACGCCAGGTTGCTCCCGCCGGTGTTGCGCACGGTCAGGGTGCGGGACTGGGTCTGTCCGGTGATCAGCCAGGCGGCGATGGAGTCCGGCTCCACGACTGCCAGCGGTGGAGGCTCACCCACCCCATGCGCGGTAACGCTGACGATCGGCTGATCGGGATCGCTCGAATGAATCTGGATCGTTGCGGTCACCGGTCCCGGCGCCGTGGGACCGAAGGTCACGCGCACGGCTTCGGACTGATAGGGCGCGAGCGTGAACACGCTCGGAGACGTGGTCAGCGACGGATGACCGGTGGAGATGCCCGTGATCTCGAGCAGGTCGGTCCCGCTGTTGACCACGATCAGGGACTCCACGCTCGTGAACCCGGTGAAGGTGGTGTCGAACGAGAGCGACGTCGGGGAGACGCCGATGTTGGGTACGCCAAGGACCCTGAGGTGCACGGGGATCCGCACATCCTCCTCGTCCGGATCGTTGCTCCGGATCGAGACGTCGGCGCGATAGTGGCCACCGAGCATGCCGGTGGCGTCGAAGCTCACGGCGAGGTCACGGTGCCCTCCGGGTGGCACGACCAGCGTCTCGGGAGCGACGCTCAGCCATCTCGTGAGTGGCACGGCGCGGTCCACCACGGCTTGCAGCTCGGCCAGATCGTTGCCGGCGCAGTGCGCGGTGACGAGCGAGCGCTGCTGGCCGGAGGGCAGCGGGCCGAGGTTGAAATGGAGCAGCGCGAGGCCGTCGAGCGGTGACACCGGGCCGGTCGGGAAATCCACGTAGGTCCAGAACTGGTAGTAGGAATCCCACCCGAGGAGATCCATCTGACTCGGCTGGGTCGAGCTGGCGGTGCCGGTGAAAGTGACGTCGGCCGCCAGCACCAGGTTGCGGGCGAAGTCGTAGTCGAAGGTGTCGTCATGGTAGTCGCCGTCGACGTCCCAGTCCGCGAACTCCTTGAAGATGACGCTGTCGATCGACCCGCCGATGTTCGTGAGGGTCGTCGCGATCGACACGTACTTGTCGTTGCGCGGGAAGGTGAAGTCGCGCTGGATGCGAAGCTGGTTGTCCACGGTCCGGGTGATGACCCGGACCACGACCAGCGAAGGTGTGTTCACCAGCTCCTGGTAGAACTCCGGGACGATTCCTTCCATACCCGCCCCGTACGCCGTGAAGTTGTAGGTGGTCCCGCCGGCGCCGTTGCGGGTGCCGACGCCGTACCCCGAAAGATACGTGCCGACGGCGAAGTGCTCGTTCCCGATCGGCTGCTGGAACGGCATGACCTCGCCCATGTTCGTGATGCCGAAGGCGAGATAGATCCCGGAATAGGCGCCGACCTGGACGCGCTGGGGTGGGGGCGCGGGGCTCTCGTTGCGCGGTCTCGTGGACGCCGGCCCGGGCTCGAAATTCCATTCCTCCCCGTGCCCGGGTCCGCCGCGCTTGACGATCCAGGCCTCGGGAGGACCGGGGTGGATCGGCGGTGGCCGCAGCGTGTCGCAATGGGTGCAGACGTTGGCCGCTCCCACCACGGAAACGACCGCAGACAGCTCCGTGGTGCCGGTGTTGTCCACGCGGAGCACGCGCTCCGCCGTGCCGTCGGTCGGCAAGGTCACACTCAGGGATTCGGGGCTCACCTGGATGTCGGGCGGCGGGATGCCCGCGCCCGAGAGCTGGACGGTGGTCACCGGCTCGTCGGCATCGTTCGAGTGGAGCGTGAGGATCCCCGAGACCGGTCCGAGCGCGAGCGGTGAGAAGCGAACCACGAGACGACGGGCTCCGAAGGGCGGAACGTTGAGGGTCGGGACCGCAGACGTGAACGCCGGATGGTTGGTCGAGATCGACGTGACGCGCAGCGTGTCCGTGCCCGGGTTGTGGACGAGCAGGGTCTCGCGCACGGAACCGCCCACGAACAGCGGGCCGAAATCGACGGACGTGACGTCGAGCTGGATTTCCGGAATGCCGACGGCGTTGAGCTGGACCGGAACGACCGCGACGGAGTCGTCGGGATCGTTGCTCTGGATCAGGAGGTCGGCGAGGTACGAGCCGCCGACGAGCAGCGAGGAGTCGAACAGGACGTCGAGGTCCCGGGACTGACCCTGCAGGATGCGCCCCGAGTCGGGAGTCACGGTGAGCCAGTTCGCGGGCGGGGTGATGCGCACCGCGAGGCCGCTCAACGCGTAGGGCGTGTTGAAAGCAACGGTGAGGCCGTCGGTCTTGGTGGCGTTCTGGATGCCCACGGTGCCCGGGGTGAACACCGAATCGGAAGTCATGGGCATGTTGAGGTACTGGTAGCGGATCTCACCGCTCGGATAGAGGATCGCCTGGAAGGTGAGCGGAAGCCCGGTGTACACGTACGGAGCACCGACCCACGAGATGATCAGCCGCTCGCCATCCGCCTGCACGTAGGCATGCTTCGAAGTTCCGAAGTAGAGATCCGTCCAGAACGGCGCGATCAGGTTCTCCGGGACGTTGACGCCGCCACTGGGGAGGGGCTGGTTGGAATAGGTCGGGGACGCCGAGCTGGTGAAGGAGAGCCAGCCGTTGACGCCGACGTTGATGGTCGAGAACGACGTGCCGTAGAACGGGAACGTGAACCCGATCGGGATTCCGGTCGCGACGTCCTCGTCGCCCACGAGGTCGATCGGAGTTCCGGTCAGGCTGATGTCCTCCCAGTCGAACACCGGACCGCCGGGCTCGCCGCTGTCGATCCAGCGATAGCCGTAACCGTCCGGTCCCCCGGAACTCAGCACCACCGGCGTACCACGGCGCGGATCCGCCGCCCCCCGGGGCGACGGCATATAAGGATGAACGGGGACGGGGTTGAAGCGGATCCGGGGATTGGGAATCGCGAAGTCGAGCGTGCCTTCCCCGATGTTGCGAAGGGTGAGCGTTCGATGGGTCGACGCGCCCGCCGGCAGGCTCACGGTCAGCGACGAAGGCTGCACGTCGATCTGGGGGGCGCCGAGCGTGGTGGCCTGCGCGACATTCGAGATCGGTCCGGGATTCGCGAACTCGTCGAGCGCGCGCACGGCGAAGTAGTAGTGGGTCGAGAACCCGAGTCCCAGGACTTCGGCGTGCTCGGCTCCGCCCGCGGGCTGCGGGGCCGGGCCGCCGGTGAAACGCGTGGCAGCACCGAAGTTCGCCTCGTCGATCGGGTTCGTCGAATAGCGAATGTCGTAGGACGACGCCTGCCCGATGCCCCCGTCGTCGCCCGTCGCATGCCACGACAGGGTGACCGTGCTGGACGTCGGCAGCGAGGCGGCGAGGTCGAGGATGGTTCCCGGCGGGATCGTGTCGCGGTCTGCCACGGCAAGCAGCGCGTTGAGGCGCCCGTTGGTGAGCACGAAGCCGTTCAGCGCCGAAAGGGTGTCGACGCCGGAGAGCAGCAGCGCCTTGGCCTGCGCGGGGGAGAGCCCCGGACGGCGCCCCCACAGGAGGGCCAGAACGCCGGTAACGTGCGGTGTCGCCATCGACGTGCCGGAGGCCTCGAAGTAGCCGCCGCCCGGAACCGTGGAGAGGATGTTCTCGCCGGGCGCGGCAAGGTCGACCGAGGTCGCGCCGTAGTTCGAGAAGTACGAGAGTTGATCGTTGTGATTGGTGGCGGCCACCGTGACGATGTTGTCCGACGGGTAGGCCGCCGGATAGAACGGGAACGCGTCGATGTTGGTCGAAGCGTTTCCGGCCGCGGCGACGAACAGCTGCCCGGCGTTGCCGGCGGCTTCGATCGCCTGCTGCAGCGCGGTCGAGAACTCGCCGCCGCCCCAGGAATTGTTGGTGAGACGCACGCCGACCGTGATCGCGTATTCGACAGAGCGCACCGCGTTCTCGGTGGTCCCGAAACCGCCGCCGTCCAGGAACTTGATACCGACGATCTTCGCCTGCCAGTTGATGCCGGTCACACCGATGCCGTTGTTGCCGACCGCGGCGATCGTTCCGGAGGTGTGGGTCCCGTGGCCATGGTCGTCCATCGGGTTGCCGTCGTTGTTCGCGAAGTCGTACCCGTGGACGTCGTCCACGTAGCCGTTGTTGTCGTCGTCGATCAGGTTGCCCGGGATCTCTCCGGGGTTGGTCCAGATGTTGGGCGCGAGGTCGGGGTGGGTCCAGTCCACGCCGGTGTCGATGACACCGATCTTCACGTCGCCGCTGCCGGTCGTGACGTTCCACGCCAGCGTCGCGTCGATGTCGGCTCCCGGTGTGCCGCCGGTCTGGCCGGTGTTCTGGAGCCCCCACAGCTGGGAGAACTGGGGGTCGTTCGGGACCGCCGCGATGCTCAGCACGTAGTTGGGCTCCACGAACTCGACTGACGGATGGTTCTGGAGCGCTGCCATGCTCTGCTGAGCCGTCGTGCCGGGGAGCCGCAGCACCTCCACGTTCACGTAGCGATACCGGTGCTTCAGCGTGCCCGCGACCCGGCTGCGGACATCGGCGCGCTCGTTCTCGGTGGTGCCGGCGCGGTAGCCGACGATCACTTCGCTCGCGACCTGACCG
>DAIUEO010000009.1:0-14315 GCA_036845125.1 Candidatus Eiseniibacteriota bacterium | reverse complement strand
ACCCGCAGATGTTCTCACGGCCGGGCTGCGTCCTGGTGGTGGTCTGGGGATTGGGAAAAGCCTGAGCCAGCGCGGGGAAAAGCAGCATCCCCGCGAGCCATCCGAACCACATGCGGCGGGCCATCGCGGCCTCCATGGGGGTCCCGGTATCGATAGAGAGCGTTTTGGGTGGCGGGGGCCGGCGACGTCGCCGCGCAGGAACCGAAGGCTCAATCGGGGGTCCGCCGCTCCGGGGGAATCTACGCCCGGCCGTAAGAAGTCGCGCGATCTATTTTTCGCCGCACCGCTCCGCCCGGACCGGCGGGCAGGTTCGTTGACCGCCGGCGCCCGATCCGTATGCTGCCGCCTCCGGAACCCCACCCGAGAGGACGTCGCATGGCGATTGTGGAAGTCGAGCGCGAAGGACCGGTTGCGCGGGTCTGGCTCAATCGGCCGGAGCAGCACAACGCCCTCTCTGCCGAGTTCGGCGCGGCCCTGGCGCAATCCCTCCATGATCTGGGCCACGACGACGCGGTCCGGGTGGTGGTGCTCGGGGGCCGCGGGCCCTCCTTCTGCGCGGGCGCCGACCTCGCCGCGATGCGCGCCTCGGCCAACGCCAGCTTCGAGGAGAACTTCGTCGAGGCGCAGCGTCTCGGCGGCTATTTCGCCGCAATCGCCGATTTCCCGAAGCCGGTGGTCGGGCGGATTCATGGTGGCGTCTACGGCGGTGGCGTCGGGCTCTGCTGCGCCTGCGACATCTCGGTGGCGGCCGACGACGCGAAGTTCGGGATCACCGAAGTGCGGCTCGGCATCATCCCCGGCCTCATCAGTCCCTACCTGATCCGGCGGATGGGCGATCGCCAGGCCCGCGAGCTGATGCTCACCGGCGAGCGCTTCGATGCGGCGACCGCACTCCGGGTCGGACTCGTGCACCACGTGGCGCCGGTCGCCGAACTCGACGCACGGGTGAACGAGCGGGTGGGCGAGCTGCTCAAGGGCGGGCCCGAGGCGCAGCGGCGCGTGAAGGCGCTGCTCGAGCTGTGGACCGACACCACCTGGGAGGAGTACCGCGCCGGGCTCCCGCGCACGCTGGCCGAAATCCGCAACGGCGAGGAGGCGCGCGAGGGGCTGGCGGCGTTCTTCGAGAAGCGCAAGCCCCGCTGGATGGCCTGAGCGCCCCATGATCCGTCGAGTCCTGATCGCCAATCGCGGCGAAATCGCCTGCCGCATCGCATCCACCCTGCACGAGATGGGACTGCGCTCGATCGCCGTTTACTCCGACGCCGATCGCGGCGCGCTCCACACCCGGCTCGCCGACGAGGCGTGGCGCATCGGCCCCGCCGAGCCGCGGGCTTCGTATCTCAACAGCGAGGCTCTGCTCGAAGCCTGTAAATCATCCGGCGCCGATGCGGTGCATCCGGGCTACGGCTTCCTCGCCGAGAACGCCGATTTACACGAGGCCGTCAAACGTGCCGGCCTCGTGTTCATCGGACCGACGCCGCAGCAGATCCGTGCGATGGGTGACAAGCGTGCGGCCCGCAAGCTCGCGGCGGAGGTTCGCGTGCCCGTGGTGCCGGGCGCGGAGGGCGCAAACCCGGCCGAGCTGGTCGAGGCCGCCAAGAGAATCGGCTTCCCGGTCATGGTGAAGGCGGCGATGGGTGGCGGCGGCAAGGGCATGCGGGTCGTCGAGAACGCGGCATCGCTCGGGGAAGCGATCGAGAGCGCGCAGCGGGTCGCGGCGGCCGCGTTCGGTGACGGCACCGCCTATCTCGAGAAGCGCCTCGAGCGCGCCCGCCACGTCGAGGTCCAGGTGCTGGGCGACGGCGAAGGCAACGCGATCCACCTGTTCGACCGCGAGTGCTCGCTCCAGCGACGCCACCAGAAGGTGATCGAGGAGTGCCCTTCGCCGGCCGTCGATGAGGCGCTCCGCGAGCGGCTCACCCACGCGGCCGTACGGCTCGCCCGCGAGGTGCGTTATCGCGGAGCCGGCACCGTGGAGTTCCTGGTGGCGAAGGACCAGTTCTACTTCCTCGAGATGAACACGCGGCTCCAGGTCGAGCATCCGGTGACCGAGCTGGTCACCGGGATCGATCTCGTACGGGCGCAGCTCGCGGTGGCCATGGAGCGCCGGCTGCCGTTCGAGCAGGAGCAGGTTCGCCGCGGCGGACACGCGGTCGAGGCCCGCGTCTACGCGGAGGATGCCGCGCGCGAGTTCCTGCCGCAGTCGGGAACGCTGGTGCGGCTGCGCTGGCCGCACGGCGCGTTCATCCGCGTGGACCGCGGGGTGGAGGCGGGCGACGAGGTCACGGTCCACTACGATCCGCTGCTCGCCAAGATCGTCACCTTCGCCCGCGATCGGGAAACCGCGCTCGAGCGCATGAAGGGAGCGCTGGACGCGACGCGGGTCCACGGGGTGATCACCAACCTTCCGTTCCTGCGGGCCCTCGTCCGCAGCGCCGACGTCGCGAACGCGAAGTTCGACACAGAGTGGATCGAGCGCGAGTTCCTCGCCGGCTTCACGCAGCTCGTCCAGGCTCCGGCCCCGGAGATCGCGGTCGCCGCGGCGGCGCTCGCCGAGGCGATGGGACTGGCGGTGAACGGCGACCGGCGCGGAGGAGCGCCGTCGGTTGCCGAAGCCCAGGCGGACGCGTTCGCCACGCTCGGCCGCTGGCGTCATCCGGGGCTCGACTGATGCGCAGCGAATGGAAGGATGGCGAGCGCACGCGCGAAGCCGAGGTGAAGGGGACTGGTCCCGGCGCGTGGCAGGTGACGGTGGACGGCGCCGCGCTCGACCTCAGGGCGGAAGCGCTCGAGGACGGCCGCCTCCGGCTCACGGGCGTGGACGGCGTCCAGGTCGTCGAGGTCACCGCGATCGGCCAGCGCCGCTTCGTGCGGGTCGGGACGATGGACTTCGTGCTGGACCGGATCGAAGCCGGCCGGAAGCGCGGGGGAGCGCACGCCGGCGGTCTCGAGGCGCCGATGCCGGGCGTCGTCACCAAGGTGCTCATCGCCCAGGGCGATCGTGTCACCAAGGGCCAGCCGCTGCTCGCAGTCGAGGCCATGAAGATGGAGCACCTGATCCGCGCCCCGCGCGACGGGACGATTGCCGCGCTCCACACCAAGCAGGGGGAGATGGTGAGCCCGGGCGTCGCGCTGGTGGAGATGGAGGAGAAGGCCGCCTCCTGAGCCCGCGTAGCCAACGTCTTTGGCGCTCGCAAAGGAACGGTGAAGTCGCGACTCGCTGCGTGCCGATACCGCTCCCGTGCATGGCGCGTTCACCGCGCTGGCGTTGACCCGACCGACATCCCGTGCTAGCTTGCCATTGCCGTTTGAAAGGTGATCAGGGCTCGAACCCGATCGGCTGACGGACGGAACAAGTCACTGGGCGGCAAAAGGTTGACACGACACAACCAGTCCACGACGACGCCTTTATCGCTCTTGGCCAGACCCGCTCCCGGGTCTACCGGCCAAGAGTTTTGCGTTTTCCGGGGCTTTTTTTCCGGAACGCGGGAATCAGAGGTTGCGAAGTGATCATTCGCAAGTTCCCAGTCGAACATCTCGATCCCGTCCTGCTCCTGGGACACAACGACTCGCACCTTCGACACATCGAGCGTGCGGTACCGGTACGCATCACCCTGCGTGACGGCACCATCACGGTTTCCGGCGACGAGGAGGCGGTGAGTTCCGCCGGCCGCGCCCTGGAGGAGCTCGTGGATCTCGTGGAACGAGGCAAGGTGATCGAAGAAGCGGACATTTTCTCGGCGCTCGGCCTGTCCAAGCGCAACGGCAACGGCCGGCTGGCGGACGCCTACGAAGGCGCGCCGGGCTGGGTGTTCGACCGCAAGTCGGTCCGTGCCCGCACTCCGACCCAGGCCGAGTACCTGAAGACGCTCGAGGACCACGACGTCGTGTTCGCGATCGGCCCGGCCGGCACCGGCAAGACCTACCTCGCGGTTGCGGCGGCCGTGCATGCGCTCCGCCAGAAGAAGGTGGACCGCATCATCCTCGCGCGCCCCGCGGTCGAGGCCGGCGAGAGCCTGGGCTTCCTGCCGGGCGACATGCAGGAGAAGGTCGATCCGTACCTGCGGCCGATGTACGACGCGCTCGCCGATCTCATGTCGTACGACAAGATGCGGCGCTACATCGAGCTCGGCGTGATCGAGATCGCGCCGCTCGCCTTCATGCGCGGGCGGACGCTCCACAACTCGTACGTGATCCTCGACGAGGCGCAGAACACCACCGTGCGGCAGATGAAGATGTTCCTCACCCGCATGGGCGTGAACTCGCGTGCGGTGATCACGGGTGACGTGACCCAGATCGACCTCAAGGACCCGAACACCTCCGGTCTCGTGCGGATCCAGTCGATCCTCGGCGGCACCGACGGCGTGAAGTTCGTGTACTTCCACCCCGAGGACGTCGTGCGCCATCGCCTGGTGCGCGACATCATCCGTGCCTTCGACGACTACCACTCGCGGATGAACGGCAAGCAGGAGGACGGGGTGGGCGATACGCTCGAGCCGGGGACGCAGGTCCCGGCGGCTCGAACGTTCGAAGGCGGGCCGGCGGAGCGCGCCGACAGTCCGACCGAAGGGTCGGAAGACCCGCAGGGGCCCTCGATTTGAACCGGGCCCCGACCCCGGGGCCCGCTTCTCACATGACCGTTCTCGAGCCGTCGACGCCTGCATTGCCCGATCGGGCCCGCCAGTTCCGGTGGGGCTATTTCGGTACCCGCCTGCTCTACGTGCTGCTGCTGCTCGGTGCGGCCGCCGCGCTGCCGGGCGGAAGCGGCGTTCCGTCCAAGTACCGCTACCGCGAAGGTGAGATCGCGCGCGAGCGCGTGGTGGCGCCCTACGACTTCCGCGTCGAGAAGGACGAGGCCCAGCTCCGTCTCGAGCAGGAGCGCGCGGCCGGCGCGGTGCCACCGGTGTTCGTGCGGGATTCCCGCGCCGCCTCCGATGCGCTCGCGCGCTTCGCCTCGTTCGAAGGCCGCTCGCTCGCGATTCTTCAGGACGCCACGGTCGAGCCCGGCGTGCGTGCGAGCCAGCTGCGCGGACTCGGCATCCCGCTGACCGACGAAAGCCTCGGCGCGCTCGCCGCCCCCGGCCGTGCCCGCCGCGTGCTCACCGGGCTCGGGGAGTGGCTCACGCGCATTTACGACACCGGCGTCGTGGCGGAGAAACGCCAGGGCGCGCTGCTCGGCCATTCCTCCGTGAACCTGAGGGACGGCGAGAACGAGCTGCCGGTCGCCGCCTCGATGCTGCTCGATCGCCGCGAGGCCCTGCAGTCGATCGACGAACGGGCGCACGCCGCGTTCACCAACGATGCACTCTCGGTGAAGCTCGCCAACGAGCTGGCGACCGCGTTCCTCGCACCCAACGTGGTGTACGACCGTGCCGAAACCGAATGGCGTCGCGTCCAGGCCCAGGGCGCCGTGCCGACCACCCTCGGCCACGTCCAGAAGGAAGAGCTGATCGTGGACGCCAATCAGCGCGTCGGTCGCAACGAGCTGCTCGAGCTGCGCTCGCTCCGCAACATCGAGCTGGCGAAGCGCGGCCACTCGGAGTTCCTGTACCCGCCGGTCGCTCGGATGCTCCTCATGCTGCTGTTCATCGCCGTGTTCGCGACGTACCTGCGCATGGAGCTGCCGGGCATCTACCGGGACAACGCGATGCTCGGCATGTTCACCCTCCTCACCGCACTGGTGGTGCTGCTCGCGCGCGTGCAGACCAGCCTGCTCGGTCTCTCGGAGCTGATGGTGCCGCTGGCACTCGCACCGCTGGTCGTGGCGTCGGTGCTCGAGAAACGACCGGCGCTGGTGTTCACACTGCTCCTCACCGTGGTGGTGATGACCGTGGACGAGCTGGGAGCGCCGTTCGCGGCGGTCGCCGTGATGGGCGGCGTGACCGCGGTGTACTCGGTGTCGCGGCTCCGCCACCGCTGGCACTTCGTGCGCGCCACCTTCACGGTGGCGACCGCCAACATGGCGGCGATCATCGCCTGGGACGTGGCGCAGTCGGCGGGCCTGAGGATGCTGGCAACCGACGTGCTGTGGGGCGCGCTCGGCGCGTTCCTCTCGATCTCGCTCGCCTTCCTGCTGCTGCCGGTGGTGGAGCACCTGTTCGGGCTCACCTCGGACATCACGCTGCTCGAGCTCTCGGACCTGAACCGTCCGCTGCTCAAGCGGCTCCAGCTCGAAGCACCGGGGACTTATCACCACAGCATGGTGGTCGGGAGTCTCGCCGAAGCCGCGGCCGAGGCGGTGGGCGGCAACTCGCTGCTCGCGCGCGTCCAGGCCTACTACCACGACATCGGGAAGCTCGGGAAGCCCGAGTACTATGCCGAGAACGAGCCGGCGTTCTCACGCAGCCGCCACGAGAAGCTGGCCCCCAGCATGAGCACGCTCGTCGTGAAGTCGCACATCACCGAGGGCCTCGAGCTGGCGCGCAAGGAGCGCCTGCCGAAGGCGGTGCAGGCGGCGATCCCCGAGCACCACGGCACCATGGTGATGGCGTTCTTCTATCACAAGGCGCTCGAGCTGGATCCGACCGCGCGCCGCGAGGACTTCAGCTATCCCGGCCCCAAGCCGCGCTCGCGCGAGACCGCGATCCTCATGCTCGCGGACGGCGTCGAGGGCTCCTCGCGCGCGCTCCAGGAGCCGACGCCGAGCCGCATCCGCGGCCTCGTCACGCGGCTCATCGACGAGCGCGTGAGCCAGAGCCAGCTCGACGACAGCCCGCTCACCATGCAGGACCTCGCGCGCATTCGCGAGGCATTCATCCCGGTCCTGACCGCGATCTTCCACGTGCGCGCGCCGTACCCCGAGGCGCCGCGCCGCCGCCCCGACGTCGAGTCGCGGCGCGAAGGCTGACCCCTGGCGGTCACCGTGGTCCGGCGCTCCGGCTCGGCCGCGGCGCTCCGCGCACCGTTGAAGACCCTCGTCACGAACGCTCTCACCGTGGCCGGCCATTCCGCGGGCGCGATCACGCTCGTGCTCTCGGACGATGCCGAGCTGCGCGCGCTGAACCGCCAGTGGCGCGGGCACGACCGCGCGACCGACGTGCTGAGCTTCCCGGAGGACGATTCCCCGGGGAAGAAGGTCGGGGGCGAGCTGATCCTCTCGATGGATCGCGCGCGCGAGCAGGCTCGGCGCTTCCGCGTCACCCCGGGCGAGGAGCTGGCGCGGCTCGTGATCCACGGCGCGCTCCACCTCGCCGGGCACGATCACATGAAGACCGGCGAGCGTCGCGCGATGCGGGCCGCCGAGGCCGCGGCACTCGCGGAATCCCGCACGGCGATCCGCGCGCTCGATCGCGCGCTGCGGACGATTGACGCATCGGCCGAGCGTGCCTCACTCTCCAACGCATGACCTCCGACTCGCGTTCCGGCTTCCCTCAGAAGATCCGCAACTACCTGCTCACCGGCCTGGTGGTGCTGGCGCCCACCGGGATCACCCTCTGGGTGTTCTTCCGGCTCCTCAACTGGGTGGACCTGCTGCTCGGCCGCTACATGCGCTTCGAGTTCCTCGACTATCACCGCATCCCGGGCGCCGGGCTCCTCGCCACCCTGATCCTGCTCACGCTGGTCGGCTGGCTCGCCTCGTGGATCGGAACCCGCTCGATCGCCGCCAACTGGGACCGCATGCTGAGCCGCATTCCCGGCTTCGGCATCCTCTACGGCTCGACCAAGTCGCTGGGCGAGGTGTTCCTCACCAAGAACAAGAACGCGTTCCGCCAGGTGGTGCTCATCCAGTGGCCGCATCCCGGCCTGTGGCGTCTCGGCTTCATCACCGGCAGCGCCGGCGCCGACGTGCGCCAGCGCCTCGGCGGTGACATCGAGGTCGTGTTCGTGCCGCACACGCCGAACCCCGCGTCGGGGTTCGTGCACTACATCCACCGCTCCGACATCGTGTACCTCGACTGGCCGGTCGAGGACGGCCTCAAGGTGATCGTCTCGGGCGGTGTCGTTCAGCCTCCGACCCCGATGGAAAGCGGCGTAACTGCCGCGAAAGGTCCGCTTCCCGCCGGGGAAGCCCCGGTTTCCGCCGAAGGCCGAGGCTGAGGAAGGAGTAACTCCGCGCGCCATGCAGCGGCGCGCGGGTGCCCATGGCCATCGTCACCGGTGAAGGCATCGTCCTCAAGGTCCACGCCCTGGGGGACACGAGCCGCATCGTCGCCGCCTACACACGCGACCACGGCCTGCTCCGCTTCGTAGCGAAAGGCGCGCGCAAGACCCCGCAGCGGTTCGGCTTCGCCCTCGAGCCGCTCTCACGCTCGCGCTTCGTTTTCTACTTCAAGCCCGACCGCGACCTCCATCTTCTGTCGCAGGCCGACACGCTGGATCCCTTCGGCAGCCGACTCCAGGACCTCGCCCGCCTCGCCCACGCGCATGCCGCCCTCGAGCTGGTGGATCGCGTGGTGTGGGGCGAGGAGCCGCACCCCGAGCTCTACGACCTGCTGCGCGAGACGCTCGTCTCGGTGACCGAGGCTCCCGCGACTGCGCTCCCCGCAGTCACACTGGCATTCGAGCTCCAGACCGCAAGCCTGATGGGCTACCGCCCGCGCCTCGACGCCTGCGTGGGCTGCGGCGGCGCACTCTCGTCGCGACGCTTGTTCTCGCCCGCGCGCGGCGGCCTCCTGTGCGACGGTTGTGCTTCGGGCGAGCCCGGCGCGATCGCACTGTCGGCGGACGCGCTCGCGGGCCTCGCGCTGCTGCTGTCGCGTCCGGTGCGCGACGCCGGTGATTTCCTCGAGGTGAAGCGCTCGGGCGAACTGTTGCGCGTAGTGGAGGCATTCCTACGCCACCATTTCCAGCGCTTCCAGGGCCTTCGCTCGCTCGAAGTGCTGCGCTCACTGGAAACTGCTGAAGGCAGTTAAAGCAATAACGACGGCCAGAATTCAGCCAGAACAAATCATTTCTTGACCGTGTTCTGACGACAGACCTAGCCTTATCTCGTCGCGCGACTCCAGCAGGTGACCACCCCCGTCTACCAAAGCCTGGAGGTCTTCATGAAACACGCCTGGATGCTGGTGTCCGTTTTCTTCCTGGCCATCGCGACCCCTTCCGCCGCTGACGAGATGCCCGAGGAATACACTCCTCAGGGCAATGTCCGCGTTCCGAATTGCCAGGGTACTTCCACCTACCCTGCCCCGCTTCCCTGGCTTTCGGTCTTCGGCTCCCTCAACAGCATCAATGTGCAAGTCTTCAATGCCAGCGGCGGCAACGCCACAAACACGACTCCGATGGGAGACTTCTTCTACTTGACGTCAAACGCACACTTCAACGAAGTCCAGACGTTCTACTATGCGAATCTGTTTCTCACGGATTGGCTGCCTGCTCGTGGCTACGCGGGCCTCGGCCACAAGCTGAACATCTATGCCAACAACGGTTCGGGCACGTACTACGACCCGGCGACGGGAAAGAACTACCTCTCAACCCATCATTCAGATGCGGTCGTTCACGAAGTGGCACACGCCGTGGTGCATGGATTCGGCGTTCAACCGGTGAGCGCACAGGTGGACGCCGAACGCGCGGCAGTGTGGGAAGGACTGTCTGACTACTTCGCTGCATCGTTCAAGAACAATCCGCTGATCTACAGCTGCGGTACCTGTCCGCCCTATTTGCCCAGAACCATCGACACGGATCCGGCGGTTTTCAATTACGCCAACTTCGGCACTCTGATCGTGTGCGGGGCTCCTGCGTATGGTGAGCATTCCAGCGGCATGATTCTCGCGAGTGGGCTCTGGGATGTCCGGGAGGCGTACGGGACCGGCGCCGACGAACTCCTGATCGAGGCACTTCGCTACTATGTTTCGTCAGGTCCTGACTTCAAGTGCATCGCCGGAGCAGTCGTTCAGGCGGACGTCGAGCGACATGGCGGAACACGCGCGACCGCGATCCTGCAGCTGTTCGCTGCCCGCGGTATCGTTCCCCACCCTGATGGGACGATTCTTGGCCCCGCAACGCTCAACGTAGGGCAGAGCGGTGTCTATTCGGCGTCCTTCCCGCAGTGCGGAGGAATTCCCGCCACATTGAACTGGGCGAAGAAGTGCAGAGCCTGCCCCGGGGCGCCTTCGTGCGGCGATTGGGTGAGCCTGGGCACGGGAAACAGTGTTACGACTTCTGACACAAAGCACTTCGACCTTCAGATATCGTGGCTGGATTCCGACGGATCGCCGAGACAGTTCGTCCGCAGCATCAACGTGTCTCATGGCAGTGTAACGCCCACCGTTGTAATCAACGGCCCGTCGTCCCTGCATCCAGGCGAGTCGGCTTTGTATTCCGCAGTGACGACAGGGATGAGTCCGTTCACCTACCAATGGTCCTGGTACATCTGCGACCCGGAAGGCGTGATTGGCTGCGGGGACGCAGCCCTTGGGAATGCGTCAACGCAGAGCATCAATGCGCAACCACTCGATTTCATCATGAAGGTGAACGTCAGGGACGTGGACTGCAACCCTGCGTTCAACTCGCTGCCCGTGGACGTGATCCCGGAAGGAGCGACACGCTTTTCGAACGTGCACCCGGTGGCGGATGGTGTGACGATTGTGTCACAGGGTGCGACGGTCCGTTTTGCAGGAACATTCAGAGGTGACGCAAGCCTGACCATCCATGACGTGGCGGGGCGCAGGATCGCCACGGTTTGGAGTGGGATGCTGACCGAAGGTGACCGTACGATCGAGTGGGACTCGTCGCGCCTGGCGAACGGCGTCTATTTCTACCGGCTGCAAGTCGACGGAACGACCGCAGTGAGGAAGTTCTTCGCCATGAAGTAGGCAACGCTCCGAATTGGCGGCGTTCCGAAACTGCTGCGATTGGATGGGCCCTGGTCAGCGCGACAGGGCCTTTTCCTTCCCGGCGGAGATCGGCGGATACGGGGCCCCGCCTACCGTCCCCGGCGAGGCATCCCCTATAGTGCGCCGGCCATGACTGCACTCGACCCCCGGCGTTCCCTGCAGGAGATGATGATCGCGCTCGAGACCTTCTGGGCCTCGCGCGGGTGCATCATTCAGCAGCCCTATCCCTCGGAAGTGGGGGCGGGGACGTTCAATCCTGCGACGTTCCTGCGCTCGCTGGGGCCGGAGCCGTGGCGGGTCGCGTACGTCGAGCCGTCGAGACGTCCCAAAGACGGGCGGTATGGCGAGAATCCGCACCGTTTCCAGCAGTTCTACCAGTACCAGGTGCTGCTCAAGCCTTCGCCGCCGGACGTGGTCCAGACCTATTTCGGGTCGCTGGAGTCGATCGGGATCGACACCCGGGCCCACGATCTGCGGCTGGTCGAGGACGACTGGGAGTCGCCGACGCTGGGGGCGGCGGGGTTGGGGTGGCAGGTGTGGATGGATGGCACCGAGATCTCCCAGTTCACCTATTTCCAGCAGGTGGGCGGGATCGAGGTCGACGTGGTGTCGGCGGAGATGACCTACGGGCTCGACCGGATCGGCATGATGCTCCAGGGCAAGGAGCGGGTGCAGGACCTGGTGTGGTCGCGCGAGGGCGCGGGCGGCTCACCGGTCACGTGGGGCGACCTCTGGATGCAGAACGAACGCGAGTACTCGCGCTACAACTTCGAGGTCGCGGACGTCGCCGCCCACGTCGAGATGTTCCAGGTGTGGGAGAAGGAGGCGCTGCGCCTCGTGGATCTCGGGCTCGTGAACCCGGCCTACGACGCCGTGATCAAGTGCTCGCACCTCTTCAACGTGCTCGATGCGCGCGGGGCGATCTCGGTCAGCGAGCGGGTCGGGTACATCGGTCGCGTGCGGAAGCTCGCGCGCCGCGTGACCCAAGCGTACGTGAAGCAGCGCGAGGAGCTGGGCTATCCGCTGCTCAAGGACGAGGCCGAGCGCGCGAAGTGGGTGAAGCCGAAGGCGGCCGATGGCACGAACGGCCCGGGAACCGCGCCGGCCGGATCGGGCGCGCAATCCAACCCCTCGAAGAAGAAGACCTCCACGTGAGTCATCACCTGCTCTTCGAGATTGGCGCGGAGGAGATTCCGCCGTCCTACATCGAGCCCGCGCTCGAGCAGCTCGAGGCCGGTGTGCGGGAGGGCCTGGCCGAGCGCCACCTGGAGTTCGAGGGCACGCGCACCTTCGGCGCGGCGCGCCGGCTCACGATCGAGGTGACCGGGCTTGCCGAGCGCCAGCCGGATCGTGACGAGGAAGTGGTCGGGCCCAATGTGAAGGCGGCCTACGATCCTCAGGGGAATCCGACGAAGGCGCTGCTCGGCTTCTGCCAGGGGCGCGGGGTGGACCTCTCCGCGGTGCGCCGCATCGTCACGGCCAAAGGCGAATACGTCGCGGTGACCGTGCACCACGTCGGCAAGCCGGCGGCCGAGGTGGTGCCGCCGCTGCTGGCGAGCGTGGCGACCCGGCTTCAGTTCCCGAAGTCCATGCGCTGGCTCGATGACGACACGCGCTTCGCCCGGCCGGTGCGCTGGCTGGTGGCGCTGCTCGATGCGGACGTGCTCCCGGTGAAGGCGTTTCATCTCGAGGCGGGGCGCGCGAGCCAGGGACACCGGTTCCTGTCGCCGGGCCCGGTCGAGCTCGCGCACGCGCACGAATACTTAGAATTGCTCGACCGCGCGCACGTGCTGGCCGATCACCGCGAGCGTCGCGCGCGGCTCGAATCGCAGCGCGATGCGCTGGCGCGCGAAGCGGGCGGCAAAGCGGTTGCCGACGACGAGCTGACCGCGATCGACACCTTCCTCGCCGAGTGGCCGACCGCGTTCCTCGGCAGTCTCGACGCGCGCTACCTCGATCTCCCGCGCGAGGTGATCGTGATGGCGCTCCGCGAGCACCAGCGCTTCTTCGCGGTGGACGATCCGGCTTCAGGCAAGCTCCTGCCGAAGTTCGTGGCGGTGCGCGACGGCGACGATCGCGGACTCGATACCGTGCGCCGTGGCAACGAGGCGGTGCTGGCGGCGCGCCTCGAAGACGCCGACTTCTACTGGAAGACCGACTTGAAGCGCCCGCTGAATGTGCAGATTGAAGCACTGCAGGGAGTCGTGTGGATGGAAGGCCGCGGGAGCCTGCGCGACAAGGCGGCGCGGCTCGAGTCGCTGTGCGAATGGCTGGCCGGGCGCCTCGCGCCGGACGCGGCGAAGGCGGCGCGGCGCGCGGCGCTCCTCTGCAAGACCGACCTCACCTCCGAGATGATCGGGAGCGGCAAGGAGTACGCAGCACTCCAGGGCACGATCGGCTCCTACTACGCGGCGCGCGCCGGCGAGCCCGAGGACGTGTGCCGCGCGATCGCCGAGCACTACCAGCCGCGCGGCGCGGGCGAGGCGCTGCCGGCGACCGATGCGGGCGCGGTGCTGGCCATGGCGGATCGGCTCGATCACGTGGCGGGCGCCTTCGTCTCCGCCAAGGTGCCGACCGGCAGCGAGGACCCGCTCGGAGTGCGTCGCGCGGGGAACGGCGTCATCCGCATCCTCATGGAGCAGAGCCGGCACCTCGATCTCTACGCCGCCACCATGGAGAGCACCCGGCCGTTGTTCGCCGCGGACCCGGAGCTGGCGCAGGCCGAGATCATGAAGCAGCTCGGCGATTTCTGGCGCAGCAGGATCGAAACCGCGCTCGACGAGCGGGGCGCCGCCTACGACGTACGCGACGCCGCGCTCGAGGCACGCCCGCCGATGCCGGACGGACGCACGCGGCCGGGCTGGAACGACCCGAGTGATGCGCTCGACCGCGCGCGTGCTCTCGGCCTCTTCCGGAACGATCGCCGCTTCGAGCCGCTGGTCGTCCTGTTCAAGCGTGTGGACAACATCCTCAAGGCGACGACCGAGTCGCTGACCGAGCCCTACGATCGCGGGGTGCTGCGCGACCCGGCCGAGATCCGTCTGATCGCGGCCCTCGACCGCGCGCGCTCGGACTCCGATCCGCTGTGGGAGAAGCGCGACTATGCCGGCGTGCTCAACGCGCTGCTCGGAATGGAGGAGCCGATCCACCACTTCTTCGACCACGTTCTCGTGAACGCCGAGGAGCAGCGCCTCCGGGTCAACCGGCTCAGGCTGCTGGCGGCGGTGCGCGGCATGTTCCTGCGCGGCTGGGATCTGTCGCGCGTGGTGGTCGGTGCCGAGGAAGGCGCCGTGGCGGGAGTTCAGCGCTCGGGATGAGATCGCGACAGGGCCGCAGAATTTTAGTACTCCTCGCTGCGCTCGGAGTCTCCTCTCCGGCCTATTCGCAGCCGTACGCGTCGTTCGCGGTGCCGGACAGCGCGCTGCCGGCGACCCTCACCGCGGGCCGCAACGATTACGAGAACGTGTGGAATGCGCTGTTCGTGTCCGAGCTGAAACTGAACGCGCCGCTCCAGACGCTCGAGGGCGTGCAAGCCTTCGAGAT
>DAIUEO010000008.1:28256-41400 GCA_036845125.1 Candidatus Eiseniibacteriota bacterium | reverse complement strand
GGGCCCCCGTCAATTCCTTTGAGTTTCAACCTTGCGGCCGTACTCCCCAGGCGGAGCACTTAATGCGTTAGCTGCGGCACTGGAGGGGTCGATGCCTCCAACACCTAGTGCTCACCGTTTACGGCTAGGACTACCGGGGTATCTAATCCCGTTTGCTCCCCTAGCTTTCGCGCCTCAGCGTCAGTATCGGGCCAGATGGACGCCTTCGCCACCGGTGTTCCTCCTGATATCTACGCATTTCACCGCTACACCAGGAATTCCCTCATCCTCTCCCATACTCAAGCCAAGCAGTTTGGGATGCAGGTCCCCGGGTGAGCCGGGGCATTTCACATCCCACTTACCTAGCCGCCTACACGCCCTTTACGCCCAGTGATTCCGAACAACGCTTGCTCCCCCCGTGTTACCGCGGCTGCTGGCACGGAGTTAGCCGGAGCTTCCTCTGGTGGTACTGTCAAGCCACTCGGGTATTAACCGAATGGTATTTCATCCCACCTGACAGGGTTTTACGATCCGAGGATCTTCATCACCCACGCGGCGTCGCTCGGTCAGGGTTTCCCCCATTGCCGAAGCCTCTCGACTGCTGCCTCCCGTAGGAGTCTGGGCCGTATCTCAGTCCCAGTGTGGCTGACCATCCTCTCAGACCAGCTACCCATCGTCGCCTTGGTGGTCCGTTACACCGCCAACTAGCTAATGGGACGCGAGACCATCTTCAGCCGGTAGCTTGCAAGCAGAGGCCACCTTTGACCTCAGGACCATGCAGTCCCGTGGTCTCATGCGGTATTAGCACTCCGTTGGGAGTGTTATCCCCCTGCTGAAGGCAGGTTCCTCACGCGTTACTCACCCGTTCGCCACTCTACTCGAGGGATTGCTCCCTCTTTCGCGTTCGACTTGCATGCCTAATCCACGCCGCCAGCGTTCGTTCTGAGCCAGGATCAAACTCTCCGTGGTGAAAAAATATACGGAGAAACGTGCCACGGAGCTTGCGCCCCGTCACACGGATCAATTGCAAGGTATCCCTCGTTCCTCGATCTCCTTGCGGAAATCTCGGTAAAGGGGGCCTCTTCGGGCACTTCAGATTCGCGTGCGCTATTCGGTTTTCAAAGAGCAAGAAGTAGCTTCGTCCGCCTCTCGATGAAAAAGGCGGACGGGGAATCTAGCCTCGTTCAAGATGGGTGTCAAACCGACAAGCAACTGGAAGGCGATTCCCTGCAGCGAGGGCAATATAGGGGCGGTCCAGTGGGCTGTCAACCCCCACACCCAACCGGCCAAAAAGCCGGAAAAATGTCAGTTAGCGGCGATCCGCTGTTCCCGAGCCGACCTCGATACGGACCATCTTCCGGCCCACCCGAAGCACCGCCGAACCCTGCGGCTCCCACCGGAAATTGCGGTCGGAGATCTTCACTCCATCGAGGCTCACCGCGCCCTGATCGACTGCCCGCCAGGCGGCGCTGCCGCTGGCCGCAAGCCCGGACGCCACCAGCAAATCCTTGATTCCCATGGCCTTGTCGCTCTCGATCCGGACGGTCGGCAGGTCTTCCGGAACACCCTTCTTCTGGAACTGGGTTTCGAAATCGGCCTGCGCCCGATCGGCCGCGGCATCGCCGTGATAGAGGGCGACGATCCGGTGCGCCAGGCGCTTCTTCAAGGTCATGGGATGAACCGAGGAATCGCCGCGTCCGAGCGCTTCGATATCTCTTTCAACGGCTTTCCGTTGGTCGATGTCGAGCGCGGCGGCGAGCCTCCAGAACACCGGCATCACGGCGTCCGACAGGCTCATCAGCTTGCCGTACATCTCGGACGGAGCCTCGGTCACGCCGACGTAGTTGCCGAGACTCTTGCCCATGCGCTGTCCGCCATCGAGTCCGGGCAGGAGCGGCATCGTCATCACGACCTGCGGAAGCTGCCCGTGCAGCTCCTGGAGGGCGCGGCCGACCAGCAGGTTGAACTTCTGCTCGGTCCCGCCCAGCTCGACGTCGGAGCGGATCGCCACTGAGTCGTAGCCCTGCATCAGTGGATAGAACAGCTCGTGAACGCTGATCGGGTGGCGGTCGGCAAAGCGCTTCGCGAAGTCGTCGCGCTCGAGCATGCGGGCGACCGTGTATTGCGAGGCGAGGCGCATGACGTCCATGAAGCGCATCTTCGAGAACCACTCGCCGTTGCGGTGCACCTCCACGGGCAGCAGCGGCGCCGGCGGAGATCGATCGACGATCCGATGGAACTGATCCAGGTAGGTCGCCGCGTTGCGCTCGACCTCCTCCTCGGTGAGCTGCGGGCGGGCGCGGTTGCGACCACTGGGATCACCAACCATCCCGGTGTAGTCGCCGACGATCAACACGACCTGGTGCCCGAGCTGCTGGAATTCGCGCAGCTTCCTGAGCCCGACGGCGTGGCCGAGGTGGATGTCGGGGGCAGTCGGATCGAACCCCTGCTTGACGCGGAGTGGACGTTTCTCGCTCCGACTGCGCTCGAGACGCTCGAGCAACTCGCCTTCCGGAAGCACTTCCTCCGTGCGATCCAGCAGGGTCTCGAGCTGCTCGGTGGGGCTCATCGACAGGTATGCAGGAGAGGCGCTCACCGAACGATACTAGGCAGCGTTGCGAAACGCGGCAACCACCGGGGCTCGGGGCCCCGTGTTCTTGACCGCCTCGACTCCATCCCCCTAGTGTCGGAAGAGTCTTGGACCATCTCGGAACCGAAATGAGACAGAAGGCCGTGCGGGCGGCCCGGCGCTTCCCGTGGCGGCTGTTCTTCGTCATCGTCGTGGTCGCCGCTTTCGGCGCGGCCGGCGCCGTGTTCGGCGTCGTCCGATGGATTGGCCGCGATCTCCCGACGACCGAACAGCTCACCTCCATCAAGCCCGCCGTCAAGACCCTGGTCTACGACGCGCGCGGCCGGGTTCTCCACGAGTTCTACAAGGAGAACCGCTCGTCGGCGGCGCTCAAGGACATTCCGCGCCACATGATCAACGCGACGATCTCGACCGAGGACCGCAGCTTCTATCAACACTGGGGCGTGGACCTGTGGGGCATCGGCCGCGCCATGATCGCCAACGTAACGCGCCGGCGCACCAGCGAAGGCGGGAGCACCATCACGCAGCAGCTCGCCCGCAACCTGCTCGGCAGCTACGAGCGCACCCTGACGCGCAAGCTCAAGGAGACCGCGCTCGCGATCGACATCGAGCGCAACTACTCCAAAGACCAGATCCTGGAGATGTACTTCAACCAGATCTACTTCGGCGAAGGCGCCTATGGCGTCGAGGCGGCGGCCAAGACCTACTTCGGCAAGACCCTGGGCGAGCTGTCGCTGTCGGAGATCGCGCTCCTGACCGGCATCCCGGCGAACCCGAGCATCTACTCCCCTCGGCGCAAGCCGGCGGCGGCCCGCGCGCGGCGGGACAAGGTGCTCCGCAACATGCTCGCCACCCACGCCATCACCCAGGTGGAGTTCGACAACGCGATCGGCGCTCCGCTCGGGGTCACTCCCCAGCGGTACAGCAACGACCGCGCGCCGTATTTCACCGAGATGGTGCGGCTCCACCTGGACGAGCAGTACGGATCGAGCATGGTGTACGAAGGCGGCCTGCGCGTGTACACCACGCTGGACCTCGACCTCCAGGAAGCCGCCCAGCGCGCCCTCGAGCGCCAGCTGACCACGCTCGAGACCGAGCTCAGGCTCAAGAGGACCTACGCGAACTACGCCGCGCCGGTGGCCGACCAGCCGCCGGTCAAGCTCGACTATCTCCAGGGCGCCCTGGTTGCCGTCGATCCACGCAACGGCTACATCCGGGCGCTGGTGGGCGGCCGGGACTGGAACCACAGCAACTTCAATCGCGCGACCATGGCGCTCCGCCAGCCCGGGTCGGCGTTCAAGCCGTTCGTCTACACCGCCGCGATCGACAACGGCTTCCAGCCGACCGACATCATCGTCGACGAACCGGTCTCCTTCCCCGGCGCGGACGGCAAGCCGTACGAGCCGGGCAACTACGATCAGACCTTCCGCGGGCCGGTGACGCTGCGATACGCCCTGCAGCAGTCCATCAACATTCCGGCCATCAAGCTCCTGCGGAAGGTCGGCACGTCGCTGGTCGCGAGCTACGCACGGCGCATGGGGATCAAGAGCGCGCTCGGACAGAACCTGTCGCTCGCGCTCGGAAGCAGCGAGGTGACGCTGCTCGAGCTGGTCTCCTCGTACGGAGTGCTCGCGAATCGCGGGATCCGCAACGATCCGATCTTCGTGCTCAAGGTGGAGGACTCCCACGGCAACGTCCTCGAGCGGAACGCGCCGCGGCCGACCGAGGTGCTCACCGAGGAGACCGCGGGCACGATGACCTCCATGCTGCAGAGCGTCATGGACCACGGCACCGGATATCCGGCGCGGCTCCGCGGCTTCACGATCCCGGCCGCGGGCAAGACCGGCACCATGGACGACTACATGGACGCATGGTTCGTGGGCTACGTGCCGAGCCTGGTGGCGGGCGTGTGGGTCGGCTTCGACCAGAAAAAGACGATCGGTCCCAGCGTTACGGGCGCGCGCGCGGCGCTGCCGGCGTGGACCGACTTCATGATCGCCGCAACCCGCGGCCGTCCGGTCGAGGAGTTCCCGGTGCCGGCCGGCACCGTGTCCCGCGCCGTGTGCGCGGAAACCGGAATGCTGGCGACGCGCGTGTGCCCGACGATCACCACCGAGACCTACAACGAAGGCTCGGAGCCGACCGAGTACTGCTCCGTGCATCCGGGGGCGCCGCTGCTTCCCGACGCACCCCAGTCCGTGCAGGACGAGGTACCCGTCCCCGGGAACACCGCGCCGCGCGACCTGCGCGCCGTCGAACGGGACAAGGCACGCTCGCAGGATCGACTGCCGCGAAGAACGCCGTGAGCGGGCCCAAGCCGAGCTAGTCGAGGCGTTTCAAAAACTCAGCTAGTCGAGGCGCTCCAGAACCAGCGGCACGGCCGCCGACGCCGTATCTCCGATCTCGAACGCGGCCTGGAGGCGCGCCACCAGCGCATCGTCGGCGCCCGCGAGGTGCGCTTCCGCGAGGACGTCGCCGGCACGCACCGCGTCACCGCGGCGCGCGTGCATGAGCAGCCCGACGCGCGGATCGACGGCCTGGTCCTTCTCGATCCTGCCCCCTCCCATGTGCACGACGCATTCGCCGAGAGCGAACGTGTCCACGGCGGAGACGAACCCGCCGCGTGAAGCCCTGACCGGCGCGATCACCGGCGCGACGGGAAGCCCGCCCGGCTTCTCGATGGCCGCCACGCTTCCACCCTGAGCCTTCACCATCGCCACGAAGCGCTCCCATGCGCGTCCGCTCGCGAGCGCCGATTCCGCCGCCTCGCGCGCGGCTCCTGGCTCCCTCCCGTCGGCGAGCCGAAGCATCGTCGCCGCCAGGTCGAGCGTCAGCTCGCGGACGTCCGCCGGGCCGCCGCCCCGAAGCACGTCGATGGTCTCGCGCACCTCGAGCGCGTTGCCTGCCGCGAATCCGAGAGGCTGGTTCATGTCCGTGACCAGCGCCGCAGCGCGCCGCCCCGCGGCCCGAGTGACCCCCACCAGGCGGCCCGCCAGCGTGCGCGCCGCCTCGAGCGTCCTCATGAAGGCGCCGTTCCCGCACTTCACGTCGTAGACGAGCGCGTCCGCACCCTCGGCGATCTTCTTGCTGACGATGCTCGAAACGATGAGCGGCTGGCTCTCGACCGTCGACGTCACGTCACGCAGCGCGTAGAGACGGCCGTCGCCGGGCGCGAGGTCGGCGCCCTGGCCCACCATCACCACGCCGAGGCGGTCGAGCTGGGCGCGCATCGCGTCGGGCTCGAGGCGCGTGCTGAAGCCCGGGATCGACTCGAGCTTGTCGAGCGTGCCGCCGGTGTGGCCGAGCCCGCGGCCGGAGACCATCGGCACGAGCACGCCACAGCAGGCGACCAGCGGCGCGAGGATCAGCGAGATCTTGTCGCCGACGCCGCCGGTCGAGTGCTTGTCCGCGCTGGGCCGGCCGAGCGAGGACCAGTCGAACGTCCGTCCGGATTCGGTGAGAGCGACGGTCAGCTCCGCGGTCTCGGCTTCGTCGAGATCCTCGAGGAACGCGGCCATCAGCCAGGCACTCACCTGGTAATCGGGGATCGCCCCGGCGAGATGGGCGTCGATGAAGGCGCGGATGTCGCCGGGATCGTGACGCCGACCCTCCCGCTTCCGTCGAATGAAAGCGCGGGCGTCCACGCGTCAGCCCGCCGAAGCGCCCGAGCGCTGCGCCGCCACGATCGCCACGCCGGACGAGGTCCCGAGCCGCGAGGCGCCGGCTTCGATCAGGGCGAGAGCGCTCTCGAGCGTGCGGATGCCACCCGAGGCCTTCACTCCGATGCGCGAGCCCACCGTCTCGCGCAGCAGCCGCACGTCGTCCGGGGTGGCGCCGCCGGCAAACCCGGTCGAGGTCTTCACGAAGTCGGCGCCGCACGCCATGGCCAGCCGCGCGGCCGCGATGTTCTCGTCGCGCGAGAGCATAGCGGTCTCGAGGATCGCCTTGATCGTGATGCCGGGGGCCGCCTCGCGGACGCCGCGCAGCCCCGCTTCGACGCGCGCCGGATCTCCCGACTTCATCGCGCCGATGTCGATCATGACGTCGAGCTCCGAGGCGCCCATCTCCACCGCCCTACGGGCACCGTAGGCTTTCAGGTCGGGCGTTCCCGCACCCAATGGGAAATCGACCACGGCGGCGATCGCGATGCGCTCGGATCCGAGCACCCGCCGGCATTCGGTCACCCAACAGGGATTCACGCACACCGCGGCGAAGCGATGGTGGACCGCCTCGCGGCACAGCTGCTCGATGTCCGCGCGGGTCGCATCCGCCCTGAGCAGCGTGTGATCGATGATCGCCGACAGATCGACTGAAGCCGTCACGAACCGCCGCCTCCGAGCGTGAACCCGTCCGGCAGCAGCTGCGCGAGCCGGCGCCGCACCGTCCGCCCCCCGCGGTCGCTCCAGTACACCACCAGCGCGGGGGCGAACTCGGCCAGCACCTGGCGGCACGCACCGCAGGGCGGCGCCGTCTGCCCCCGGCCCGCGGTGACGGCGATCGCGCGGAAGTCGCGCTCCCCTTCGGCGATGGCGCGGAACACCGCGGCCCGCTCCGCGCACATCGAGAGCCCGAGCGAGGCGTTCTCCACGTTGCATGCCGTGATGATGCGGCCGCCGCGCGTGAGCAGGGCGGCCCCGACGCGGAACCGTGAATAGGGCGCATGCGCGCGGGGGCGCGCCGCCTCGGCCTCGCGCATCAGCCGCTTCACATCGATCGTTTCCGCACGCGGACGGCGCACGCTCATCCCCGGATCTCCCTCAGGAAGCTCGCTCCGTGCGCGAGAGTACGCGATCCGAACAGCTCGGCGAGCGTCGCCCCCACGTCGGCGAACGATCGGCGGACTCCGATGTCCGCGTTGCGGCGGACGCGCCGGCCGCCGATCAGCAGCGGCACGCATTCCCGTGTCGCGCCGGTTCCGCCGTCCGCCGGATCGTTGCCGTGGTCGGCCGTCACCATGCAGAGATCGTCGTCTCCGATCCGGCCGAGAAACTCGTCGAGCCGGCTGTCGAAGCGCTCGAGCGCGCGGGCGAACGCGACGCGATCCGGTCCGCGGCCGCACCGCACCGGCTCCAGGAACTCGGCGAAGACGAGGCCATCACCGCGTCGCCGCGCGAGATCCAACAGGACCTCCGCGCTCTCTTCGTCGTTCGCCGTCGCGATGGCGTCGCGCACGCCGCGCCCTGCGAAGAGATCGTGCACTCGGCCCACGGTGCGCACCGGCACGCCGCGCTCGTGGAGCCGCTCGAGGAGCGTCGGCTGTTCCGGTTCCCGCCCTGGACGCGGGCGGCGCGCCGGCGGCGCCGGCTCGGACGATGATTCATCGAGGACCACTCCGGCCAGCTCGTGGAAGCCGGTGCGGCAGTCGGCGCCGGACGCCAGGGGCCGGAGCGTGCCGCGCGCGCCGGACGGGTCCACCGGTGCGGCCACCCCCGGCAGCCCGGTGAGGTGTCCGAGGCCGAGACGCTCGAGCGTGCGCACGCGCAGGCCGCCGGCGGTCGCGGCGAGGTGCTCGAGCGTGTGGATCGATCGATCCGCGGCGTCGGGCGGCCCGAGTCCCACCCCGTCGAGCACGATGAGGAACACACGCATCTCAGCGGCGGCGCGCGGCGGCGATCGCGGTCTCGCGCAGCCGGAAGTGCTCTGCGGCCTGCCGGGTCCACTCGGTCCGCTCGCCGACCAGCGAGACGAGCTTCACGGGCCGCCCGCCGGCCACGTAGATGCGGGTGACGCGCTTGCCGATCGTGCACATCACCTCGTAGGGCAGCGTTTCGCTCCAGCGCGCCACCTCTTCGAGCGTGATCCGTTCGGTGCCCTGTTCGCCGAAGAGAACTACTTCGTCCTCGACCGACGCCTCGGGGATCGCGGTGAGGTCCACCATCGTCAGGTCCATCGTCACGCGGCCGACGATCGGGGCCCGCTTCCCGCACACCAACACGCTGCCGCGGTTCGACATGAGCCACGAATAGCCATGGCCGTAACCCACCGCGACCACGCCGATGCGTGACGGCCGCTCGGTGACGAACGTCCGCCCGTAGCTGATCGGGGTCCCGGCCGGCACCTCGCGTACCTGGACGAGCCGGCTCTTGAACGACAGCGCGGGAACGACCGGCGGATGCCGCCTCGCATGCGGCGGTAGGTGACCGTAGGCGACGAGCCCGACACGCACCCATTCGTGCGAGGCCTCGGGGACGTTCAGCGTACCGGCGCTGTTCGACGCATGGAGCCGTGGAACGCGGACGCCGCGCGCCCGGAGCCGCGCCGCGAGCGCTTCGAAGCGCCGGTTCTGCTCCACGGCGAACGAGATATCCTCGGCGTCGGCGTCCGGGAAGTGCGTGAAGATGCTGCCGAGCCTGAGCCCCGGCAGCGCCACGAGGCTGAGAATGAACTCCTCCGCTTCGTCTTCGCGTACGCCGGTGCGGCCCATTCCGGTGTCCACTTCGACGTGGAATCGAACGGGATGCGCGGCCTTGGATGCCGCCTCGGAGAGCGCCTGGCCAAAGGCGGGATCCGGCACCGTGGGATCGAGCCCGTGGGCCAGCGCCTCGTCGATCTCGCTTCGCAGCAGTGGAGAGAGCGCGACGATCGGCAGGGCGCACGCGGCCTGGCGGAGCTGGATGCCCTCGTGGAGCGTCGCCACTCCGAGACACGCCACGCCTTCGCGGGCGCCGGCCTCGGCGATCTCGATCGCGCCGTGTCCGTAGGCGTCCGCCTTCACGACGAGCAGGATGCCGCACTCGGGCGGCAGGTCCTTCCGCACCGCCGCGAGGTTGGACGCGAAGCGATCGAGATCCACTTCCGCCCACGTCGAAACCGGCATCGGCATCCGCGCTTCCTCCCTGATTCCCGTACCGATTCCGGCGATCCTGCGCTGGGCGAGGCGGCTGGTAGGATAGCCGCGGGACTCGTGCCCGCAAACCGACCGTGAACGAACCACTCCAGTTCCTGCCGATGGTCCTCGCGCTGGCCGCCGGAATCGGCGTGGCGGCGGCGTGCGGCCTGCGCGCGTTCCTGCCGCTCCTCATCCTCGGCATCGCGGGCCGGCTGGGTTACGCCGAGCTCCACCCGGGCGTTCACTGGCTCTCCTCGAATCCGGCGCTGCTCGCGCTCGGCGTGGCGACCGTGCTGGAGGTGCTCGCGGACAAGGTCCCGGTAGTCGACCACGCGCTCGACGGGATCGCGACCTTCCTGCGCCCCGCTGCGGGTTTCCTCGCGAGCTTCGCGCTGCTCGCCCGGTGGCCGGAGCCCTGGGGGCCGTTCCTCGCGCTCGTCCTGGGCAGCGGCACGCTGGCGTTGCACGCGCTCAAGTCCAAGGTCCGGCTGGGCTCGACGCTGACGACGCTGGGGATCGGCAACCCGGTACTCTCGGTGCTCGAGGATTTCACCGTGGCCGGCCTCGTCATCGCGGCCGTGCTGGTTCCGCTGCTCATGCTGCTGGTCCTGATCGCGATCATGGTGTTCCTGCTCCGGCGGCGCCCCCGCGAGGCGCCACGTCCGGAAGGAGATCTCCCCGCGTGACCTCGCGCGCAGTCGTCATCGCCGCGATTTTAGCCGCGGTTTTGGCCGCGCTGCCGGCGGCGGCCGGCGCCGCCACCGATGCCGACTCGCTGACGACCCAGGAACAGCGCTGGTCTTCGTTCCTGCCGCTCATGAGCGAGCTCGCGACCCGCCGTGGCATCGAGCTGCCGCTCCCCTTCGGGGTCGGGATGGTCTACTACCATCTCGCGCGCGACATCGAGGTGAAGGACGTGAGAGTGGGACGTAACGGCGCGCCGCCCGCCTCCGTGAGCGATTTCGCGACGCTCTCCGCCAACAGCAACGTCGAGAACCTGAACTTCAAGCTCGACGCCTGGATCCTGCCGTTCGTCAACGTCTACGCGATCGTCGGCCTGGTGTGGAACGAATCGGACACGCGAATCGACGTGACCCTTCCTCCCCTCCTGCCGTCCAATCCTCCGCGGCGGTTCACGCTCGAGGTGCCCACCTCCATCCAGGGCGACATCGAGGGAGTCGGCATGACGGTGGCCGGCGGGTACCCGCCGTACTTCCTCGTCGTGGACGTCAACGCGGCGCAGGCCGATCTCGGCTTCAACGACGCGCTCCAGGCCACGGTCGTCTCCGCACGCGGCGGCTGGATCGGCAGCCGCCGCGGCCTCGAGGTCCAGACGTGGCTCGGGGCGACGTACTGGGACACCTTCGCGACCCCCACCGGAACCGTGGCCGATCCCGACGGCGGGACTCTGACCTTCGAGGTGGACCAGGGACCGCGCTGGCCGTGGACCTACTCGGTCGGAAGCCACGTCACGTTCAACCGCCACATCGAGCTCGCCTTCGATCTCGGTTCGGACCTCCACGGCGGCTGGACGCTGGCGCTGATTCCGGCCTTCCGCTTCTAGCATCGTTGGCGCGTCGTGAATGCCGCGGATATGCTGCGAGCATGAACGAACGCGAATCACAGGCCTTCAGCGAGCTGGTCGCGGTATGCCGGCGGCTGCGCGGACCCGACGGCTGTCCCTGGGATCAGGAGCAGACCCTCGAAACGATGACGCCGTATCTCACCGAGGAAGCGGTCGAATCCGCGGAGGCGATCGCGTCGGGGAATCCCGACGACATCTCCGAGGAGCTCGGGGACGTCACGTTTCTCGCGGTCTTCTGCCTCGAGCTGCTCGGTGAGCGCGGGGGCCCCGGGCTCGCCGAGAGCCTCGAGCGCGCAGCCGCCAAGCTGATCCGGCGCCATCCGCACGTCTACGGCGACACCCGTGTGAAGGACGGCGATGCGGCGTACCGCCAGTGGCAGGAGATCAAGCAGCAGGAGAAGGGGTCAGACTCCCTGCTCGGCGAGACGCCGCGCGGTCTGCCGGCGCTCGTCGCCGCCTACCGGCTCCAGGAAAAGGCGTCCGCAGTCGGATTCGACTGGCCGGATGCCGAGGGTCCGCTCGCCAAGATCCGCGAGGAGACCGACGAAGTGGAGCGCGCCTCGCGCGGCGATGCCACCCCCGAGAGCGCCCGCGAGATCGGCGACCTGCTCTTCGCGGTGGTGAACCTCGCCCGGCATCTGCGGATCGATCCGGAGCGCGAGCTGCGCGCCGCGGGCACCCGCTTTCGCGAGCGCTTCCACCACATCGAGCGGCGGCTCGCCGAGAACGGCCGCACGCCGTCCGAGTCCACGCTCGAGGAGATGGACGCACTGTGGAACGAAGCCAAAATGCTCACTCGACCGCACCGGAGCGACCGATGAACGATCGACCGACCGAATCTCCCTCCCGTCAGGCCGCGCTGTTCCTGCAGCTCGTGCTGTCGCTCCAGCAGAGCGGCATGATGGCGCTCGGCAAGCTCATGAATCCGCTCAGCCGGAAGATCGAGACCCACCTGGAGATGGCGCGCGACACGATCGACACCCTCGAGGCGCTCGAAGCGCGGACTCGCGGTAACCTGGAATCCGACGAGCAGCGCGTGCTCCAGCAGGTGCTCTCTGAGCTGCGTCTCAACTACGTCGACGAGCTGAAGAAGGCCGCGAAGTCGGGCTAGATGGCCTGCAGCACGGCGCACTTGAGGTAGTGCGTCTCCGGCACCGCGAGGAGCTGCGGATGATCCGGGGATTCGCCGGTCCACGAGAGCACGCGGAACGGACGGTGCGCCGCGCGGGCCGCCTCGAGCAGCACCTGGCGGAACAGCACGTCGTCGAGATGATGGCTGCAGGAGCACGTGACGAGCACGCCGTCGTCCGGCAGCAGCCGCATCGCCGCGCGGTTGAGATCCCGGTAGGCGCGCGCACCGGCCGCCATGTGCTTCCGCGATTTGATGAGCGCCGGCGGATCGATCACGACGAGGCCGAAGCGCTCGCCGAGCTTCTCGAGCGAGCGCAGTGCGTCGAAGGCATCGGACGTCTTCAGCTCGGCGCGGCCGCCGAATCCGTTGCGCTCGAGATTGCGGGCCGCCGCCGCCAGCGCGGGCTCCGAGGAATCCACCGCCATCACTTCGACGGCGCCGCCGCGCAGCGCGTGCAGCGCCCATTCACCCTGGTAGCAGAACAGATCGAGCACGCGACGCCCGGCGGCCCACGACTCGGCGAACCTCCGGTTGATCCGCTGATCGAGGAAGAGCCCGGTCTTCTGTCCGTGCACGAGGTCCGCCTCGACCCGGAAACCCTCGACCTCCACCTCGACCCGCTCGGGCACTTCGCCCCACCAGATCCCGCGCTCCTGCTCGAGGCCCTCGAGCCGGCGGAGCGGCGAGTCGGCGATACGCACCGCGCCGCGCGCCGGGATCGCGTGCGTGATCGCCTCCTGCAGCATCCCGGCGCGCGTCTCCATGCCGAGCGTCAGGACCTGCACCGCGAGCACGTCGCCGTAGCGGTCGATCACGAGTCCCGGGAGCTGATCGGCTTCGCCGTACACCAGCCGCATCGCCGAAGCGTCCGGCATCAGGCGCTCGCGGAGCCGCAGGGCGCGCTCGAGGCGCTTCACGAAGAAGCCGGTATCGACCTCGTCACGTCCGCGCGTCAGGACGCGCGCACAGATGAGACTGTGAGCGTTGTAGTACGCGCGGCCGCCCGTGATTTCGCCGGCCTGATCCTTC
>DAIUEO010000008.1:18605-28246 GCA_036845125.1 Candidatus Eiseniibacteriota bacterium | reverse complement strand
CGCGCGGCCGAGGAAGGCCCCGCGATGATCGACGACGTCCACCAGCCCGCCCGGCTCGACACTCCCGCGCAGATCGGCGACCTCGTTGCTGAAGATCCACGGATGCCCGGAGCGGATCCGCCGGTCCTGGTTGCGGCCCAGCACCAGCACCGGCAGGTCGCGGGCCAATGGGACCTTCAGGCCCCGGCGCCGAGTGCGAGGCCGATGGTGCGGTAGACGAGGCGCGCGGCGAGAAAGTCCGAGGCCACGTTTCCCGGCAGCGGCGACAGCTCGACGACGTCGAAGCCCACGATGCGGCGCGACTTCGCGACCGCCGCGAGGAGATCCACGAGCTCGTACCAGTCGAGGCCGCCGGGCTCCGGCGTCCCGGTGCCGGGGAGGTACGCCGGGTCCAGGCCGTCGAGGTCGATCGTGACGAACACGTCCTTCGTGAGCGTGTCGAGGATCGGCGCCACGTTTCCCCGCAGCGCGCGGAACGTCCGCGTGCTCCAGACCGGCGCCGGATGGGCCTTCAGGAACGCGGCCTCCTCCTCGCTCATCGAGCGGATCCCGACCGAGCTCGCCGGGACGCGCTCCCGGACGCGGCGCATCACGCAGGCATGGCTGAAGCGGGAATCCAGGTACTCGTCACGCATGTCGGCGTGGGCATCGATCTGCAGCACCGAGAGCCCGGGGAAGCGGCGATGCATCGCGCGCACGGCGCCGTCGGTGATGCTGTGCTCGCCCCCCAGCACGACCGGCAGCCGGTCCTGCTCCGCGATCCACGTCACGGCCTGCTCGACCCGCTGCGACATCGCCTCGGGGCCGAGTGCGGTGGGCTCGATCTCGGGTAGGGTCGCGATGCCGTGCCGGTAGACCGGGCCGAGCTCGTCGTCCCACAGCTCCATGTTGCGCGACGCGTCCAGGATCGCCCGCGGTCCCCAGCGGGTGCCTCCCTGGTAGGAGGTCGAGAAATCGTAGGGCACGGGAAGAACCAGCGCGCGGGCGCGCGCCGGGTCACTGAACTCGCCTTCCAGGCCACCGAAGTTGAGCGGCAACCCGCTCGGCCAGGCTGGTTCCAATGGGATTCTCCACCGCAAACAGGCGGGCCCTGCCCGCGAAGCGGGTCAGGGCCCTAAAGTGCGCGAGGCGCGTTACTCCTCGGCGTCCGGGGTTTCCTCGTCGAGATCGTCGTCGTCGTCGTAGGACTCCTCGTCGAACTCGTCGTCGTCGCCGAATTCGTCGAAGTCCTCGTCCTCGTCATCATCGAGCTCGTCGTCGTCGAAGAGGTCGTCCTCTCCCTCCTCGCCGTTCTCGTCATCGAGGTCGTCCAGCTCGTTCTCCGGCACGCCTTCGAAGTTGTCGTCGTCCGGCACACCCTTCTTCTTCGTCATGGCATCCTCTGGGGCAAGGCCTTGTCGCGTCCGTGTCGTACTCGAAAGCCTACTCCTCTTCCTGCGCGGCGTACTCCAGAAAAAAGCAGCGGGAGTATACGGAGGACCCTCCCGGCGTCAACCCGAAAACCGGCCCCGCCGGGGGCCTCGGAATCGCGCCCGGAACTCCGCGTTACAGGCCGGAAAACCGCGGGGCCCTGCTGCCGCGAAGCATCAGTCGGGCCGCTCCGGGGAGCAGCCCCGGAAGACGATAAATGGCGGGGTTGACGGGACTCGAACCCGCGACCTCCTGCGTGACAGGCAGGCGTTCTAACCAACTGAACTACAACCCCGCGGGCCCTTCGCCACACGGCACGTGGCAGAGAGGCCGGGCAGAATACCCGCCGTCCGTTTCGAGGTCAACGACCCCCGCGCCCAAGTGTGCGTCGGGCGACTTGGCCCGCGCGGCGCCCGCCTCCTAGTGTGGGCTCATGACTGATCTCAATCCGCAGGCCAGGCAGATGGCCGACGAATCGATGGTGCGGAATCTCGAGGCTCAGGCCCGCGCGATCTGGCCTCAGGAGATCGAGCTGGTCCGTCACTACGGTTTCGCGGACGACATCCGGATCCTCGACGCCGGCTGCGGCACCGGCGAAGGCGCCTCGCGCTTCGCCGACCTCTTCCCGCGCGCCTGCGTGCTCGCCGTCGACATCCTCGACCATCACCTCGAGCTCGCGCGCACGCGCTATGCGCGACTCGCGCCGCGCCTGACTTTCGAGCACCGCAGCATCTTCGAGCTGGGACTGCCCGAGAAGAGCTTCGACCTCACCGTGTGCCGCCATGTGATGCACTCGATCCCGCAACCGGAGCGCGTGGTCGCCGAGCTCGCGCGCGTCACGCGCCGCGGAGGAAGGCTGCACCTCATTCCCGAGGACTACGGGATGCTGAATTTCCAGGCCGGGAAGCTCGACCCCGGCGACTTCTGGCACGAGACGCCGCGGCGGTTCGGCGAGGCCACGGAAACGGATCTCTTCATCGGGCGCAACGTCTTCAGCATCCTCGCCGCGCAGGGCTTCGAGGACATCACCGTGGACTACGTGATCGTCGACACGCTGCGCGTGCCGCGCGAGATCTTCGCCGGGATCCTCGAGGCGTGGCGCGACGGCTACGTCGAGCCGATCGCCGAACTGACCCGCTTCACGCGCGAGGAAGCCACTGCCTACTTCGATCACATGATCGCGAACATCCGCGACCCGAAGGGCTACGCAGTGTGGATGGTTCCGGTCGTCTCGGCGCGGGTTCCCTGACGCAACACGCTGGGCTGCGCGACTAACGCACCTGAACGACCCGGAACTCGCGCTGCCAGTCGGTCATCGACAAGCGAACGAAGTAGACCCCGGGTTCAAGCGGAGACGACACCGCATCGCGAATCCCCCAGTGCACCGCCGATCTTCCCTGGGGAACATTCCATGTCGAGCTGGCCACACGCCTCCCTCTCACATCGAACATCGTCCCCTGGAGCATCCCGGCATGGGCACTGGATAGGTGGATGAAGAAGTCAGACCGGAAGGGGTTCGGACTGACCGTTGGGCCCGCCAGGCCCCGGTCGACATCCCCGATGGACACGTTCGAAGGGCCATCGACGAGTTGTGCGTAGATGTCCCCCCCATCACTCCGTTGGTCGGTCCATGCACTGATCGCATAGGCATCCCCCGCCCAAGCCACTGCGGGGCCCATTTGGTCATCCAGCGCCGAGGAAACCGGCACACCGCCAATTCCCCACAGGAGCTCACCGTAGGGCGAGATGTGTTGCGCAAATACGTTGAATCCGCCAGGCCCATCCGAGTAGGTCACGACAACTCCGCCGGAACCGTCAGGAGAAATGTCGAAGCTGTTGTTTGGAGAACCCAGGTTGTCCAGCTCGAGGCCGCCCGGCTCCCACAGAATCGTTCCATCAGCCTGGATCGATTGCGCCGCCAGATGCCCGTAGGGAGGGTCCGTGTGCTCCCAGACCAGAATCATTCCGCCATCGGGCGTCGAGGTGACTCTGAGTTCGCCAGATATCGGCCCCACTTCAAGGGGCGCCCCCCAGAGCGGCACCCCTGAGGGACCTATCTTGCGAACCAGGAGCGATCCGGCGTTCAGCCATGCCACGAGAGCACTGCCTCCAGAAGCACTGATGATCCTCGGGAGGCCGCCGGGTCCCAGCGATACGCTTGGAGTCGGCCAACGGGCAGCTCCGAGCGGATCCAGGCTCTGAGCCTTGACGACGGAGTTCTCCTCCCAGCTGATGAAAGCTCCTCCCGCACCGTCGGACGCTACGCTGGGCTTGAGCTGATGCACGCCGGAATGAAGATTGACATCCCAAAGGCTTCCCGATCCTCCAAACCTCTGTACGTGCACGTTGACACCGGTCGAGTAGCTCTTGTAGCTCTCCCAAACGAAGATCGCGCCCCCCATACCATCCGCTGCAATGTCCGAGTCGTCCGCGCTGGTCTGCGTGACGGACCAGAGCGTCTCACCGTCCGAAGACAGGTGCTGGACATAGGCGCTACTGGGATCCTGCGATGGCGACGAAGCGATATACGCGCCTCCAGCTCCGTCCGAGACGACCTGGGGCAGGAGAAACGTAGATCCCGACCAGACGGTCGTACTGGAATCCCATGCGAAGGTTCCGTCCGCAAGAACCCGGATCGCACGGATTCGAGGGGAATCACGCCAGACGATGATTACTCCTCCCGTACCGTCCGATACGATGGCAGTGAACGCTTGAGTGCCGGCAGCGACATGAACCGGAAGATTGATGGCGTGATTCGGCCACGCAGCGTTGCCGTCAGTCGCCAGAAGCGTCGAGGCCAGCAGGATGGTTGCAACGACTGCGCTCCGAACAGGCACGCGAGGGTCCTTTCATCGGAAGACAGGGTGCGGGGGCTCGCTTCCGAAGCGGCAATCGGAGTGATGGGATTCTAGCCGAGCGGCCCGCGTTCTAGTAGAGATTCTCGAGCTTCGCGCTCGGGTAGTAGTGGCGGAGGATCTCCTCGCCCGTGCGGCCGGCGCGCGACATCCCGAGTGCACCGGTCTGGCAGAGCCCGACGCCGTGTCCGGAGCCGGCGCCGCTCGCGATCACCTCAAGCGCGCGGCGCGTTGCGGGGTCGCGCCGGACGTCGACCTTGAAGAGATTCGAGCGGAGGATGGATTCCGGCTTTCCGCCGCGCCGGAGCACCTGGCGGATCGAGTAGGCGGGGACGAGCACGCTGCCGGCATCGGTCTGGACCTCGAGCCGCCACACGCGACCCGAGCGGGAGCGCGAGCGCACCACGACGTCCACCAGGCCGCCCAGGCGCGTCGCCGGGAGCGCGATGCCCTGAACGGGCGCGAACCGCTCCACGTTCTGCACCAGCTCCTCCGGCTTCCAGGTTTCCCGCCAGCGGTACTGGGGCGAAGCCGCGCAATGACCGGTGCCGCCCACGCCATCGCGGTGGCTGACCAGGTACGGCATCGACGCGGCGGGCCAGGCCTCCCACACGTCGGCCGTGATGCCGCCGCAGGTCGAGCAGTAGTTCGCCCGGATCGGCATGCCGCCCGAGATCGCGACCATCGCTCGCGTGCCCTCGACGCAGCGCGTCGCCAGCTCGCGCTCGGTCTCGATCGGGCCGTAGACCTGGTCCTCGACCGTGCTGTAGACGTCGAATCCTTCCGCGCCGCGCCGTCCGCGGTAGAAGAGCGTGTAGCTGCGCGCCGCGATCGCCTGGGCGCGGCCGGCTTCTATCGCGGTGACATCGAGCGCGCCGAGTTCGCCGGGCAGCACGCCGGCGAGGTACGTCTCGAGCGGCAGCTTGAGCGCGAGCGTGAGCTTCCGGCGCGGTCCCAGGAACACCTTGGCCATTCCGCGCCACGTTTTTCCGTTCCAGCGCAGCGTGGGCGCACGCGGATCGGAGCCGGCAATCCACAGCGTGTCCCCGTTCGCGAGCGTGAACGCGACCCCGCTCCCGGTCACGCGCGCGCTGTCGGCCGCCATGCGCACCCGGAACGGCTGACGGGTCGAGGGATACGGCTGGTCGCGCCCGCCATTCGAGACGACCAGGCTCAGCTCGCGCGAGGGAAGCAGGAACAGGCTGTCGAGGTCCCACGCGAGCCCCACCTCGAACATCGGCTCGCCCCCCAGATCCACGCGCGGCGCGGGCGTCCCGCCCTTCTCGGGGGTCGTGCGCGGTGAGGGGACCGGCACGCTATCCCCCGCCGACACCGGCGGCCCGGAGGGCGGTGAGGTCTGCGGCACTGGCGCGCACGCGGCCAGCGCGAGCGCGAGCCCGGCGCCGGCGAGCCTCATTCCGGTCCGCCAGCTCATGCGCGCACTGCGGGGTCGGGCCCGGGGGTGATGGAGCCGAGCACCACCGGGTGCAGCGCGCCGGTCGCGCCGGTGAGGTTGCCGGGTAGCCCGCTCAGCGTGAGGTGCGCGAGGAACGCGAACGCCAGCGCCTCCTTCGCTTCCGGCGGTACCCCGAACGCGGAGAGCGAGGAGAACCGCGCGGGCTTGAGGCGTCGCTCGAGCGCGGCCATGAGCACGGGATGGTGGACGCCCCCGCCGCTCACGATCACGGCATCCACCGCGCCACGCGGGACGAGGAAGCGCTCGACCGCCATTGCCACCGAGCCCGCCGTCAGCTCGACCGCGGTGGCCATCACGTCGTCGCGGTTGAGGCCCATGGCGGTCGCCAGCTCGAGCATCTTGCTCGCGTAACGATCGCCGAAGCGCTCGCGGCCGGTCGAGCGCGGCGGCTCCGTCGCGAAGAACGGGTCGGCGAGCAGCTCCGAGAGCAGCGCCTCGCTCGCACGGCCCTGCGACGGCATCTGTCCGTTCTCGTCGCGCTGGAGGAGTCCGCCCGAAACCAGGCGCGCGAGGCCGTCGAGCACCACGTTGCCGGGGCCGGTGTCGAACGCGGAAACCTCGTCCGGCGTGCAGCCCTTCGGCAGGTGCGTCACGTTCGCCATGCCGCCGAGATTGAGCAGCACGCGGGTCTCGCGATCGGAGCGGAAGAGCCACCAGTCCGCGATCGGCACGAGCGGCGCGCCCTCGCCGCCCGCCGCGGCGTCGCGGCGCCGGAAGTCCGATACCACGGTGATGCCGGTGCGCTCGGCGAGAATCGGCGCCGAGCCGATCTGGAACGTGAGCGCGCCGCGCTGCCCGGGATCGCGCGGCAGGTGGCGGATCGTCTGGCCGTGGCAGCCGATCGCGTCGATGTCGCCGGCGGCGGCGCCGGCCGCGGCGAGCAGATCGGTGACCGCTCCCGCGTAACAGGCGCCGAGCGAGGCATCGAGCCGCATGAGGCGCTCGAGCGGGAGCTGCTCGCACCCGGCGACGTGGAGGATCTCGTCGCGGAGCCGCGGCTCGAAGGGCGTCTCGCGGTAGGCGAGGATCTCGTGCGTGCACTGGGTGCCCATCCCGGTGAGGCGCGCCAGCACGGTGTCCACCCCGTCCACCGACGTCCCGGACATGATGCCGACGATCCGGTGCTCCTCGCGGTCGCGGTAGCCGCGCACGCCCGCGAGCGCATCGGGCGGAGCCGCAGCCCGGCGCCGGCTCATTTCTCCGCCCCCGCGAGGATGCCCGAGAGGATGTGGCGCTGGAACGCCACGAACGCGACCAGCACCGGGAGCGACGCCACGGTCGAGCCCGCCATCAGCAGGCCCCAGTCCACGCCGTGTTCGGACTGCGAGAGCAGCGCGAGCCCGACGGGCAGCGTGCGCAGGCGGTCCGAGTCCACGAACACGAGCGGATAGAGGAACGAGTTCCAGTTGGTGAGGAACGACTGGATCGCGACCACGGCGAGCACCGGCTTCATCAACGCGAGCACCACGGCGCGGAAGATCGCCCAGTCGGAGGCGCCGTCCACGCGCGCAGCTTCCTCCAGCTCGAGCGGAAGGCCGAGAACGTACTGCCTCACGAGGAAGATGCTGAAGGCGTCGACGGCGAAAGGCAGGATGAGCGCCCCGTAGGTGTCGAGCAGACCGAGCCGCGCCACCACCAGGTAGAGCGGAATCATCAGCACCTGCTTGGGGAGCATGAGGGTGGCGACGATGCCCACCGTCCAGAACGCCTCCCCCGGAACGCGGCGCCGGGCGAGCACGTAGCCGACGGTGGCGGCGGTCGCCACGTTGAGCAACACCACGGCCGCCGCGACGATGAAGCTGTTGAGCAGGTAGCGGCCAACGTGGGCGGCCTCGAAGAGCGCGGTGTAGTTCGTGAAACCAAGCGGGCCCTTGAGCGCGCGGCCGATCGACTCCCCGGCTCCCGGGGCGAGCGAGATCACCACCATCCAGGCGAACGGCAGCAGCATGGTGACGAGCAGGGGCCCCAGCCACAGCCAGCGCAGGGCCGAGCGGGCGGGCAGGTGACCAGCCGCGGCTTCGCCGCTCACGCCGCCTCCGTCGTGCGGCCGAGCAGCCGCGACTGCGCCCACGCGAAGATCAGGGCCACCGCGAAGAGCAGGTAGGCGACGGCGCTCGCGTAGCCGAGATGGAAGCGGAAGAACGCCTCTTCATAGAGGTAGTAGACCACCGTGGTGGTCTGGTGGAGCGGCCCGCCGCGCGTCATCACGAACACCTCGGTGAAGATCTGGAGGCTGCGCGTGGTGTTCACGATCAGCACGAACAGCAGCGTCGGCCGCAGCAGGGGCAGCGTGATGTGGACGAGCGAGTCCCAGAAGCCCGCGCCCTCGAGGCGCGCGGCGTCGTACAGCTCGCGCGGAATGGCCTCGAGCCCGGCGAGCAGGATCACCATGTAGTAGCCGCTCGCCGCCCACACATCCATCGCCATGATCGCCGGCAGCGCGGTCACGGGATCCAGCAGCCACGAGCGCGGCGCGAGCCCGAACGCGGCGAGCAGGCCGTTGAGCGGACCGTTCGGCGCATAGAGCCCCTTGAAGACGAGCGCGAGCACCACGATCGGCACCACGCTCGGAACGAAGAAGCCGACGCGGAAGAAGGTGCGGCCGCGGAACGCCGGCTGGACGGCGAGCGCGAGCGCCAGCGCCAGCCCGGTGGTGAACGGAATCGTCCCCACCAGGAAGAACGCGGTGTTGCGGAGCGCGGTCCAGAACGCCGGATCGGCGAGTGCCCGCGCGTAGTTGGAGACCCCGACGAAGCGCGCCGCCCCCGGCTGGAGCGGCGAATAGTCGGAGAGCGACGCGGCGAGCGAGAAGAGGAACGGGAAGAGCCCGAAGAGCGCGAACGCGATCACCCACGGCGACACGAACGCCCAGGCGGTCGCGCGGGAATAGGCTCGCATCTTGGGCCTCAGCGCCTCTGCGCCAGCTCGTCCAGCTTGCGGCTCGCCGCCGCCACCGCTTCGGCGGGGGTCTTCTTGCCGTAGAGCGCCTGCTCGACCTCGTCCTCGATCGCCGCTTCCATCTCCACCCACTCGGGATGGTTCGGCGTCGGGTACGCGTTCTCGAGCTGGAGGATCATCGTGCGCTCGTCGGGCCGTTCCAGGTAGTAGGCGATGGTGTCGGCCCCGACGGTCGCCGGGTGAACGCTCTTCGCCGCGGTCGCCAGCGCGAGCGCGTTGTCGGGCCGGACCAGGAACCGCGCGAGATCGAGCGCCGCGTGTTTCTCCTTCGCGGCGTTGAAGCTCACCAGCAGCTCGCCGCCCGCGAAGGAAGCGTGCGTGCCGTGATCGTGGGACGGGCGCGGCACCAGGGCGACGCCGTAGCGCAGGCCGGGAGCGTCCCGCGGGATGGACTTGAGCAGCCATGCCCCCGAAACCTGAAGTCCGATGCGGCCCTCCTTGAACTCGCGGTCGAGCACGTCCTGGCGGTCCATGCTCCCCGCGTCCTTGAGCTTCAAGTAGAACTCGAGCGCCTCGCGGTTCGCCTTCGAGTCGAACGCCGAGTGCGTGAGATCGTCGGTGAGGATCGACCCGCCGTTCCCCCACGCGAAGGGCATGAACTTCTTGAAGAGCACGTAGCGCTCGCCGGCCTGGACCCCGTATCCGGAGACTCCGCCTCCGAGCTTCTGGATCGCCTGCGCCGCGGCCAGCAGCTGGTCCCAGGTCTCGGGCGGCTGGGTCGAGTCGAGGCCGGCCCGCGCGAACAGCGTGCGGTTGTAGAAGAGCGCCCGGGTGCCGAGCACCCACGGCACGCCGTACGACGCGTCGCCGATCGAGCACAGCGACCAGCCGCGCAAGCCAGGCTTCAGGTCGGCGACCCCGGCGCTGGCGTGCTGCCCGCTGGACCGACGCCGTCCCTTCCGTCCGGCCGGGGGTCCCATGCCCTCGCGTCTTGCGTCCTG
>DAIUEO010000008.1:15570-18595 GCA_036845125.1 Candidatus Eiseniibacteriota bacterium | reverse complement strand
GGCGCTCCAGTCGGCGAGCTGGCCCGAGGCGAGCATGCGCGGCATCCAGGTGGAGCCCAGCTCGCACAGGTCCGGCACGTTGCCCGAGGCCATGGCGGCGGTGATCTTCTCGAGCCCGCTCTGCCAGGTGAGCTGCTCCATGCGCACGTCGAACTCCGGGTGCTCCTGCTCGAAGCGCTCGAGGATCGGCTCCACCACCTCGGCCGGCCAGAACTGCCAGAACACGATCTCCTTCTTCGCCTTCGAGCCCCCGCAGCCGGCGAGCGCAAACGACACACCCAAGATCATCAGCGCGATGCGCGCGATTCTCATTTCCCCTCCAGGGCGGCGCGCACGAAACCGGAGGCCGCCGCGAGTCTCCGTTCGGCCTCCTCACGCGTGCACGACAGACGCAGCATGACGATCGCGGTCTTCACGCTCTTCCCCGCCGCCTCGATGGCGCGGGCAGCAGCCTGATAATCGACTCCGGTCACGGTCATCACGGTGCGCCGGCTGCGCTCGACCAGCTTCTCGCTGGTCGCCAGCAGATCCACCATCATGTTCTCGTAGACCTTGCCCATCCGCACGAACGCCGCCGTGGTGATCATGTTGAGCACCAGCTTCTGCGCCGTCCCGGACTTCATCCGCGTCGACCCCATCACCACCTCGGGTCCGACCACGGGACAGATCGCGACGTCGACGTCGAGCGTGAACTCCTCGCGCGGTGTGCAGGTGATATAGGCGGTGCGGGCCCCGCGCGCCTTCGCCTCGGCCAGCGCGGCCACCACGAACGGCGTGCGGCGGCTCGCCGCGACCCCGATCACGGTGTCCTTGGGCGACACGTTGCGCTCGCGGATCTCGCGGATGCCTTCCTCGGTGCGGTCCTCGGCGCCTTCGACGGCCTGCACCAGCGCGCCGTAGCCGCCGGCCATGATGCCGTTCACCATTTCCGGCTTCGAGCCGAAGGTCGGCGGGCACTCCGAGGCGTCGAGCACGCCGAGCCGGCCGCTGGTGCCGGCGCCGGCATAGATCAGCCGGCCGCCCTCGCGGAAGCTCGCGACCACCAGATCGACGGCCTTCGCGATCCACGGGATCTCCTTCGCCACCGCGGCGGGAACGGTGTGGTCCTCGGACGAGATGCGCGCGAGCAGGTCCGGAACCCCGAGGGTGTCGAGGTCCATCGTGCGCGGATTGCGCTGCTCGGTGGCGAGCCGCGCGAACTCGTCGAACTTCGGTGGCCGTTCCATGGCGCTCCGTTGCGAGGTCCGGTTCAGTGCGCGGCTTTCGCCGCCCGCTGCGGAAAGATCGCCAGCAGGATCACGATGAGGCCGGCGAGTGCCGCTGAGGCCCAGTATCGACTGAGCCCCATGCCGCCGGCATCGACCGGCTTGTCGAGAAGATCTCCGAGCACCGCGCCGAGCGGCCGCGTCAGAATGAAGGCCGACCAGAACAATGCGGTCCTCGAGATGGATGTCCAAAGGTAGGCGGCCAATACCAAAGCCAGCAGCAGTCCGAAGACCATGGCGCTCCCCGAGTATCCGAGGCCGGCGGTATCGGCCGTCCAGTCACCGAGCGCGGTCCCGAGCGTCTGTGAGAACACGATAGTGGTCCAGTAGAAGATCTCGGACCGGGGCTCGCCGACCGTATCGATCGACACCGAACCGAGTGTGAATCGCCACGCGGCCAGGGAAGCCATGAGCAGGGTGAACAGCAGAGCGGTGCCGCCCGCGTACCCGATGCCCAGCGAGCGATCCGCGAAGTCCGCCAGCGTCGTCCCGACCGTCGTGGTGGCGATGATGGTGATCCAGTAGAGGGCCGGGTGGAACCGCTCCGCCTTGATCTGGGCGGCGACGGCGATGACGCACACGACCGCGAAGATCGCGGTGCTGACGAGGTAGCCGAGGTTCATCGACATCGAGACGGCGTCGCCGCCGGTTTCGCCCAGCGTGGTGGCGGCGATCTTCATGATCCAGAAGATCGGAGTCACTGCGGCGACCTTGGTCGCGCTGCGGGTCGTCGGGTCCAGGGGACCTCCGCGCGGCGGGAACGGCCGGCGATTCGATACCGGCCGGTGTTCGAAGGAAAGGCCGCGTTCGCGATATCGGCTTCATCGACGCTCCATCCTGAAGCGGGGAATCATCCGTGAGCGGGCAGAATGCCACGCGCTCCGGCCGCGTGCAAAGCCCGGTGCGGCCCGGCCATACTGGAGGCCCATGCCCGAACTACCCGAAGTCGAAACCGTGCGCCGCATGCTCGCCGAGCACGCGCTCGGCCGCGCCATCGCCGAGATCCGGCTCTCCGGCAAGAAGCTGCGCGAACCCATCCCGCGCGGGCTCGCCGCGCGGGTGCGCGGGCGCTCGATCGAGAAGGCCCGCCGCCACGGCAAGTACCTGATGCTCGATCTCAGCGGTGGCGTCACGCTCCTCTCCCATCTCGGCATGAGCGGGCGCTGGCTCTTCTATCCCGGCGATCCCGATGGCACGCTCATCCACGTGCACGTGAAGTTCACCTTCGCGGACGGCAGCAAGCTCTGGTTCCAGGATCCGCGCCGGTTCGGCCTGCTGCGCGCCGTGGACACGACGAAGCTGAAGGACGACCCGGCGCTCTCGCTGCTCGGTCCCGATCCGCTCGCGAGCCCGCTCGACGGCGAGTTCTTCGCATCGCGGGCGAAGGGACTCAAGGTCGCGGTGAAGAACTTCCTGCTCGACCAGAACCGCGTGGCGGGGATCGGAAACATCTACGCGAGCGAGATCCTGCACCGCGCGGGCGTCGATCCTCGCCGGCCCGCGCGCGCGGTGCCGAAGGAAGCGTGGGATCGCATCGCGAAGGAGACGGCGCTCGTTCTCGGGGAAGCCGTCGCGCGCATGGGCACGACGTTCAGTGCGTATCGCACGCTGTGGAACGAACCGGGTCTCTACGGCGACCAGCTCCTCGTCTACGACCGGGCCAACCAGCCGTGCCGGCGGTGTGGCCGCTCGATCCGGCGGATCGTCCAGGGCCAGCGTTCGACGTACTTTTGCCCGGGTTGCCAGTCGAGGGATCGTCG
>DAIUEO010000008.1:10551-15560 GCA_036845125.1 Candidatus Eiseniibacteriota bacterium | reverse complement strand
GTACGACCGCGCCGGGGAAGCCTGCAGACGCTGCGGAACGCTCATCCGACGCATCGTCCAGGGACAGCGATCGACATTCTTCTGTCCCCATTGTCAGTCGCGAGCGAGGTCTAAAACTGCCGCCGTTTGACAATCTCTGAACCGACGCGACCAAGAATTGCGTTGCGCCCGCAATTGATGCGGTCCGGACACACTTTTTTTCGTCTAATTCATGATAGTCGTTGCCGGACCACGTCAACCTCCCTACTCTGTGGGACTGACTACTGCCTCGCGGGTTCATGGAGGGGTCCATTGGGGGGCGGTTTCATGACCATGATCGATGTATCGCTGGAGGGGTCCGTGACGTTCGCGTCCTTCGGATTGCCCACGCCGATTCTCAAGGGAATCCGGGCGTCGGGCCTCACCGAGCCGACCGCCATACAGAGCAAAGCCATTCCCATCGTGCTGCAGGGTAACGACCTCATCGGGGTCGCCCAGAGCGGCTCGGGGAAGAGCGGCGCATACCTGATGCCGATCCTTTCGCGGCTGCTCGACCGTTCGTCGCGGCTGCGCGGGATCGTGCTCGTTCCGACCCGTGAGCTCGCCCAGTACGTCGAGACCCGGGCACGGGACTACGCGCGCTTCTGCGAGGTCCAGATCGGCGTCGTGTTCACTGGCACGCCGCTCCAGGCCCAGGAGCGCATGCTGCGCGAGAACACCATCAACCTGCTGGTCGCCACGCCGGGCCGCCTGATCGAGCTGCATGCCCGCGGCGCCATCAACTTCGAGGACGTCGAGATCCTCGTGCTCGAGGAGGCCGACCGCATGGTTGCGCTGGGCCTCGCTCCCGATCTTCGGAAGCTGCTGAAGCTCCTGCCCGAGACCCGGCAGACGCTGCTCTTCACGCTGACCATGCCGCCCGAACTCAATCGTCTCGCCAAGGAAGCGCTGGTCGAGCCGGTGCGCGTCGACGTCGCTCCGGCGAGCAAGCCTTCGACCGGGATCACCCAGGCCGTCTATCCGGTCAACAAGGATCTCAAGCCGGACCTGCTCGACGACATGCTGGCCCGCGCCGAGGTGCGCAGCACCATCGTGTTCACGCGCGCCAAGACGACCGCCGAGCGGCTGGCCCGTCAGCTCCGCCATCGCGGCTACGCGGTGGCGATCATGGACGACCACGGCAGCGCCGCCGATCGTGACGCGGTGCTCGAGGACCTCCGTCGCGGGCGCGTGCAGATCGCGTTCGCCAGCGACACCTCGGCGCGCGGCCTCGACGTGGCCGGCACGGCGCACGTCATCAACGTCGATGTGCCGGGATCCCCGGAGGAGTACGTGCACCGTCTCGGACGCGGCGGACGCGGCGAGCCGGTGGGTGACGCGTTCACGCTCATGAGCCCGGAAGAGCAGAAGCACGTGGACGCGATCGAGCGCTTCCTGGGCCGCGCGATCCCGCGCGTGGTGCTGCCGGATTTCGACTACGCCATGGTGCCGGGTTCGCATCGCGTGGTGGAGGAGCCGCCGGCGCCCAAGCCGGCGCCCGCAGCCCCGGCGGCCGGAGTGAAGGTGGCGGCAGCGCGCATCGCGGAGCGCCGCAACGGAGGGCGCCCGGCGGTGCGATCCGCGGCCAACGCGGTCCGACCGGCGACCAACGGAGTGACGCGACGCCCACCGGTGGCGAGCGCGGTGCGCCCGCACAAGCCGGGAACGCGGCCGGTGGAACGCGCGCGCCCGGGCAAGCGTCCGGCGGCGCGGCGTCCTGCCGCGGCAGCCGTGCGCGGGCGGCGCACCAAGTAAGCAACCCCAGCCGAACATTGGCCCCCGGAGCCCACCGCTCCGGGGGCCTTTTCATTGCTTGGGACTGAGCGGCTCCCAGCCCGCGATGCCTGGATTCCGGATCTCGCTCCAAGTACCGCTCGAAAGCTCGAGGATGTGGAAGGTCCCGGGTGGCTTGCCGCCGGTATCCGCCAGCAGCATCCAGCGCCGTCCCGGTACGAGGGTCAGCGTCCCCTTCTTTCTGGGGAACTCAAGGCGATGAACCTCGCGCGCACCCGGCTCGAGCCAGGCCACCGCGGGATCGTCCGATTTCTGCTGCACCCCCCAGATCAGCGTGCGCCCGTCGACGCTGGCGATACCCGTCGCATCCAGGCCCTTGAGGGCGGCGACCCGCACGGAGTCGCCCTGCAGCAGCACCAGGCTGTCGCCGGCCACTACGCCTAAGGTCCCGGAAACCGGATCCTCCATCATCCGGCGGGCCGGCAGGGCGAGCGCCTTCAGCCGGCGCGGCGGGGCCGATTCCGATTCGAGCCGCGCAATCTCGTCCAGGGCCGCAATCGTGATCGCCGAAGTGGCGCGATCGCGCGCGAGTCCCACCACGTCGGTGCGCATTTTCGCCGCCGTGGTTCGCCGGGGATCGTGAGCGTGCGCGGTGTGGACTTCCGTTCCCCGCGCCCACCAGAGCGTCGTGCTGCTGGCGACCCACGGGATGCCCTTCCCGATGTCCTCGACCGGGAACGCATGCCAGCGGCCCGGCGCCGGATAGAGCAGGTGCCAGGCGGAATGCTTCGCCTCGGAAGGCTTCGCATCGCCGCCGGCGGACGAGGGCGCGGCGAATTCCGCGAGAAAAACCGACGCGGGATCGAGGCACTCCAGGGACACGACGGGCAGGTCGAAGGCGGGAACCGCCGGGCCCGATTCCGCCGGGATCATCGCGACGCCGTCCGAGTATCCGAAGGCGAGCGCCGATCCGTCCGGCATCCAGGCCATCGGCGTGCTCGCCGATCGCAGGAGCCGCGGCGAGGAGGTGACGAAGCGGGCGCCGCGCGCGTTTCCGTCGGAGGTGGTTGGCGCCGCGGCTTCGTAGTGAACGCGCCCCTCGGAGCCCGGGCGGAACGAGAAGTAGAGCGCGCGCGGCATCGCGGGCCGCGTACGTGCGGTCCAGAGTCGCACGGTGTCCTGCTCGCTGCCGCTCGTGATCCACGCGACGCGCGCGCCGTCGGGGCTCACCGCCAGCCGCGTGAGCCGCTCGTGGCCGGCGGGCGTCCACAGGGTCTCGGCCGTGGCATTCGAAAACGGCGCCTTCCACAGCGCGCCCTCGGGCGAGAAGAAGAGGACCGTGTCGGTCTCGGCCGCGAAGCGCTCGGTCCACGAAGCGGGCGCAGCACCCGCCGAGGTCGCGAGGCTCGAGGCGAACGCGGCGATCGCGAGCGCTCGGGCCTTCAGGCGCCCGCTAAGAGCCGCTCGGAGATCCAGCGACACGCCGCCTCCGCTCTGGCCCCGTCCGCCGGCGCGATCTGCAGGAAGTCCGGGCTGCCGCCACCCTTCCCACCGGTCCGCTCCAGCAGCTCCGGCAACAGACTCTTGAGATCGACTCCGCTGGCCCGCGGCCGCGCCGCGACCAGCACCGGTTCCGGCGCGCCGGCGCTCGCGCACACCCAGGGCGCCCCGGCAGCCAGGCACTGGATGGCGAACGTGCGCGCATCCTCGCGTGACCACGTCGGACGGTGCTCCGTCACGCCCCGCGGCGGATCGCCCACCCTCTCGCGCGCCTCGGCCGCGAGGATCTTCGCGGTGACGTCCCGTAGCTGGCGCTTGAGATCGTCGCGCTCGGTCGCAGCGCGCTCGAGGTGGGCGATCAGCTCGCGTTCGGACAGCGTGCGCCGGCGCGCCGCCTCGAGCAGAGATTCGGCGCGCCATGCGTAATCGCGCAATGCCCGCCCTCCGCATAGAAACTCGAAGCGCAGGTTGCCGCGCACCTTCTCCCAGCGGACGATCTTGATGATCCCGACCTCGCCGGTGCGCTGCGTGTGGGTTCCGCCACATGCCGAGAGATCCCACTCCGGGATCTCGACGATGCGGATGCGCCCGCGCGCGACCGGAGGCTTGCGCAGCTTCCAGCGTCCGATTTCCGACTCGTCGACCCAGTGGCGCTCGACCGCGAGGTCGCGCCACACGATCTCGTTGGCTGCCGCTTCGAGGTTCGCGACCGTGTTCCAGTCCATGTCGCCCCGCGCCACCTCGATCGAGCTCTTCTCCTCGCCGAGATGGGAGCTCACGGTCGCAGCGTTCAGCACCCGCTCGAACGCCGCCGACAGGATGTGCTGGCCGGTGTGCTGCTGCATGTTGTCGAACCGGCGCGCCCAGTCGATCTCCGCCTCGATCTCGCTGCCGGCCGCGGGCGCTGCTTCGCCCAGCACGTGCCACACCGGGCCGCCGTCGTCGGCCTGGACGTCGAGCACCGCCGCGGCGCCGATGCGGCCGCGGTCGGCTTCCTGCCCGCCGCTCTCCGGGTAGAAGTACGTGGCTTCGAGCGCGACCGCCGGGCGCCCGGCGTGCGCACCAGCCTCGATGACGCGCGCCGTGAACCGGCGCGTGTAGGAGTCGTCGTAGTACTTGCGCTCGGAGGCCACTCACGGACTCCCGCGCTTGAGGCCGTACTCGCGCATCTTCCGCCAGAGCGTCGTGCGCGAGATGCCGAGACGGTGCGCGACCTGGGTGACGTTGCCGTGGAGCGCCTCGAGCACGCGCACGATGTGTTCGCGCTCGACTTCCTCGAGCGACCACATCTCGCGCGGCTTCTCGACGGGAGCGGCCGCGGGCGCCGGCCCGGTCGTGGCGTGGTGCGCGGGCAGCAGGCGCGGAGCGCGCACCGCGGCCGGCAGGTCGGCGACCCCGATCACGCTGCCGTCGGCGACGGCGACCGCGTGCTCGATGGCGTGCTCCAGCTCGCGGACGTTCCCCGGGTAGTCGTGGCGCTCCAGAAGGGCCTCGGCTTCCGCCGAGAAGCTCATCGCCGCCCGCCCGGCGCGCGCCGCGTAACGGTCGAGGAAGTACGCGGCGAGGAGCCCGATGTCCTCGCGCCGCTCGCGGAGCGGGGGAAGGTCGATCTGAACGACGTTGAGCCGGTAGTAGAGATCCTGGCGGAAGCGGCCGGCCGCGACCTCGGCCTGGAGGTCGCGATGGGTCGCCGCCACCACGCGAACGTCGACGAGCCGCGTGGTCTGGTCACCGAGCCGCCGCACCTCGCCGTTCTC
>DAIUEO010000008.1:0-10541 GCA_036845125.1 Candidatus Eiseniibacteriota bacterium | reverse complement strand
CATCCACCGGAATCGTGCGGTCGCCGCCCACCCGCTCCACCTGCCGCTCCTCCAGCACGCGCAGCAATTTCGCCTGCATAAGAATCGGCATGTCGCCAATCTCGTCCAGGAACAGCGTGCCGCGGTTCGCCTCCTCGACGAGGCCGGTCCGGTCGGAATTCGCACCGGTGAACGCTCCGCGCACCGCACCGAAGAGCTCGCTCTCGATCAGCGTCTCGGGGATCGCGCCGACGTTCACGGGAACGAACGGTCCATCGCCGCGCCGCGACTGGAGGTGGATGGAGCGCGCGATCAGCTCCTTCCCCGTCCCGCTCTCCCCGGTGACGAGCACCGTGCTGTCGGTCTGGGCCACCTTGGAAACGAGACGGAAGATGCGCTGCATCTTCGGGCTCGCGCCCACGATCCCATGGAGCCGGTCACCAGCGTCGGTGGGTTGGGCCCCCGCGGGGGCGCGCGCTCCCCGACGCGTTTCAGCGGTGGCGGGGGGCAGCTGGCGGGTCGTCGGCATGGCTCACCTGAGCCACGACTATGATGAGTAGGGCTTACCGTTTCAAATTGAAAGCGCCGGGCCTCAAACCACGGCCGGCGGCGGGCCTACCGGGGCGCCGTTGGTGATGGCCGGTCCGCCGTTGCCGGCGGGCACGTCCACGGCGGCCGGAAGGGAGGTCGCGTACATCGGACCGACTTCCTGGATGGGCGGATCCTCCACCTCGACGAGCCGCAGGTAGAAGAACGTCCACGCGTACTGGATGGTCGGCGTGAGCGCCACCACGAGCAGCCACAGCACGACGACCCACGTCGCGATCCCGATCCCCTGGATGGTCACGGCCAGGATCGCGGTCAGCAGCGCGGCGCCGAGGATCATCAGCACCGAGAGCGCCACCATCTCGAGCCAGCGCTCGAAGCGCTTCTCGGTGAGCTTGAACGACCGCTGGAGCGACCCCGCCATGTGGGGCTCGTTCAGCACCACCGCCTCGGTCGAGAACGCGAGCCGGTAGCCGAGGTAGATCCCGGGAACGATGAAGAAGAACGTCGCGAACACCAGCAGGAGGTTCCGCACGACCTCGGTGAGCAGCAGCCACAGGATCCGGCCGAGTCCCTGCGCGTAGCAGTCGATCGCCGGCGCCGGCCGGGCCGTGATCGGGGTGTTGAACACCGAGCGCGCCCGGAAACGCTGCATGGCGGTGGTGAGGAGCAGCATCAGGAAGTCCCCGGCGCTCGCCAGCGTCGACAGCAGGAGCACGCGCATCGGCTGGTCCGACTCGTCCATCGGCGGCAGCATCGCGATGGTCACGATCCACGGCGAGCGGAGCAGCAGGGGCACCAGCAGCGAGTGCACCGGATCCCGCCTCACGGCGAGATCGAAGGCGAGCGCGAAGGCGTGACGTGTGGAGATGGGGTAGCGGAGCGAGGACATGGGGTTGGGCGGCACGGAACCTAGGTAAGCCACCGGAAGGTGTCAAACGGTGCCGCGATTGACGCGTGATCGGAGCCGCACCTAATGTCGCCCGCCGTGAAACGATCGAGCACGAAGCGCCCGTCCCGCACACCCGCGAAGGGCCGCCTCACCCACCTCGATGCTGGAGGCCGGGTGCGCATGGTGGACGTGGGCGCCAAGCCCGTCACCCGCCGCGTCGCGGTCGCCCGCGGCCGAGTGACCATGGAACCCGCCACGGTGGCCCTGGTGCGTGAGGGCCGGGCGGCCAAGGGCGACGTGATCGCGACCGCCCATCTCGCCGGTGTGCTCGCCGCCAAGCGCACCAGCGAGCTGATCCCACTCGCCCATCCGGTGCCGATCGACGGCATCCAGATCGCGTTCAAGTTCGGCCGCGATGCGATCGCCATCGAGGCCCGCGTGACCACGAGCGCGCGCACCGGGGTCGAGATGGAGGCGCTGACCGCGGTGACGGTCGCCGCCCTCACGCTCTACGACATGCTCAAGTCCGCCGACCGCGGGATCGTCATCGGCGAGATCGCGCTCTGGGAGAAAAGCGGAGGACGTCGTGGCCCCTACCGCCGGAACGCGTAGGACCCTCCGCTACGCCGAGGCACGCGACGAGGTCCTGGCCGCGGTGCGCCCGCTCCCGGCCGAGCGCGTGAAGGTGGCCGCCGCGCTGCGGCGGGCGCTGCGGTTCGACGCGATCGCCCCGCATGACCTCCCGCGCTTCCGGAACTCCTCGATGGACGGCTACGCGGTCCGGAGCGCCGACCTCGCCGGTGCGTCCGACGCCACGCCGGTGTCGCGCGCGGTCGTGAGTGTGATCGCCGCGGGCATGGACGCCGGTGCGCTGCCCGCGGACGGCGTGGTGATGGTGATGACCGGCGCGCCAATGCCGGTCGGCGCCGACGCGGTGGTGCCGATCGAGGACGTCATCACCCACGACGACGATCCCACCTGCCCCGAGGGCTTCGCGCGCTTCCGCGCGCCGCCGGCCGCCGGAGCCAACGTCCGCGAGGCGGGCCGCGACGTCCGCGCCGGTGACGCCGCGCTCGCGGCGGGCCGCGAGCTGTCGCCGCACGATCTCGCGCTGCTCGTCGCCATGGGACATGGAGAGGTCGAGGTCGGCAGCGTCCCCAAGGTGTCGGTGTTCTCGACCGGCGACGAGCTGGTGGAGGCCGGCGAAGCGCTCTCTTCCGGGTCGATCCGCGACAGCAACCTGCCGATGATGCGCGCCCTGCTCGAGGAGGCGCACTGCCGCGTGATCCACGCCACGCGCCTCGAAGACCGCGCGGATCGGGTGGCGCAGAGCATCTCGTGGGCGCTCGACGAATCCGACGTGGTGATCACGCTGGGCGGAATCTCGATGGGCGCCTTCGACCCGGTGCGGATGAGCCTCGACCGCCTGGGCGGGGTCGAATGGTGGCGGGTCGCGATGAAGCCGGGCCAGCCCCAGGCGTTCGGCGCTCCGCGCGGCAAGCTCTTCTTCGGCCTGCCCGGCAACCCGGCATCGGTCGCGTGCGTGTTCGAGGCCCTGGTGCGCCCCGCATTGCGGAAGCTCACGGGACATGCGGCGCTCGACCGGCCCCGGCTCCCGGTGCGCCTCGCGGAGGCGGTCGAGTCCCGCGCCGGTCGCACCGACTTCGTGCGCACCACGCTCGCGCTCAGCGATGGCTCCTGGTGGGCCACGCCCGCCGGCGACCAGACTTCGGGACACCTTTCGCCGCAGTCGCGCGCCCACGCGCTCACCGTGATCCCGGAAGCCGCGGCGCGACTTGGGCCAGGCGATGCCGCCGAGGCGCTGATTCTCCGCTGGCCCGACGCCTCCACCGGATGAGGCGCATCGCCGCGACCATCGCGTTTCTGTGTGCGGCGGTCGCGGTCACCTTCCCGCTCTGGGAACCCGACATGTGGCAGCACCTCAGGGTCGGGCAGATGATCTGGGAATCGCGCTGGGTCCCCACCACGCAGCTCTGGACCTGGCCCACCTACGGCGCCCCCGACGTGAACCCCTCGTGGGGTTTCCGCGTGCTGGTTTACCCGTTCTGGAAGTGGGGCGGCGTGTGGGGGCTCTTCGTGTGGCGCTGGCTGACGACTTTGTCGGCGCTCGCGCTATTGCTGGCGGCCGCGCGCCGCATGGGCGCGCGCGGCCTCGCACCCCTGCTCGCGGTGGTGATCGCCGCGCTCGCCTACCGCGAGCGCTCGCAGATCCGCCCCGAGACGATCGTGGCGGTGCTGATGGCGATCGAGATCTGGATCCTCGAGACGCGCCGGAACGGCGGCCCCGATCGCTCGCTGCTGCTCATGCCGCTCGCGCTCGTGTGGATCAACTGCCACCTCTCCTACCACTTCGGCTTCGCCATCCTCGGCGTGTACGCGCTGCGGGATGGTTTCGACCGCTCATTACCCGGCGCGTCGCGCTTCCGCCTGATCGCGGTCGGACTCGCCGGCCTCGCCGTCTCGTTCCTCAATCCCTTCGGCGTGCGCGCGCTCGCCGAGCCGTTCCGCTTCCTCGGCAGCGAGGCGTCGGAGCCGATCTACCGGACGATCGGCGAGCTCCAGCCGATCCGCTGGAACGAGCACGTGCTCGACGGGGTCCCGCTCGTCGTCTTCGGCTGGCCGGCCCTCATCCTGTGGCGCGCGACCCGCCGCCGCGCCGACCTCGTCGAGATCCTGCTCTGCCTGCTGTTCGTGCCGTTCGCGTTCACCGCGGTGCGTTTCGTCGGGTTCCTCGCGCTGGTCTCGCTCCCCTTCATGGCGCGCGCCCTCGACGAGCTCGCCGCCGCATGGGCACCGCGGCTGCCGCGCCTCGAGCCGGCACGGGCGGCACTCTGCGTGGCGGTCTGCATCGCAGTCGCGCTGCCCTCGTGGATGACGCGCCGCCACGGCGTCGGGATCGAGCCGGACTCCGCACCGGTCAAAGCCTGCGACGCCATCGAGCGGCTCGGCATCCGCGGGCGCTCGTACAACACCTTCTCCACCGGCGGCTATCTCCTCTACCGCTTCTGGCCCGAGAAGGAGCGCCTGCCGTTCATGGACGTCCACCAGGCCGGCACCCGCGAGACGCGCCGCCTCTACACGTTCTCACTCGAGCGTCCGGAGTACTGGGCCGAGCTGGACTCGAAGTTCCGCTTCGAATGGGCGCTGTTGTCACGCCGCACGTTCGATTCCAACCGGCTCCCCGACTTCCTGGATGCCGACTCCACGTGGGCCCTGGTGTTCCAGGACGACGTGGCACTCGTGCTGGTGCGCCGCACCGGTGCACTCGCGACAGTCGCGAACCGGAACGGCTACCGGATCCTGCCCGCCGGAAACGACCGGCTCGGGGTGATCGGCGAAGCGTGCGTGCGGGATTCCGCGCTGCGCCGGGCGATGCGTGGGGAGCTCGCGCGCGTGATCGCGGAATCGGACCGCCACGCCAACGCCGAGGAGCTGCTGGCCAACCTGGCGCTGATCGAGGGTCGGCGCGACGAGGCGATCATGCACTTGAGGCGATCGCTGACGATCGAGCCCAAGGACGCGGTGAGGAAGCAGATGCTGCGGGCGATCGAGTCCGGGCGCTGAGCCGCGGACCTACATCAAGGCTCAGGACCCACTTGGAGCCGCCGGCCGATCCCCACCGCGTGGAACTCATGTAGCGGTATTCAGCCCGCCAGGTCTGTGACACAATTCCACCCTGGAAATGGACCGCTCATGCCCGCGTGCACGCATTTCGTGCAGGGATCCCGTGAATCAGCGCCTGGCACCCTGAATCGGAGGCCGTCATGATCCCTCGTTCCTCTTTTCTCGAGCCGGCCGCGCGACGCCCGCTCGGAACCGCACTGCTTGCCTGGAGCGGGTTCGTCCTCGCTTCTCAGCTCGCGCCGGTGATGGCGCACTGCTTCACCCTCGGGGTCCGGATCGACTTCCCAACCGGGGTGAATCCCCGCTCCGCGGTGATCGGGGACGTCAATGGCGATGGTAAGCCCGACCTGGCGGTGGCGAACCAGATATCCGGCACGGTTTCGGTTCTGCTGGGCGACGGCGTCGGCGGCTTCGGACCCAAGACCGACTTCCCGACCGGGGGCGGCCCCCACTCGGTCGCGATCCGCGATCTCAGCGGCGACGGCAAGCCCGATCTGGCGGTGGCGAACGCCAATGACAACACGGTGTCGGTGCTGCTCGGCAACGGTGCCGGTGGGTTCGGGGCCAAGACCGACTTCGGAACCGGGCAGAACCCGCGCTCGGTGGCGGTCGGGGATTTGAGCGGCGACGGCAAGCCCGACCTGGCGGTGGCGAACTTCGACGTCGCCACGGTGTCGGTGCTGCTCGGCGATGGCGTGGGCGGATTCGGGCCCAAGACCGACTTCACGACCGGACTGGCGGCACGCGCGGTCGCGATCGGGGACCTGAACGACGACGCCAAGCTCGACCTGGTGGTGACCAACTCCAACTCCGCCTCCGTCTCGATCCTGCTCGGCGACGGCGTCGGTGGTTTCGCACCCAAAACCGACTTCGCGACGGGTGTCTATCCCCGCGCGGTCGCGATCGGGGACCTGAACGGCGATGCCCGGCCGGACCTGGCGGTCAGCAACCTCGGCAGCCTCTCGGTGTCGGTGCTGCTTGGCGACGGCGCCGGCGGGTTCGGGCCCAGGACCGACTACACCGTCGGGCTGAATCCCCGCTCGGTCGCGATTGGAGACTTGAACGGTGACGCGATCCCCGACGTGGCGGTGGGGAACGACGCTTCGAGCAACGTGTCGGTGTTCCTCGGCGACGGGACGGGCGGGTTGGGGCCCAAGACCGACTTCGCAACCGGAGCGAATCCGTTCTCGGTGGCGATCGGGGACTTGAGCGGCGATGGCAAGACCGACCTGGTGCTGGCAAACGAGAACGGCCACAGCGTGTCGGTGCTCTACGGCAATGGCGCCGGCGGCTTCGGAGCCAGGACCGGCTTCGCGACAGGAAGCGGCCCGATCGCAGTGGCGATCGGAGACGTGAGCGGCGACGGCGCACCCGACCTGGCGGTGGCGAACTTCAATTCCAGCACGGTTTCGGCGCTGCTCGGCAACGGTACGGGCGGCTTCGGAGCCAGGACCGACTTCGCGACCGGGCTCAATCCTCGCTCGGTGGCGCTCCAGGACGTGAGCGGCGATGGAAAGACCGATCTGGCGGCTGCGAATTTCACCCCAAGCACGGTGTCGGTGTTGCTCGGCAACGGAGTGGGCGGCTTCGGGGCCAAGACCGACTTCACGACGGGGACCAGCCCCACTTCGGCCGCGATTGCGGACGTGAGTAGCGACGGGAAGCCCGACCTGGCGGCGACGAACGACGCTTCCGGCTCGGTGTCGATGTTGCTCGGCGACGGCGCAGGAGGATTCGGGGCCAAGACCGACTTTACGACCGGCGCGAACCCCCGCACGGTGGCGGTCGGGGACGTGAGCGGCGACGGAAAGCCCGACCTGGCGGCGGCGAACTTCGGTTCCAACACGGTGTCGGTGTTGCTCGGCGACGGCTTGGGCGGCTTTGGGGCCAAGACTGACTTCGCCACCGGGACGAATCCCTTCTCGGTGGCGATCGGAGACTTGAGCGGCGACGGGAAACCCGACCTGGCGGTGACGAATTTCTCTTCCAATACGATATCGGTGCTGCTCGGCGACGGCCTGGGCGGTTTCGGGGCCAAGACCGACTTCGCCACCGGGACGAATCCCCGCTCGGTCGCGATTGGGGACGTGAGCGGCGACGGACGACCTGACCTGGCGGTGGCGAATCTCGCTTCCAACACGGTGTCGGTGCTGCTTGGCAACGGCACGGGCGGGTTCGGGGCCAAGACCGACTTCACGACCGGAACGAATCCCCGCTCGGTGGCGATCGGGGACGTGAGCGGCGACGGACGGCTCGACCTGGCGGTGGCGAACTTCCTCAGTGACACCGTGTCGGTGCTGCTGGGCCTCGTGCCGACCCGGACGGTGTTGGCAGCCGGACCGGACCCCACGGTCCTGGGCTCGCCCTTCACGCTGACGGCGACCGTGTCGGTTCCCTCTCCGGGCTACGGAGTTCCGTCCGACTCCGTCCGGTTCTTCGACGGCACGACGCTTCTCGGAACCTCGCCGGTGAGTGGGGGCGTGGCCAGCCTGGTCGTGGTCAGCCAGCATCTCGGAGACCGCCCACAGACCGCGGTCTACAAAGGCGACGGCAAACTCCTGGGTAGCATCTCGGCGGCAGAGACCCTCCGAGTGGTCTCGAGCACCACGGACGTGCCAGGCGGCGGCGCTCCTTCGCTCGTGCTCGTGGGCGTGTGGCCGAACCCGTCGCACGGAGACCGTTTGAGCGTGTCCTTCACCTTGCCCTCATCGACGCCCGCACACCTCGAGTTGCTCGACATCCTGGGTCGTCGTGTAGTGACTCGCGAAGTCGGCGCGCTGGGAGCCGGACCACACGTCGTGGAGCTCTCCACCGGTCGCGCGCCGCCGCCGGGCCTCTACCTGGTGCGGCTCGTGCAGGGTACCGAAGTTCGAATGGCGCGGGTGACCGTGGTGAATTGACGCCCTGCCGAGGAAGGATGTCGAGGCGGAGCTGAGGGAGATCACCCGGGCTGGTTCCGAGGAACCGAGGGACGCCCGGGTTGGTCTTCCGCGATTACATCAGGCTCAGGACGGAGCGCTGCGCCTGCTCGAGCAGGCCGGTGGCCTGCAGGCCGAACCACAGCGTGAGCGCCACGCTCACGAAGAGCGCGAGCGCCGAGGGCAGCGCCCAGGAGATGTGGGTGGGCTCGCCGCGCGGCTCTTCCATGTACATGGCGACCGTGATGCGCAGGTAATAGAACACCGAGACCACGCTGTTGAGCACGCCGATCACCACGAGGCCGACGTGGCCGGCGGCGAGTGCGGTGCCGAACACGTAGACCTTGCCCATGAAGCCGGCGGTCGGCGGGATGCCGCCGAGCGACACCATGAACACGCTCATCGCGAGCGCGAGGAACGGCTGGCGGAAGCCGAGCCCGTTCAGGTCCGAGACCAGCACCCGCTCCTCCCCGTCCTTCCCGAGCAGTGTCAGGATGCCGAAGGCGCCGAGGTTCATGAAGGAGTAGACGGCGAGGTAGAACAGCGCCGCCGAGCCGCCGTCACGGCCGCCGGCCACGATCGCCACCAGCACGTAGCCGGCGTGCGCGATGCTCGAGTAGGCGAGCATGCGCTTCACGTTGTTCTGGAAGAGCGCGGTCACGTTGCCGACGGTCATGGTCAGGATCGCGATCCCCGAGATCAGCGGCTTCCAGTCGACCTGGATGTCGCCCAGGATCTGCAGCGCGACCCGCACCAGCGCGGCGAAGCCGGCCGCTTTGGCGCCCACCGACATGAACGCGGTCACCGAGGTCGGGGCGCCCTGGTAGGCGTCGGGGGTCCACATGTGGAACGGCACCGCCGCCACCTTGAACGCCAGCCCGACGAGGAGCAGCAGGCCGCCCGCGATCAGCAGCGGGCTGTTCGCCATCGGCGACTCGATCAGGAACGCCGCCATCTTCGGCAGGTTCGTGGTGCCGGTCGCGCCGTAGAGGAGCGCGATCCCGTAGAGCAGGAACCCGCTCGCGAAGGCGCCGAGCAGGAAGTACTTGAGCGAGGCCTCGGTGGACTCGAGGCTGCCGCGCCGGAAGCCCACCATCACGTAGAGCGCGAGCGACATCAGCTCGAGGCCGAGGAAAATGGTGATGAGGTCGTTCGAGGCGGCCATGATGATCATGCCCATCGTGGCCAGGAGCATCAGCGCGTAGTACTCGCCGTGGTTGATGCCCGTGCGCTTCAGGTAGTCCCACGACCAGAGCACCGACAGGATGCCGATCGCGCAGAACAGCAGCGTGAAGAACACCGTCACGCCGTCATGGACGAACATGCCCTCGAAGAGCGAGCGCCGGTCGCCGGCCACGCGGATCACGGCGAACGCGGCGGCGCCCAGGGTGACGAGCGAGACGAACGCGGCGCGGCCGCTCTTGGCGGAGGCCGGGAGGAACTCGAGCAGCAGGAGCAGCATGGCGCCCGCGGCCAGCGCGATCAGCGCACCGAGCGCCCAGTAGTCCACCGCGATCAGCTGCGGCACCGCCAGCCCGTTCACCGGCGCGCCTCCGCCGTCGTCTGGGCGGCGGCCGTGGCCGCCGCGCGCTGCTGCGAGATCTGGAGCGTGCGATCGAGCGCGGGCTGCATGCGATCGAGGAACGGCTGCGGCTGGACGCCGAGCCAGAAGATGAGCAGGAGGAGCGGCGCGAACACCAGCCGCTCGCGTCCGGTCAGGTCCGAGAGCTTCTCGTTCTCGGCGTGCGTCACCGGACCGAAGATCACGCGCTGGAACATCCACAGCATATAGCAGGCGGAGAGGATCACGCCGGTCGCGGCCAGCACCGCCCACCACTTTTCGGCGCGGAACGCCCCGAGCAGCACCAGGAACTCGCCGATGAAGCCGTTGGTGCCGGGCAGCCCGATCGACGACAGCATCACGATGAGGAAGATCGTGGCGTAGACCGGGAGCACCTTCCACAGCCCGCCGAAGTCGGCGATCAGGCGGGTGTGGCGCCGGTCGTAGATCACGCCGACCAGGAGGAACAGCGCCCCGGTCGAGATGCCGTGGTTGATCATCTGCATCATCGCGCCGGCGAAGCCCTGCGAGTTCATGGCGTAGAGCCCGAGCATGCAGAAGCCGAGGTGGCTCACCGACGAATAGGCAACCAGCTTCTTGAGATCGGGCTGCACCATCGCGACCAGCGCGCCATAGATGATGCCCACGATCGCGAGTCCGGCGATCCACGGCGCGAGCTGGGCCGAGGCGTTCGGGAACAGCGGGATCGCGTAGCGCACGAATCCGAACGTGCCCATCTTCAGGAGCACCGCAGCCAGAATGACCGAGCCCGCGGTCGGCGCCTCGACGTGCGCGTCGGGGAGCCAGGTGTGGAACGGGAACATCGGCACCTTGATCGCGAAGGCGACCGCGAACGCAAGGAACAGCCAGAACTGCTGGTCCGGCGTGATGGGCATCTGGTAGAAGGCGTCGAGCTCGAAGGTGGCGACGCCGGTGAGCGCCTTCTGGTGGAAGTAGAGCCACAGGATCGCGACCAGCATGAGCACGCTGCCCGCCATCG
>DAIUEO010000007.1:0-42846 GCA_036845125.1 Candidatus Eiseniibacteriota bacterium | reverse complement strand
TCGACCCGGGCGCCGCGCAACTCGTCGTGCGTCAAGACCCGGCCGTGCGCGCAGAGGCCGGGTCCGAAGAGCGCGAGGACCGCTAGATCGAGCGGCCGGGCGTCGAGCACGAACACCGCGTCGCGGATGGTGTCGCGCGGCGCGCGGGCGAGCATCACGGTGCCGGAGCCCTGGACGGTGCTCGAGTCGCTGAGGAGGTGGAGCGATCGCAGCTCCAGCCGTTCCGCGCTCAGATCCGCGCGGGCGCCGAGCGTGCACCAGCGGTCGAGGGGGCCGGGGGGGCGGAGCCGCGCGCCCAGCGTGTCGAGCGTGACCGCGGCCGGGCCGCCGCCGAGTGCCAAGCCGCGCGCCTCGAGGCGGATCTGCTCGGCGCGCGCGCCGGTCGAATCGTCGAGCCGGACGAACGTCGAGCGCGAGACCGAAATCCGTCCGACCCGGATCGGCAGGCCCAGGTAGAAGCCGCCGGTGAGCCAGCTCGCCGGGGGGCGTGGCGGCGACGGCTCCTTCTTCTCCGAGGAGTCGGGCGGCGCGAGCGCGTAGTGCCCGCCGTGGATCTCGACCCGGCCCAGGACGATGCGCCGTCGCAGCAGCTCGAGCGGGGAGTAAGAGATCGCGAGGGTGTCGGCCGCGAGCAGCAGCGTGTCGCCGCGCGTCACGCGGAGCCCGGTCAGCGCGAGCGACGTGATCCAGCTCCCGCGCACCCCGGCCAGTTCGACGCGCGCGCCGCGCGAAGTCGGCAGCGCGCGGATCAGCGCGGTGGCGGCGCCGCGGGCCGGCAACGGGAACTGGAGGATGACGAGAGCCAGTACCGGCAACAGGATCAGGACGGCTGCCGTCAGCCCCAGGATGCGGAGGAATGCCGGAAGCCGGCGGCGAGGGGCTTCGATGGGAGAATCGGGCGCCATGAGAGAAGCTCTCAGCTTGCCACAGGCGCGGCGAGCGGCGATAGGCGCGCCGCTGCGAAGTCGCCGTTAGGCGCCGGGTTTCACGGGCTCCATCCGACCCGCTGCTTCGTAGACGTTGAGCCGGTTATAGAGCGTCTTGAGGCTGATGCCGAGCCGGCGCGCGGTCTCCTTCTTGTCGCCCTCGGTGAGGCGAAGCGTCGCGAGGATCACGCGCCGCTCGATCTCTTCGAGACTCTCGGAGAGCGAAATGGTGAGGTTGGGCCCGGTCTCCGGATCGGAGGTGGTCAGAGGGGCGCCCTGGGGAAGTGGCGGGTCGTAGATCACGCTCTCCGAAAGGATGGCGGCGCGATCGACCACGTTCCTCAGCTCGCGGACGTTGCCCGGCCACGAATAGTTCCGGAGCTTCCGCAGCGCCTCCGGCGACCAGCGCTTCTCGGTGCCTTCGCGCTCGTTGAACATCGCGAGGAAATGAGTCGCGAGCGGCTCCATGTCGTCCGGCCGGTCGCGGAGCGGCGGGATCACGATCGGGAACACGTTGAGGCGATAGTAGAGGTCCTCACGCAGCTTTCCTTCGCGCACGGCCTGTTCCGGGTCGCGGTTCGACGCCGCGATCAGCCGCACGTCGACCGGGATCGCTTCCGAGCCGCCGACGCGCATCACGTTCCCGGTCTCGAGCACCCGCAGCAGCTTCACCTGGAGCTCCGGCGACATCTCGGTGATCTCGTCGAGGAACAGCGTGCCGCCGCTCGCCTCCTCGAAGTACCCGCGCCGCACCTTGTCGGCGCCTGTGAAGCTGCCCTTCTCGTGGCCGAACAACTCGCTCTCGATCACGTTGGGCGCCACCGCTCCGCAGTTGACGGCGAGGAAGCGCTCCCGCGCGCGCGCGCTCATCCGGTGCACCGTCTCGGCCACGAGCTCCTTGCCGACGCCGCTCTCGCCGAGCACCAGCACGGCGACCCGCGTGGGCGCCACGCGCTCGATCAGGTCGAAGAGACGCGTCATGCCCGCCGAGCGGCCGACCAGCAGGCCGAAGTGCCCGAGCTCGCGCAGCTCCTCGCGCAGTTCGCCGACCTCGCTCCGCAGGTTGCGGGTGCGCTCGACGTGCACGAGCGTCGCGCGGAGGCGGTTCCGGTCGACCGGCTTGCTGAGGTAGTCGAGCACGCCCTGGCGGAGTGCCGCCACCGCCGACTCCGCGGTGACGTTCCCCGTGATCACCACCATCTCGGGCCGCGAGTCGCCGGCCGGCTCGCCCTCGAGCAGGTCGAGACCGCGCCCGTCCGGCAGACCGAGGTCGACGAACACCACGTCGACCGAATCTTTAAGGTGCCCGCGTGCCTCGGCCAGGCTCGACGCCTGGCGCACTTCGAAGTTCTCGCGGCTCACGAGGATCGCCAGCGATTCCCGGAAATCGGCGTCGTCGTCGACGAGCAGTGCGACCCGCCGGGGTTGCGTGTCGGCCGCTGTCCTCGGCCCTTCACGGGGGGTCATGTCGTCCTTCCGAACTGCATGGGGGGTCTCCTCCCGAGCGTGCCCCCACGGTCCGAAAGCGGTTGGTCTGGGGCAATGCCGCCCAGAAGCATAACCCGGCCCGTTACGGGATGCTCGGAGAAGGAAGGGTGAAATAGAGGGTGGCCCGGGCGCCGTCGCTCTCCCCCCAGACCCGGCCGCCGAGGCGGCCTACGATCTTGGAGGCGATCGCCAGGCCGAGCCCCGCGCCCTCGACGTCATGACCATGCACCCGCCGGAAGGCCTCGGACAGTTCCGTGCGGGGCTCGGAATCGGCGGCGCCGCTCCCGGCCACCCGGTAGACGATCTCGCCATCGCCCGGCGAGGCCCCGACCCGGATCAGGCGAGGTGTGTCGTTCCGGGAAAAGCGGAGAGCGCTGCCGAACAGGCTGATCAGGGCTCGTTCCACGAGGTCGGGGTCTCCCATGGCGGCCGGCAGGTTCTCGCGGATGAACTGCACGCCGGGCGAGGGATCGCGGCCAAGGGCTTCGGCGAAGGCCCGGTCGGCGAGGTCGTTCATGTCGAGCTGCCGCACGTTCCGGGGTCCGGCGTCGGTCGCGGAATACTCGGCCAGGGAATCGAGCAGATGGTTGGCGCGTCCGGCCGCGCCGCGGATGCGATCGAGCAACCGGCGGCCCTCGGGATCCAGCCGCGACCCGTAGTCCTCCTCGAGGACCGCGCAGAAATTGAGGATGGCGCCGATCGGCGATCGCAGGTCGTGCGAAACGGACTTGTTGAACGTCTCCATTTCGCGCAGCGCGCGAGCCAGCTCCGCGGAGCGGTCGTGGCCACCCGCGGCCGACACGTCCATTGAGACCTCCGGTCCCCATGAAGAAATAAGGGCGGTGAAATCTACCGGTTATCGGCACGGATAGGGTAGCCGCTGCCTGCGATAGACTCACCGCCCAGGTCTTGCATCACCATGCTCTGCTTAGAAGCGCACGCCTCCCATCAGGGCGACGTCGCTGTTGTCCGAGAAGACACCCTTGAGCTGAACGAACGGGCGAACCTCTCCCTGCAGGCCGGCCAGGCCGGCGAGCACATTCAACCCGAGGTTGGTGTCCCCGCTCCGGTGAAGCAGCGCAGGGCCTCCGCCGACATAGGGCGAGAGACTCCCCGACGTCGGGAAGTCGTAGTGGAAGTCCCCGTTCAGGGCGAGGACGTTATCGCCGTCCGGCATCACGACCTCGATGTTGGGATTGAAGAACCAGCCGGACTGCAAGCCCAGAGGGGTCAACAGCCCTCCACCGATCGCGAGTCCCTCCGCATCCGTATACACGCCGGCACGAAGGTCTGCGTCCATGTGTCTTGTGGTTTCGGCATGCACGGGGGCGTGCGAGGCCGTCACGCCCAGGACCGCGAGCGCGAACGTCGCGACCATTGTTGCCGAGTTCGAAGCCTTGAGTTTCATGAGATGCCTCCTTGTGCGTTCGTTGTCAGTGGGTCGCCGCGCCACCTGCATCCTGGGAGTCGGGGAGATGCCTGCGTCGCGGCGACCACCCTGGCCCTCTGCAACTTGAAGGCCGCGCCCGCAACTCCGCCGCCTGCACCGATTCCATGCACGGAACGGTGACCGGGAGGGGGCGGCAGCCGTTGTAGGTTCTGCATTCGACCACGGGTTTCCCTCCGCCCCGGGCCGTCGTGTTCTCCTCATTCCGCCCCCGAGAAGCCCGCGCCGCATCGGCTTCCGTCCGATCCGCCCGGGCTGGCCTGCGCATTGCTGAAGGATGGTGGATCGTCCACGTCGCATGGACGTCCGTGGACGAAGCAGCAACCACACGGCCGAGTAGGAGGCGGAACATGACAACTCATTCTTCGAACACTCGTCATTTCAGCGCGAGCGCGGCGCTCGTTTTCCTCATCATGGCGGCGTTCGTCGTCATCGGGCTGGCCTGGGTCGGGGCGCGTGAGGCACACAGTGCCGAGATCATTCCGTCCGTGGGCTTCTCGCGGCCGGTGGACAGCGACACCGACGAAACCGAACTCTCGGCGGGACTCGCTCTGCGCGCACCGCTGGGAACCCCCTTTCTGTTGGGCGAGGTCCAGGGGTCGTACCGGACCGAATCACGCTTCGGCGACCAGCTGAGGCTCCGGATGTGGCCGCTCACGGCGTCCCTGTATGCGGCGCCGGTGCAGTACCTGTATGTGGGCGGAGGTGTGGGCATGTACAACATCACCTTCGACTTCGACCAGGACGTGCTCGCCCTCCCGAGCGACAGGACGGAGCAGGAATTCGGCGTTCATCTGGGCGGAGGCTTCCGGATTCCGCTCACACCCGGGGCCACGGTCGACCTCGGCGCCCGCTACGTGATGCTGAGGGACCAGGACACCACGCTCATCCCGACCGGCAGTTTCGATCCGGACTTCTGGACGATGAACGTGGGTCTCGGATTCGGTTTCTGAAAAAGGCGAGGGCGCCTTCCACACGGCGCCCGGACCTCACAGCACATTCCCCCGGCCGCGGCCCCGTTCAACCCGGGCCGCGGCCTTGAACATGGCCGCGGAACACACCTCCATGACGCCCGCTTCGTCAGAGCCCGCACCGTCACCGCACCCGGAACCGATCCTCGTCGTCGTGAACCCCGGCGCATCGCGTCTCGGGCCCGACGAGCGGAGTACGCTCGATGTGGCGCTGAGCGCGCTCGATCACGGGCACCGGCTGCTCGAGACGCGCTCCGATCCCGGATCCGGCCGGCGCATCGAGTCCGGGATCCACGATGCCCTCGCCGCCGGCTGCCGCCGCTTCGTGGCGGTGGGCGGTGACGGCACGGTCGCGCAGGTCGCGGGCGCACTGTTGCGGGCGCGCCCGCGTTGTCCGAGCGCCGTGCTCGGCATCGTGCCCGCCGGGACCGCCAACGTGCTCGCCCGCGATCTCGGGCTGCCGCTCTCCCTTCCGGCAGCGATCGCGCTGGCGCTCGGCGGCGATCACACGCTCGAGCTCGACGTGATGGTCGCCGGCGACCGGCCGGTCCTGACCCAGGTCGGGATCGGTGTCGATGCCCAGATGATCCGCCACACCTCCCGCGAGGCGCGGAACCGCCACGGACGGCTCGCCTATGCCCGCGAATTCCTGAAACGCTTCCTGCGCGCGAGTCCGGCCCGGTTCGAAATCTCGATCGACGGGGAGGAGCATCGTTTCCGCGCCTGGCAGGTGGTGGTGGCGAACGTCGGGGCGCTGGGCGCACCGTCCTTCACTTGGGGTCCCGCGATCGATCCTTCGGACGGCATCCTCGACGTGTGCATCTACCGCGCGCGCGGACTCCGCGAGAGCCTGAAGCTCGTCCCGCGTGTCCTGAGCGGGCGGCATCGCCGCGATGCCGCATCGGATTTCCTCAAGGCCCGCGAGCGTGTGGTCATTCGCACCCACGGACCGATGCTGGTTCAAGGGGATGGCGAGGTGCTCGGCCGGACCCCGGTCACGCTCGACTTCAAGCCGCATGCGCTGCGCGTCTGCGTGCCTCGTCCGGTGCCGCCGCCGCCCGATCCCGAGGTCGCACTCGTGGAAGCCGAAGCAGCGATGGCCGGGCCGCCGAAACCCCTGCTGCCCGCCCCGCTGCAGGGCGGGCCTCCGCCCGAGGCGGTGGTCGAGAACGTGGAGACGATGGTCGCGCAGCGATCGCGGACCTGGATCCTGCAGGGCTGGTGGCGACATCCGGCCACGTTTCTCGGCGCCCTCGACGCCGCGCTCTTCCTGCGCATCAACGAGATGCAGCTGGGCCCGTGGGCGGACCGCGGGCTGCTCCTTGTCTCGCGGGTGATGCACTACGGAGAGGGCTGGGCGATCGTGGCCGCGCTCCACATGACCCAGGATTTTCCGGGCGGAATCCGCGCCGCCGCCGAGGCGCTTCCGGTGCTGTGGGGAACGATGCTGATCGTGAACTATCCGCTCAAGCGGATCTTCCGGCGCAAGCGCCCGTTCCGCGCCTACGTGCACGCGCGGGTGACCGGCCCCCAGCCCGAGGACTACTCCTTCCCGTCCGGCCACACGGCGGCCGCTTTCGCCGGCGCGCTGCTGTTCAGCGCGAACCTGCCCGGCACATGGCCCGCGTATTATCTGCTCGCAGCGATCGTGGGATTCTCTCGCGTCTACCTCGGGGTGCACTACCCCGGCGACGTCCTGGTCGGCGCGGCGATTGGAACCGGGTTGGCCGCGGGCCTGCTCGAACTCCTCCGCGCGATCGTGAACCGGATGTAATGGCTACAAATCCGAGCCCCGTCCTACAACGTTCGCGCGCCCTCCCGCGACGCCGAACGGCGCTGCAGCTTGAACCACATGGGTTTCACCCGACGCGCGCACGTGGCACGACCATTGCCCTTGCAGCCTCGACGGACGATCGCATCGGGGATTCGGTTGTCCGCGAACTGGTAGGAGGACCCATCATGCTGTGGACACTCGTAGTCGTCCTGCTCTTCCTCTGGCTGCTCGGCATGGTCACGTCGTACACGCTCGGCGGCTTCATTCACGTGCTGCTGCTGCTCGCACTGGCGTCGATCCTGATCCGGGTGATCGAGGGTCGCAGACCGGTCTGACGGTCGGAAAACACGCCGACCCGGTGAATGCCTGCCGGACCCCGGCATTCATGCAACACGAGGCCGCGTGAGATTCGAGGAGGTGAAGTTTCATGAACTGGGATCAGATCCAGGGACACTGGAACGAGATTCGAGGCACCGCGAAAGAGCGCTGGGGCAGGCTGACCGACGATGATCTGGACATCATCGACGGCCGCCGGGAGCGTCTCGTCGGGCGCCTGCAGGTGCGCTACGCAATGGCCGCGGAACAGGCGGAGCGCGCGGTCGACGACTGGCTGCTTCCGCTGAGCACCATGCAATAGATCACGAGGCGGCTTTCGATCCCGCCCTTTTGATAAGAGCTCCACGGATGGGGCTCGATGTACGGCCCCAGGGTTTGAACGCTGGCCTGGGTCACCAGGAGGGACCAGGTCACGTGTTCGGCATCGCGTCCATGCGGATGCGGTGCCCCTGGGGCTCGTTGTTTGCCCGTGAAAGGATGCCGGCGCTACGGTTGATGTCGTCCGCATTGACCCCCTACCCGAAACAGGAGAGCGCCATGATTCTGGTTCGCGAGATCATGTTCTGTAAGCCCGGCAAAGTGAAGCCTCTCGTCGAGAAGTTCCTCGCCATGTCCAAGCTCGGCGAAACGATGGGCATGCCGCGCATGAAGGTGATGACGGACTTCTGTGCGGAGCGCTACTGGACCGTCGTCGCGGAGATGGAAGCGAAGGACCTCCAGGACCTCGAGGCCATGTTCGAGGGGCGCGGGCAGAACGAGACCGCCATGAAGGAAATGGAAGCGCTCATGAAGGGCTACCACGACCTCGTGGATCACGGCCGTCGCGAGATCTACAAGATCGAAGGCTAGCCGACGCCGGCAGTCGAGCGGCGATAGATGTCGGTATTGAGGTACTTGAGTCCGGAGTCGGCCATCAGCGTGACGACCGTGCGGCCGGGCCCGAGCCGTTTCGCCACCTCGATCGCCGCGACGACATTGGCCCCCGACGAGGTGCCCGCGAACAGCGCCTCTTCGCGGGCCAGCTGGCGGGCCATTTCCTTCGCCTCGGCGGTGGGCACCGCGATTACTTCGTCCACGAGCGAGGGTTCCCAGAGCGGCGGCGTATAGCCGATGCCCACGCCTTCGATCTTGTGGGGCCCGGGCGGTTTCCCGCTCAGCACCGGGGATTCGCCCGGCTCGACGGCGACGATCCGCACGCCGGGCCGATGGCGCTTGAGCACGGTGGCGACGCCGCGCGAGGACGCCGCGGTTCCGACGCAGTGGACGAACGCGTCCACCCGGCCGTCGGTCTGGCGCCAGATCTCCTCGGCCAGCGGGAAGTAGCCCGCGATGCTGTCGTGGTTGTTGAGCTGGTCGGTCCAGTAGACGCCGGGCTCGCGGCTCAGCTCGCGCGCCTTCTCGATCATGTTCAGGATGAGCTGCTTCGTGGTCCGGCCGTCTTCACTCGCGACCAGCGTGATCTCGGCGCCGAGCGCCGCCATCTGGTCGAGCTTCTCGCGGCTGAATGCATCGGAGCTGACGATGCGGATCCGATAGCCGCGGGCCGCGCAGACCAGGGCGAGCGAGGCGCCGGTGCTGCCCCCGGTGTACTCCACCACGGTGCCGCCGGGCTTCAGCCGGCCGTCGTTTTCAGCAGCCGAGATCACCGCGTGCGCCATCCGGTCCTTGACGCTGCCGGTCGGATTCTCCCACTCGAGCTTGACGAAGATCTCCGCGGCGTCCGGCGGTACGATCCGCCGCAGTCGCACGAGCGAGGTGTTCCCGATGGCCTCGAGCAGTTCCATGCAATGGGCGCCTCCTGAGCCGCCGCGGCCGGCATCATAGCGTCACGGAGGCGCGTGGGGAGGTCCGGCGCTCTCGAGGTACTCCTTGAGGTTCTGGAGCACCAGGTTCCAGGACTCCTCGGACAGGCGGCGGGGCGGCTCGAAGCGGAGGATGACGCCCTTGTCCACGTAGGGTCTGCCCTCGTACTCGCCGCGATGGACGATCGGGCTTCCCACCTTCCATTCGCTTTCGGTTTCCACTCCGAAGAACCATTTCTTGATCAGGTCGGGCGTGGTCAACGCGCGCCACACCGCACGGACGTTCGCACGGATCACCCTGGAACTCGTTGCACGGAGGCCGGTCATGTCGCCTCCTCATGCCGGCCTCGTCTTACACGTCCCGGCGCTCCGGCGTCCGGCGGTCGCGCTTGCGGGACTCCGCGCGCGCCAGGATGCGCTGCAGCTCCTCCATCGTCACCGGTTTCACGATGTGCTCCGCGAAGCCGGCCTGCTCGGACTGCTCGCGGTCGGACTCCTGCCCCCATCCGGTCTGGGCGACCAGGAACACTCCTGCGAGCTCGGGGCGCTCACGGATGCTGCGCGCGACCTCGTTGCCGCTCATCCCGGGGAGGCCGATGTCGATCAGGGCGACGTCCGGCCGGATGCGCTCCACGGCTTCGAGCGCGGTGGGACCGTCGGCGGCGACATCCACGTCGTGCCCCAGCAGCGTGAGCAGCGTGCTCAGGCTTCGCACCTGGTCGGCGTTGTCGTCCACCACCAGCACGCGCAGCCGGGTGCCGACCGTCACGCTGGTCGGCGGCCCGAGCTCCGCCTCGTCGTGCAGCACCGACGGCACCGGCGGCACCGCCGGCAGATGGATGGCGAATTCGCTTCCGCGGCCGAGTCCGGCGCTGTGCGCCTCGATGCGGCCGCCGTGCATCTCCACCAGGCTGCGCGCGAGCGTGAGCCCGGTGCCGAGTCCGCCGCGCGGCTGGCCCGCCCCGCTCTGGCCGAACGTATCGAACACGCGGGGGAGCAGCGTCGGGTCGACGCCAATGCCGATATCGCGAACGGAAATGCGCACCTCGGACGGCGCGCTCAGCGGGTCGCCGTCGCGCCGCACGCGCTCGGCCGTGATCCAGATCCTGCCCCCCGGGTTCATGTACTTCGCCGCGTTGTTGAGCAGGTTGATGAGCGCCTGGGCGAGCCGCCCGGCATCGGCGTTCACGTAGACCGGCCGCGGCGGCAGCGACACCACCAGCCGGTGACGGCAGGACTCGATGTAGACCCGAGACGCTTCGACCGCCATGCCGATGATGGTGTCGAGGACGATGCGGGTCCGGCGCAGGTCGATCTTCCGCTCCACGATCCGGTTCACGTCGATCAGATCGTCGACGATCCGCGAAAGCTGGCGGACCTGGCGGTCGAGCACGTCGCGCGCGAGGCCCACGTTCTGCGGGTCCTCGGAGAGCCGCATGATCTCGATGGCGTTCCGGATCGGTGCGATCGGGTTGCGCAGCCCGTGCGCGAGGGTCGCGAGGAAATCGTCCTTGCGACGGTCGGCTTCGCGCAGGCCGGCCTCGGCGCGCTGCAGCTGGGCGCGGGTGAACTCCAGCTCCCGGCGCAGCAGCTCGTTCTCGCGCTCCCGGTCGTGCAGGAGCTGATCTGCTTCACGCCCGAAATCGGAAGGGGAGTCCGGCGGGCTGGAGTCGTGCGGGTGGATCGCCGCGGAATGCCGGGGAAGGGTCGAGTCGGACACAGTGTGCTCCCATGGAGGGTCGGACGAACGCAGGAGCACGAGCCAGCGAACGGAGACAAAGGCTACAGGATCGGCCCCCGGAGGGTCCACCCCCGTGCAACGCCCGGTGTGTCGACCCCTCAAGGGCAGGCGGTTCGCATCTCCTCGCGGGTCACCACGTTCTTGGTGCCATAGCCGTCCAAGGGCCATGTCGGGACATAGGTTTCGACGTCGAGTCCGAGCTTGCGCACCGTTTCGCACAGCTTCCTCGAGCGGCCGGAGAGCGGCTTCCCGGGGTAATAGAAGAGGAGGTCGCCAGTGAGCAGCACCTTCTGCCGAGGGAAGTAGACGATCAAATACTCGTCCGTGTGATCGGACTCGACGTTGTAGACCTCCGCGGTGTTCATCCGGTCCTTCAGCGTGCGCCGCTTGGACACGGATTCCATGCGCAGCGCCCGCGGCTCGGCAGCGAGCGCGTCGGGGCGCAGCCGGCGACCTTCCTGGACCATGGTCTCCATCAGGGGCGCCGTGGTCGGCGGGACGAGCACAGTGGCTCCTTCGTGGACATAGCTTCTCGTCCCAGCGACGTACTGGCTGTGGATGTGGCTGAAGGCGTAGTAGCGCACCGGCTTCCTGAAGTGCTCGTGAAGGCGCGTGACAATCGGGTCGGAGTTCCGCGAATCCCAGGCGCCCTCGAACACCATCAGGTGGTCGCTGAACTCGGCGACGAAGACCCGCATGTTGAGGGACACGAGATCGATCGAGAAGACGTGCGGCGCGATCTCGCGCGGCACGATCTCCGACACCGGCGCAACCCACTGGCGATCGCGCTTCCGGTCGCCCGCCGCGATGCCCACGCTGTCGGCCTTCTCGCTGGTGGCGAAATCGATCCGCAGCACTTCGCGGCCGAGCGTGTTCACCACGACGCTCCCGGGTGAGGTCGCGGACGAATCGCGGGGCCAGCCTTCGTAACGAACCTCCTGCGCCTGGTCGCCGTAAACGTAGCTCGCGTGCTCGAAGCGCAACCCGGCCACGCGATCGGCCGCAGCGGGATCCCGGCTAACCGTCCACAGCTCGTCGTTCCATGCGAACACCAGGCCGTCGTCGACGCGCCGAACGCACTCGGGACGCTCGCGCATCGCGTTGAGGACCAGGGCGGGATGGAGTGCGGCCACCGTGGCTCCATGGACGTCGCCAGTCGAGCCGGGAAGGATCTCGGCGCCCTTGTCGTCCACCTGGAAGATGCGCCCGCGGCGCACGTGATACCGGTTGGTCGAGCGCTGCGTCGAGGTGTCCGTCCCTGCGTACTCGAGAACGATGACGGCTTCGCCCGGCACCGGATCGAAGGTGATGCTCGCGTTGAGGTGGTACTTGAAAAACCAACCCGGGTGCATCATGTGACCGGAAGTCGTCACGTAGCCGGTACCGGTGACACGATACGGCGCGGCGTCGGTCGGGGCCGCGGAAACGCCAACCAAGCAGCACGCAAGCGCGTATGCGCCACTCACCGTGCTGAGGTAACCGGGCCCGGTCATCGCAACGTCAGCCCAGGTCCTGCTCGATGTGGCTGCCGTCGCAGAACGGCTTGTTGCGCGATGCACCGCACCGGCAGAGCGCGGCATTGTCGCCGGCGAGTCGCACCCGGCCATCGGCGCTCTCCACCTCGAGCCGGCCCCGCACCCGATAAGGCCCGGCGGCCTCCACCGTCACCCGCATCGTGCCGTCCCCGGCGGCGTCCGCCTTCACGCCACCTTCGAACACTTCGCCGCGGTCGACGAAACGGATCGCGCGATGGCTGTTGTCGCAGTAGGGCTTGCTGGCGGAGGCCCCGCAGCGGCAGAGCGCGAGCCGCACATCGCGAGCGAGGACCGTTGCATCCTCACCGATCACCTCGATCCGGCCGCGGAGGTAGAGCGGGCCGTTCCGGGTGACGCGGACGCGGTTCGACTCGTCCGGCTCCTCCGCGGGTCCGCCGTCCTTCCGCTCGTGGTGGAGCGCCCCGGTCGGACAGCGCTCGACGACCCGGGCGATCGCGTCGGCCGCTGCGGCCTGCGGGTCGATCCACGGGCGGCGCTCGGGATCGAAGACGGCCTGGAGACCGAACACGCACTCGGCGGCATGGATACAGCGCCGCGGCTCGAAGCGCACCGCGATGGCGCCGCTGGCGTAGGTCTTTTCGTGCTTGCTCAGGTCCGCCTCCGGAAAGGGGACCCCAGCCTACGTCGCGGTCCGGCGCGTTTTCAATGGCAGCGGCCCCAAGGCCTGCCGGCGAAATGGGGCTTGACTCGCGGAAGATCGGCCCTCGATACTTCGCGGCGAGGGGTTCTTCGCGAGTACCTCGTGAGGCGACAGCCGAAACATCGCGTCCTCTGTTCCATTCCCACCTGGAGGACGTCATGCCATCTCTCTCCGAAATCTCCATCCCCCAGCTCTCGCGTCTCGTCGGCACGTCCGAAGCACCCGCCGTCGTGGATGTCCGGACCGCGGAGCATCACGCCGAAGACCCACGGTCGATTCCGTGCGCCGTGCGCCGCGACCACCGCACCGTGGCCGAATGGGCGCCGCAGTTCGCGGGCCGCGCGGCCGTCGTGGTGTGCGAGCGCGGCCAGAAGGTCAGCCACGGGGTCGCCGCGTGGCTGCGCGGCACCGGTGTTTCGGCCGAGTCGCTCGAAGGCGGCCACGCCGCGTGGCGCGACGCCGGCGAGGTGCTCGTCAAGCCGGATCGTGTGCCGCCGCGCGACGAGCAGGGCCGCACCCGCTGGGTGACGCGCGCGCGTCCCAAGGTCGACCGCATCGCCTGCCCGTGGCTGATCCGCCGCTTCGTCGACGCGGGGGCGATGTTCCTGTTCGTGCCGGCGTCCGAGGTGGTCGCGGTCGGACAGCGCTTCGGCGCGACACCGTTCGACGTCGAGGGCGAGTTCTTCAGCCATCGTGGCGATCGCTGCAGCTTCGACATCATGCTCGACGAATTCGGACTCGACCACCCGCCGTTGCGGCGCCTCGCCACCATCGTGCGCGGCGCCGACACCGCACGGTCGGACCTGGCGCCCGAGAGCGCCGGGTTGCTCGCGGTGTCGCTGGGTCTCTCGCGCATGTACCGCGAGGATCTTCCGCAGCTCGAAGCCGGGATGGGTCTCTACGACGCGATGTACCGCTGGTGCCGCGACGCGACCGAGGAGACTCACAACTGGCCGGCAGCCAAGCCGACGACGTGACCGCTTCGGCGGTTGAACACCAGGTGAGCGGCGAGGGCGAAACACCGCCCTCGCCGTCCGCGACCTGGCGGACCTGGGCGCGCATCGGGCTGCAGTCGTTCGGCGGACCGGCGGCACAGATCGCGCTCATGCACCGCGTGCTGGTCGAGGAGCGGCGCTGGCTCGACGAGTCCCAGTTCACCCGCGCGCTCGGCTTCTGCATGCTGCTGCCGGGGCCCGAGGCCATGCAGCTCGCGACCTATGCGGGGTGGCGCCTGGGCGGCGTCGCGGGCGGGCTCAGTGCCGGGCTCTGGTTCGTGATGCCGGGCGCGGTCGTGATCTCGGCACTCGCCGCGCTCTACGTCGCGTTCGGGCATCTGCCCGCGCTGGCCGCGGCGTTCCTCGGCATCAAGGCCGCCGTGCTGGTGCTCGTGCTGCAGGCGGTCGTCCGGCTCTCGCACCGTGCGCTCCGGCAGACCTGGCATCGCGTTCTGGCGGCGGCCGCCTTCGTCGCCCTGTCGGCGACCGCGCTGCCGTTCCCGGCGGTGGTGATCGGCGCCGGAGCGATCGGCGCGATGGCCAACCGGAGTCGCGCTCCCGATGACGGGCCCCGCCCTTCCGGAGGCTCGTGGAGAGCTTCGGTCACCGCGATTCTCGCATGGGGCGTGGCCTGGTTCGGTCCTCTGCTGGCGTTGCGGGGATGGCTTGGCCCCGATCACATCCTGGTGCGGCTCGGCGCGTTCTTCTCGAAGCTCGCGGTCGTCACCTTCGGGGGCGCCTACGCGGTGCTCGCCTACATGGCGCAGGACGTCGTCGTCCGCCACGGCTGGCTGAACGCGCGACAGATGGTGGATGCACTCGGTCTCGCCGAGACCACGCCGGGGCCACTGATCCTCGTCAACCTGTTCGTCGCCTTCGTGGCGGGGACCAATGCACATCCGCTCCAGGGGCTCGGGATCGGGTTCGCCGCCGCTGCCGTGGCGCTGTGGTCCACCTTTATACCGTGCTTCCTCTGGATCTTCGCGGGCGCGCCGCACGTGGAGCGGCTGGCCTCCGAGCCGCGGCTGCGGGGTGCCCTCGAGGGGATCACGGCCGCCGTGGTCGGCGTCATCGCGAGCCTCGGGTTCTGGTTCGCGGTGCACGTGCTGTTCGCGGCCACGCGCGAAGGCCGCGCGGGGATCCTGCGCTGGACATTGCCCGATCCCGCGACGTTCGACCTGCGCGCCGTGGTGCTCGCAGTCGTGTGCGCGATCCTGCTGCTCCGGCTCCGCTGGAGCGTGCATCGGACGCTCGCGGTTTCGGCGCTGATGGCCTGGGGACTCTTTTTGCTGCAGTGATTTCAGCCTAGAAAACCCTTCGCGCCCCCGTTGCCGGCGCGTACCATGGATGCTCTCGAATCGTCCCAAGCACGATTCCCTCCTCCGAGGTCCGCCACCATGCCCTTTGCTCGAGCCCTACCCGTCCTCCTTGCGCTGCTTCTCCTCCCCGGATTCGCGACCGCCGCCACGCTCAAGTGGGTGGGCGGCACCAGTGACGACTGGCACGAGCCCTCCAACTGGGATCCCGCCGGGGTGCCGAAGGTCGGCGACCAGGCCATCGTCTTCAACCTGGGGTTCCAGCCCGTCGTGGTGACGGCGAACACAGAAATCCGGGACCTGATCGTCGACGAGGGTGCGGATCTGCGGGTAGGAACCGGCATCACGCTGCAGGTCGATGCGGATCTGACCAACAAGGGCACCGTGAGCGGGACGGGCCCGTTCACCACGCGGCTGGTGTATGCCGGCACCTCGCTCGCGAACCATGGAACGATTTCGCTTCCCGCGGTGGAGTTCGCCGGCACCGGATTTCAGAACGTGAGCGGTGCGGGGGCGTGGACCGGACTCGGGATCTTCGTCGACGCGGCCTCGGTCCTGGTGCCGTCCAACGACATCACGCTGGGTCCGTCGGCGGGTGGACCCTTCGTGGTGCGTGTGATGGGCGAACTGATCGTCGACGTGGGCCTGACGCTCACCCTGGAGAGCGCCCAGCTCATCGTGGGAGAACCCTTCCTGGCGCCGGGCGTGGTGACGGGCGCCGGCACCCTCCGCACACAGGGCGCGAGCGAGCTGCAGCTGAACGCCGGGACCTACGGCGTGCCTCTGCTCGTGGCCAGCGGTGTGACCCGTGTCACCGAGGCCCTCATTCCGATCGACGCATCCATTCTCGTCGAAGGCACGTTCGATCTCCTCAACAACGTCGTCCTGGTCACGGGGTTCCCGTTCCACGTCTCGCCCGGTGGCGTGCTGCGCGGCAGCGAGACCGCGATGCTCCCGGCCAGCGCTCTGGTGAACCGGGGGAGGATCGAGCCCGGCGCTTCGCCCGGGCGGCTGGTGGTGGAGGGCGCCCTCAATCAGCAGGTGAACGGCGCCATCGAGATCGAGATCGCGGGAATCCACCCGGTGACCGAGCACGACCGCCTGGTCGTCACCGGCAACTTCAAGATGAGGGACACGCTGCGGGTCGTGATGATCGGCCCGTACACGCCGAACGTGGGCGACCAGTTCCACGTCCTGTCGTTCGGCTCACGCAACGCGACCTTCCAGCGCATCGTGGTGGTGCCGGGGAACCCGTACACCATGCCGCAGTTCGCCCCCATCTACGACGACACGTCCCTCACCCTGGTGGTCACCGCGGTGGTCGACGTCGCTCCCGGCAATGAGCAGCTCCTGGCTCCCACGCGCACGGTCCTGTTCGCTCCCGAGCCCAACCCCGCTGCGGAGCGGACGGCGGTTCGCTTCGAGCTGGCCTCGCGCTCGCCCGTCCGGCTCGAAGTGTTCGATGCCGCCGGCCGGCGCGTGCGGGTGCTGGCCGATGAGACCCTCGATACCGGCCGCCACCGGCGCACGTGGGACGGCTTGAACCAGCAGGGCGATCGCGTCGTTCCAGGCGTCTATCTCCTGCGCCTGGAAGCCGGACCCCTGCGGGAGACCCAGCGGATCGTGCTCATCGGAGGCTGACCTCAGCCTGGAGTCCCGAATTCGAACCGGCGCGGCGCCCTGCCGCGCCATTTCCCCCGAAACGCCCCCCGCTTCCCCTGCCCGTAAACCGGGCTAAATCCCCCCGCCCTCTCTTCCGATAACCCGCGTCGAGGAAGCCTGCCCGAAGGATCGAGGCAGGCACGGTCATTTGGCGCAGCGCATTGCGTTTCGCCCCTCACGCGTGGTGCCGCTGTCGTCCCGGCGACGCCGACGTAAGCGACCAGGGACACAACGAAGGAGACCAGCGATGCGTCTGACCCCACCTCGCCGTCTTGGCGCGGTCATGGCCCTACTGCTGACCATCGCGGGTGTCGTCGCGGCGCACGCAGAGGTCCAGATCCAGCTCACCGCTCACCGCGTGCAGAAGAACGACCGCGGGATCGAGGTGCTGGCGCCGGCCGAGGAGATCAAGCCCGGCCAGCTCGTCGAGTACCGCGCCGTCTACACGAACCAGGGCGCGAAGGGCGTCGAGAAGCTGCTCGCCACGCTGCCGATCCCCGCGGGCACCGAGCTGGTGGCCAGCACGGCCGCCCCGGCGGGTCCGATGGCGAGTCTCGACGGCTCGAGCTACGCGCCGATGCCGCTCCGGCGGAAGGTGCGGCTCGCCGACGGTCGCGAAGTGACGCGCGACGTCCCGCTCTCCGAGTACCGCTACCTGCGCTGGTCTCTCGGCACGCTCGGTCCGGAGCAGGAAAAGACCGTGAAGGCCCGCGTTCGTGTGACGCCGATCCTGTCGGCCGCCGCCGCGAAGTGATCCCGTGACGTCTTCCTTGATCAAGCTCGTCAGTGCCCACCCCCGCCCGGCACGGACGCCCGTGAACCCCGTAGCACACACAGGGAGTGTCCCCATGAAGTCCTCTTCATTCGAACGCGCGCGCGCCGTCGCGCTCGCGGCGGTGTCGGCGGCGTGTTTCGCGCTCGGCGTTGCGATGGTCGCGGCTCCGGCCGCGGCCGCGCCGCCCGCCGGCACGACCATCGGTAACCAGGCCTCGGCCCAGTACCTGGACGCGACCGCAACACCGCGCACCGCGACGTCGAACGTCGTCAACACGATCGTCCAGCAGGTGGCGAGCTTCTCGCTGACCGCGAACGGCAACGCCACCACGGCGCCCGGCGGCCAGGTGACGTTCCCCCACACTCTCTCCAACACGGGCAACGGCACCGACACCTTCCCGCTGACGCTGGCCAACCAGGTGGCGGACGATTTCGACCTGACCGGGCTCGCGATCTACGCCGACTTCAACGGCGACGGGGTTCCCGACAACTTCGTCGCGCTCAACACCACCGGCGCTCTCGCGGCAGGCGCGGACTTCCGCTTCGTCGTGGTGGGAAGCGTTCCGGGCACGCAGATCGGCGGTCAGATCGGCCGCATGCAGATCAGCGCGCTGAGCACCTTCGATGCCGGCCAGACCGGCGCGAACCTCGACGTCGTCACCGTGACGGGGAACGCGGTGGTGAGCGTCACGAAGGGGATCAACCAGCCGAACGGCGCCTCGCCGAGCGGTCCCTACACCTACACCCTGTCCTACACGAACACGGGCAACAGCACCGCGACCAACGTGCTCCTCACCGACGTGCTTCCCCCCGGCATGACCTACGTGGCGGGCAGCGGAAGGTGGAGCGTGACCGGCGCCACCGTGCTGACCGATGCGAGCGCAGCGGACGGCCAGGGCGTGGCACCCAATCAGATCTTCTACGACTTCGGCGCCACCGCCGGCGGGACCATGACGGCCACCATCGCTCAGGTGACCCCGGGCTCGAACGGCACGGTGACGTTCCAGGTCAACGTCAGCCCCGGCCTCGGGCCGCAGACGATCAACAACAACGCCAGCTACTCGTACAACGACGGCGCCGCCAACGTCGGTCCGTTCGCGACCAACTTCGCGCCGTTCACGGTCGATCAGACGGTCTCGCTCAACTTCAGCGGCCAGTCGATCGCGTCCGCGCCCCAGGGCGCGACGGTGTCGTTCTCGAACATGGTGACCAACACCGGCAATGGCACCGACCGCTTCGACATCACGTTCGGGTTCTCGACGTTCCCGGGCGGCACCGGTTACGCGCTCTACCAGAGCGACGGCGTCACGCCGCTCACCGACACCAACGCCAACGGCACCCCCGACACGGGTCCGCTCGCTCCCGGGGTCGGGTACAACGTCGTGCTGCGCGTCACCCTCGCGCCGACCGCGACCGGCGGACCGTACATGGTCCAGAAGATCGCGACCTCGGTCGTCAATCCGGCCATCAATGCCACGGCGTTCGACAACCTGACCAACATCATTCCCAGTGCCGTGGACCTCACGAACACCACCCCGGGCGGCCCCGGCAATGGACCCGGCCCGGAAGCCTTCGCCGTCGTCACCGTCGCCACCAATCCGGGAGCGACCGCCCGGTTCACGCTGTACGTCAACAACAACAGCGCCGTCGCGGACAACTTCGACCTGCAGGCCAGCACCGACAATACGTTCGGGGCGTTCACGCTGCCTGCCGGCTGGTCGGTGACCTTCCGCGACGGGGCCAACACGCCGATCACGAGCACCGGCAACATCGCCTCCGCGGCCAACATGCTGGTGTACGCCGACGTCACGGTGCCGGCCGGCAACGCGGCGGGCACGACGAGCATCTTCTTCCGCTCGCGTTCACCGGTGTCGTTCGCCCAGGACCCCATCCACGATGCCGTGACGGTGAACGCCACCCGCAGCCTGACGCTGGTGCCCAACAACAGCGGGCAGGTGACGCCGGGCGGCTCGACCGTCTACACGCACATCCTGTCGAACTCCGGCAACGTGGCGGAAGGCGACGGGGTGGCGAGCGTGGTCTCGCTGACCATGGGCAACAGCGGCGCCTCGTGGAACTCGGCGCTCTACGTGGACACCAACAACAACGGCTCGCTCGACGGCGGCGACGCTTTGATCGCCGATCTGGGTTCGATCGGCGGGCTCGCGCCGGGCGCCAGCGTGCGACTGTTCGTGCGCGCCTTCTCGCCGGCCGGCGCTCCGCTCGTGGCGACCAACCTGACCACGCTGTCCGCGCCCACGACCAACGTCACCTATGTCTCGCCGGTCCCGGCGGTGGTCAACGCCACCGACCTGACCACGGTGCTGAACGGCCAGCTCCAGGTGGTGAAGAGTCACGTGATCGACGCCGGATGCGACGGTCTTCCCGACGGCGCCTTCGCGATCACGGACATCACGACCGGGGCGCTCCCCGGAGCGTGCATCCGCTACGAGATCGTCGTGACCAACGTCGGCACCGCGTCGGTGTCGAACGTGGTCCTGAGTGACGCCACGCCCGCCAACACGACGTACTCGGCGACGGTGCCGGCGGCGACCACCCAGGGACTCATCGTGGCCCCGGCCAACGGAGCCACCGGAACCATCACCGCCACGGTCGGGGTGCTCGCGCCGGGAGCCTCGGCGACGATCACGTTCGGCGTCCGGATCGATCCGTAGCACGACATCCCACAGCCCCATCCGACCGTTCCCGCACGGGCGTCGCCGCCAGGCGACGCCCGGGGGAGCGGCGGGGATCGGCTTCATGACGACATCTCCGGACGGGAAACAGCAGAAGCCGCGCAAGCGAACGCCACGCACACGCACCTGGTGTGCCGTGGTGTTCCTGTGTGTGCTCGCCGGGGTGTCGCTTACTTATACGCGCGCGCGCGCAAATTCCCAGTCGGCGGGTTCCGGCCGGAACCCGGCGCCCACCGCCGGGCCCGCGCCCGGGTCGTTCGTAGACAACACCGCGACCGCCGACGGTCTCGACACGCTGGCGGTTCCGATCACCGTGACCTCGAACACCGTCCGCGCCCGGGTCGACGCGCTGGAGTCGATCGCGTGGGACGCACCGCAGGGCGCGCGCTTCGGCCGCGGCCTGAGGGGTGTGTTCCTGCACCGGCTCACCAACGCGAGCAACGTCCCGGTCGACGTGCGCCTCGACGTCGCGAACGAACCCGGTGACGGATTCGATCTCTCCGGGTTCGCGCTCGTGCGCGACGACGACACCGACGGTCTCCCGAGTCCGGGCGACAGCACGATCACCCCCGGCGGAGTCGTGCACCTGCCGCTCGACGGCACGGTGCGCGTCCTGATCGGCTTCGACGTGGATCTCTCGGCGCCGGCCGGCTCGGTGGCCCGGTTCCGGCTGTCCGCCACCACCGTCGGCCAGGCCGTGCCGGCGATGGTCGTGGACACCGCGAGCACCGACCCCGACGGACCGGCGGCACTGCGGATCGAGCTGGTGCCATCGCGGAACACCGCGGAGATCGGCGATGCGCTGGACTTCACGGCGCGCGTGACCAACACCTCGAGCCTTTTGATCGGGCCGACGCTCGCGAGCGTCTCCCTGCCGCCCGGGTTCGCCTACCTGACCGGCACGACGCGCGGCGATTCGCTCGTCCTGCCCGATCCCGCGGGCGGTGCCGGACCGACGCTCGCGTTCGACATCGGCGCGCTCGCGCCCGCGCAGATCGTGACGCTGCGCTACCGCGTTCGCGTCGGCCCAGGCGCCGAGCCCGGCGAAGCCATCTCGCGGGCGAGCGCCGTGGCGCTCATCGCCCAGTCCAACGTCGCGACGGCGTCCGTCGTGATCCTGGACCGGATCTTCGCCGACGAGGCGGGCCTGCTCGGCACGGTGTTCGTGGACCTCGACTCCGACGGCCGGCGCGGCGCCGGCGACGCGGGACTGGCCGGCGTGCGGATCGTGCTCGACGACGGCACGTTCGCGATCACTGACGGATTCGGCCAGTACAGCCTCTACGGCCTCACCCCGCGCACGCACGGGCTCCGGGTCGATCCGACCTCGCTGCCGGACGGCGCGAAGCTGATTTCGCTCGACCACCGGGATGCCGGAACGCCGGGCTTCCGGTTCGTGGATCTCCAGCGCGGCGATTTCCAGCGGGCCGACTTCGCGATCGCCGCCGACTCGGTCACGCGCGTCGCGCCCCAGGAGCGCCGCGAGATGATCGCCCGCGACGGACCGCTCGGGGCCGTCGTGAGGCGCCCGCTGAACGCGGAAGAAACCGGCACGCTGCCGGGCGATCCGCGCTCGCGGCCGACGTCCGCGCAGTGGGGTGAGGCCGACGCTCCGTCGCGACCGTCATCGCCAGGGCCCTCCGGTCCCACGCTGGCGGCCCCCGGTCCGGGCGGATACGCGGGTGTGATTCCGCCGTACGTGCAGCCGCCTCCGGCGGGCGCCGAGGACGGAACCGCTCCGCCCGACACCTGGCAGTGGTTCGGCTTCGTCGGCCGGAAGGACGGCGACACGCTCACCACCGACCAGGCGACGCTGCGGGTCGCCGGAAACAGTGCCTGCGTCCTCGAGCTCCGGGTCAACAGCGAGCTGGTGTCGCTCTCCCGGGTCGGCATGCGCCGGCTCAATGCCGCGGCCGGGCTCCAGACCTGGGACTACATCGGCGTTCGTCTGCGGCCGGGCGTGAACACGCTCGAGCTGGTCGAGCGCACCGCGGACGGCAGCGAAGGCACGCGCGGGTCCATCACGCTGATCGTGCCCGACCGCCTGGCGCGCGTGGAGATCGACGCCCCCGCCGTGTTCGCCGCCGACGGGCGCAGCATCACCACGGTGCGCGTGCGCGCGCTCGACGAGAACGGCGTGCCGGTCGCCGGCCGGCTGCCCGCGACGCTCGAAGCCGGCGCCGGCGAGCTGCTGGTCGACGATGCCGACCCGGTGACGCCCGGCGTCCAGACCGTGGTCGAGGGCGGCCTCGCCGAGTTCCGGCTGCGCGCCCCCGCACAGCCCGGAACCGCGACGATCACGGCGACCGTCGCCGGCCTGCGCGCCCGGACTTCGGTCGACTTCCTGCCCGACCTGCGTCCGCTGTTCATGGTCGGCTCGCTCGAGTGGAAGGTCGGCTGGAACCAACGCCTGACCGGCGTCTCCACCCCGTACCGGGCGCGCAGCGGGTTCGAGCAGCCGTTCCAGGACCTGGCCACCGAAAGCAGCGATGGCCGGCTCGCCGGTGGCGCGCGCGGCTCGCTGTTCGCGCGCGGGCGGGTGGCCGGCGATCTGCTGCTGACGCTCGGCTACGACTCCGACCGGCCGCAGGATCTGCGGCGCTTCCGCGACATCCAGCCCGACGCGTTCTATCCGCTCTACGGCGACGGGTCGGTGCGCGGCTACACCGCGCAGTCGACCGGGAGCCTGTATGCGCGCCTCGATCGTCCGGGCGCTTCGCTGCTCTACGGCGACTTCGTCACCAACCCTTCCGGCGGCGGGCGCAGCCTGGGCGCCTACAGCCGCAGCCTCACCGGCGTCCAGCAGCACTTCGAGAACCGCCGCATGCGCATGGACGCGTTCGCGAGCCGCGGCCGCGCGCAGCGCACCGTGGACGAGCTGCGCGGGCTCGGCGTCTCGGGTCCCTACACCGTGTCGCGCGCGCCGATCATCGAGAACAGCGAGCAGGTCGAGATCCTGGTGCGGGATCGCAACCAGCCGGGCATCGTGCGGTCGGCGACCCCGCAGACGCGGTTCGTGGACTACGAGCTCGATCCGTACACCGGGCGGCTGCTGTTCAAGCAGCCGGTGCCGGGCTACGACGCCGAGCTCAACCCGGTGTCGGTCCGCATCGGCTACGAGACGCGTGATGGAGGCGACCCCTACTGGGTCGGCGGTGTCGAAGGCCGCGCCCAGGTGGCGCGCCGGGTCGAGCTCGGCGGCAGCGTGGTGGCCGACGACGACCTGACGCGCCCCTACCGGCTCGGCAGCGTGTTCGCGGCGACCCGGATGGGCGAGTCCACGCGCCTCGAAGCCGAGTTCGCACGCACCGCGGCCGGCGGGGTTCCGGCCGGCGGCTGGCGTTTCGAGGCGGTGCACGATCGGCCGGACGCGCAGGGCCGCTTCTGGGCGGCGAACACCGACACCGGTTTCTCCAACCCGCACTCGGGCTACGCCCCGGGCCGCGCCGAGTTCGGCATGCGCTGGACGAGCCGCGTGGACGAGCGCCTGCAGCTGCTTTCCGAGGGCATGTTCACGTCGGAAGCCGCCGGTGCGTTGCGCGGCGGCATGCTGATCGCGCTCGATCGCCGCCTCGGCGGCGGCAGCCGCGGCGAATTCGGCGTGCGCGCGTCCTCGACGCGGACCCCGGGAGCCGTCCAGGATCCGCCGAGCCTCGCACTGCGCGCCAAGCTCACGTCGCAGTTGCCGAGGTTTCCGGAGCTGAGCGGCTTCGCCGAGCTCGAGCAGGACGTGGTCGATACCGACCGCCGGCTGGCCGCAGTCGGCGGGGAGTACCGCTTCTCCACGCGCGGCCGCCTTTACGCCCGTCACGAGCTGGCCTCGACGCTCACGGGCCCCTACGCCTTCGACGCGGCGCAACGGCGCCTCGCCACCGTGCTCGGCGTGGACGCCGACATCACCCGCAGCTCGCGTGTCTTCAGCGAATACCGCCTGGCCGACGCGTTCGCCGCCCGCGAAGCCGAAGCGGTGATGGGTCTGCGCAACGCGTGGCGGGTGGGTGCCTATCGGATCAATACCAGCTTCGAGCGGCTGACCTCGTTCGAGGCAGACGGAAACGGCCCGACCACGGCGGTGACCGGCGGCCTCGAATCCCTCGATGACCCCAACGTCAAGGTGTCCACCCGCATGGAGCTCCGCACGTCGCGCGCGAGCGACGGCTACTTGATGACGATGGCGGGCGCGTTCCGGGCCAACCGTGCCTGGAGCGTGATCGGCCGCACCCTCACCGACATCAATCGCGGCCACGACCGCGGCAATGCGGTGCGGATGCGCACCCAGCTCGGCTTCGCGTACCGGAACCCGGATCGCGAGGCGTTCGATGCGCTCGGCCGCTACGAGCTGAGGATCGATCGCGAGCCAACCGATGCCACGCATCGCACCCGTCACCTCGCACACATGGTGGCCCTGAACTCAACCGGCCGCCTCGCCCGGTCGCTCCAGGCCTCCTTGGGATGGGCGGGCAAGCTGGCGGGGGAGAGCTCCGATGGGCTCGACACCCGCACGGGCGCGCAGTGGCTGCACGGCCGACTCTCGCGCACCTTCGCGAAGCAGTGGGACGCGGGCGTCCACGCCAGCACGCTGTTCGGCCCCGGGTCCCACGACAACGGGCTCGGATGCGAGCTCGGCTACCAGATCCAGCAGGGCGCGTGGATGTCGGCGGGATGGAACCGGTTCGGCTACTACGATCGCGACCTGCCCGACGAGGCGTACACGCGGGCCGGCGTCTACCTGCGCGTGCGCGCGCGCTTCGACGAATCCATTCTCGGCGGCTTCGCGGGAGGTGGACGATGATCCGCCGCCCGCTGGCGCTCGTCCTCGCGGTGTTCGCCGTGTTCCTCGCGGCGGCGCCGGCGAATGCCCAGATCTTCCGCGGCTTCACCCCGCGTTACACGACCAACGACAACGGCGGCATCACGCTGGTCGGCAACACCCTCATGAGCTGCACGGGCGGCGGCAACTGCAACAACGCCCGCAACGGCAACGGAAACAACCAGAACAACAACGACTGGGACATGCAGTACGTGGACGTGGACGGGGACATCGCCACGCTCAATTCGAGCCAGGCCACGCTCACGCTGCCCGCGGGCGCGACCGTGCTGTGGGCCGGACTCTACTGGGGCGGCTTCAGCAACGCTGCCGCACGCAACACGTGCCGCTTCGCCACCCCGGCTGCCGCCTACGTCACGCTGACCGCCGACCAGCTCGACGCCACCGCCCAGGCCTACTCGGCGTTCGACGACGTCACGGTGCGGGTCCAGGCGGGCGGCAGCGGCCAGTACACGGTCGGCGGCGTCTCCTCCACGACCGGCGCCAACAACTACGCAGGGTGGTCGCTGGTCGTCGTCTACCGTCGCGCCGCCGATCCGCCGCGCAACCTGACGGTGTTCGACGGCTACGCCGAGATCGACCCCGGTGCCTCGGTCAACATCCCCGTGAGCGGATTCCTCACGCCGCCGGCGGGGGCGGTCAACACCAGCCTCGGCGTCGTGGCCTACGAAGGCGACCGCGACTTCAACGGTGACGCGTTCCGGCTCAACGCCACCGTGCTCACCGATGCCACCAATCCGGCGGACAACTTCTTCAACAGCTCGGTCTCGCTGCTCGGCGCGAGCTTCACGGCCAAGAACCCGAACTACCTGAACCAGCTCGGCTTCGACGCCGACCTCGTGAGCGCGAACGGCGTCCTCGCCAACGGCGCCACCAGCGCCACCATCCAGCTCACCTCGACCAACGACCGCTACTACCCGAGCGCGGTGGCGTTCTCGACCGAGCTCTACCAGCCGGTGCTGATCGGCAACGGTAACTTCAAGTCGGTCGTCGACCTGAACGGCGCGCCGGCCCGTCCGGGTGACGTTCTCGAGTACACCGTGCGCGTCCTCAACACCGGCAACGACGCGTCGGTGAACACGGTGGCCCGCGACACGATCCCGGCCAACACCGCTTACGTGCCGGGTTCGCTGGTCGTCCTCAACGGTCCGAACGCCGGGGCCAAGTCGGACGCGGGCGGTGACGACCAGGCCAATTTCGACGCCGCCGGCAACCGCGTCCTCTTCCGGCTCGGCGTCGGCGCCACCGCTGCGGCCGGCGGACAGATCAACCCCGGCGTCCAGACCTCGTTCCGGTTCCGGGTCGCGGTCACCGCGCCATCCCCGACCGGCACGGTCGTCTCGAACCAGGCGGTCACCGACTTCAACGCCGCGCAACTCGGCACGGCGCTGACCGCGTTGAGCGACGCCGACACCACGGTCACGAGCGCCCAGCGCACCAACCTCAGCGTCACCGCCCCGACGATTTCGGGCATCGTGTTCGAGGACGTGAACTACGGAGGCGGCGCCGGCCGCGCGCGCCTGGCATCGGGCGGCGTGGGACGGCCGGGCGCACGGGTCGAGCTCTACGACGCGACTGGCGCCTACCGGGCATTCGCCACCACCGGCGCCGCCGGCGACTTCAGCTTCGGCGGCTGGACTCCCGGCAACTACACGGTGCGCGTGGTGGACGGCACCGTGACCTCTTCGCGGCCGGGCGCGGCTCCGGGTCTCGTGCCGGTGCTGACCTTCCGGACCGATGCGACGAGCGGCGCTGCCGTGAACGACGTCACGCGCGTGGGCGGCGAGAGCCCGGGGCTCGTGGACGCGGGTTCCAACCTCTCGAACGCATCGCTCGCTTCGCTGACGACGGTGACCACCACCGCGCAGTCGCAGGCCCCGCTCACGCTCGGCACCGCCGACCTTGCGGGCATGGACTTTGGCTTCAACTTCAGCACGGTGGTGAATGCGAACGACGCCGCCCAGGGCAGCCTGCGGCAGTTCCTGCTCAACTCGAACGCGCTCGGGAACGCCGGCCTCGCCCAGGCGGGACTCACCGCGGGAACCGAAAACGCGATCTTCATGGTCACCGACGGCGCGGCCCATCCGGGCCTGCGCGCCGGACTGCCGAGCCTCCTGACGGGCGGTGTGGTGCGGGTGACCGTGCTGTCGGCGCTCCCGGCGATCACCGGGGCGTTGACGACCGTGGATGGCTCGCTCCAGACCCTCAACATCGGCAACACCAACGGCGTCACACTCGGCGCCGGCGGCACCGCGGGCGTCGACGCGCTCGCGATGCCGTCGGTGGCCGGACCCGAGGTCGAGATCCGGGACGGCGCGGGCCTCGCGATCGGGCTCGATCTCCAGGCGACCGACATCACGATCGCGCGCCTCTCCGCCTGGGGATTCGGCAACGCCGCCGGCAGCGACGCGAACGCGGTGGTGCGCATCGGCGCGGTCGCCCATCGTGCGTTCCTCGATGGCTGCGCGCTCGGCACGCCCGCCACCGGGTTCACCGATCCCGGCGCGGGTGCGCGCTCGGGCGGCGATCTGGTGCGCGCGACCGGCGGTGACGACGGCATCGTGCGCAACGGGCTCGTCGGCTTCGCGGCGGGTTCCGGGATCGCGCTCACCGGCGGCTCGGATGGCTGGCAGGTGCTCGCCAACGAAATCCTCGGCAACGCGATCGGGAATCCGACGCGCGATGGGCTCGGCCTCGAGGCGAGCGGCGTCGCCACCGTGCGCGGCAACCGGATCGCGAACCACGAGGGGCCCGGCATCGATGCGGCGACCAGCGCCGGCTCCAACACGCTCCAGAACAACACGGTCACCCGCAGCGGACTCGGTGCGGGAAGCGTCGAGACTCCGGGCATCCGCCTGGGAGGGACGGCGAACACGGTGGACCGCTGCGTGCTGCTGGACAACTACGGCGCTGGCGTGATGGTGGCGTCGACCGCCTCGACCTCGCGTCTCACGCGCAATTCGATGCGCGGCAACGGCACGATCGCCGGCGGGCTCGGCGGCCCGAGCGGCCAGCTCGGCATCGACCTGCTCGCCGCCGCGAACGATGCCGCACGCGGCACCAGCCCGTTCGTCACGCTCAACGACAACGCGGACGGCGACGCCGGCGGCAACGGCCTCCTGAACTTCCCGGTGATCGAGTCGGCGGTGATCGCGGCCGGCAGCATCACGCTCACCGGCTGGGCGCGCCCCGGCTCGGAGATCGAGCTCTTCGTCGCCAACCCCGATCCCTCGGGGTTCGGCGAAGGCGAGACCTGGGCGGCGTCCCTCACGGAGGGCTCGGGCGCCGATCTCGATGCCACGACCGGCGCCTACTCGGGTCCGATCAACGGGGTGGACCAGGGCAGCGACAACACGAACCGGTTCCGGTTCACGATTCCGACGCCGGGCGCCGTCACGTCGGGCGCGCGGCTAACCGCGACCGCAACCGTGGCGCTAGCGACCTCCGAGTTCTCGGGACTCGTCCAGGTGACCGGCGGAATCATGGTGAGCGGCTTCGGCTACGAAGACCTGAACCACAGCATGAACCGCGACGGCACGGAAGTCGGCACCAGCTCCGCGCTGTTCGTGAAGCTCGTGGCATCCACCTCACCGGCGACCGCCCAGACGGTGGTCGCGGTGGATCCGGTCACCGGCGTCTGGAGCATCGGGTTCGTGCCGGCCGGCAACTACACGCTCGTGCTCGACGACAACGCCGTGGCCACCGACGTGACGGCCACGTATCCGGCGGGCTGGATCGGAACCGAGGCCCCGGCCGGCACGCGGTCACTCACTGTCGTCGCCACCAACGTGGTGGACCAGGACTTCGGTCTCTGGCACGGCAGCCGGATCGTTGGGCTCGCGTTCCGCGACGACGGCGCGGGTGGCGCCGCCGCCAACGACGGCATCCCGCAGGCCGGTGAGTCCGGCCTCACCGGAATCCACGTGCGCATCGAGAGCGCCGCGTGCGCCGGCGGCGTCTGCGACAGCACCCTCACCGGCGGCGGTGGCTCCTACACGCTGTGGATCGAGCACGCGGCCTCGGGATCGGCGGCGGCGGTGTTCGAGACCAATGCGTCCGGCTGGATCTCGACCGGAGGCGGCGTCGGGACCACGGGAGGGACGTACACGCGGGCGACGGATCGCATCACGTTCACGCCCGCGAGTGGAAACGCGTACACGGGTGTGAACTTCGGCGACGTGCCACCCAACCAGCTGGTGCCGCCCGGCATGCAGTCGGCGGCAGCCGGGGCGGCCGTCTACCACCCGCACAACTTCGTGGCAGGCAGCGCGGGCAACGTGACGTTCACACTCACCCAGGCCCCGCTGCCGGTGCTCCCCGGATGGGGCGCCGTGCTGTATCGCGATCTCGACTGCGACGGCACAGTGGACGCGGGCGAGCCCGCGATCAGCGGCCCGCTCGCCGTGACCGGGGGACAGATCGTGTGCCTCGTACTCCACCATACGACCCCGGCGGGTGCACCCGACGGAGCGCTCGAGCAGGTGACGCTGTCGGCGAGCATGAGCTACACCGGAGCCGCTCCCGCGCTTGCCACCCTGGTGCAGCTCGACGACCGGACCACCGTGCTCGACGCCGGCAGCCTGCGCCTCGTCAAGAGCGTGAGCGCCGCCACCGTGCTGCCGGGCGACGTGATCACCTACACCATCGCCTACACGAACATGGGCGCGGCGCCGCTGACCGCGATCGAGATCCAGGACATGGTGCCGCCCTATTCGCGCTTCCAGTCGGCCTCATGCGGTTCCCTCGGCACCGGCCTCTCCGCCTGTGGCGTCACCGTGCAGCCCCCGGTCAACGGCACGGGCCCACTGCGCTGGACGCTCAGCGGCCCGCTCGATCCGGGCGCCACCGGCAGCGTCACCTTCCAGGTCCAGGTCGAGTAGGGGCGTGATCTAGGGAAATGGACGCGGGCGTGGCTGCGGCCACGGCCACGGGTCCATGCCGTCCTTGCCAGCGACCGCCTGCACCGCGATCTTCCGCACCTCGGGGTCCTTCGACTCGAGCAGCTCGCTCATGCGCTCCGCGCGCTCTCCCGAGTGGACGAGTGCCCGCAGGATCGCTTTGCGCACGCGGTCGTTCTTCTCCTTCGACAGCGCGGTTCGCAGTGCCGGCAGCGCCGCCGGGTCGCCGATCTCGGAGAGCGCCCAGGCGGCGGTGAGCCGCATCTCGGCATCCGGTGAAGCGATGGCGTCGATCAACCCTTTGGGCGCCGAGTCGAGACCGAGCTGACCGAGCCCCCACGCCGCCGTGCGCCGGACTTCGTCGCTAGCATCGTGCGCGACCAGTTCCCCCAGCACCGCGGCGGCGGATGCCTCGCCGTGCTCGCCGAGCGACCAGGTCGCGGCCTCGCGCACGTCTTCATCGGCGTCGCTCTTCGCGGCCGCGATCAGCGCAGCCATCGACGAGCTGCCGTCGTCGAGGTTGCCGAGGCCCCACGCACACATCTCGCGGACCTCAGCGTCGGAATCCTTCTTGAGCGCCACGGCAAGGTCCGGGGCGGATCCGTGATCGTCGACCTGGACGATGGCCCACGCCGCGACGCGCCGGACCTGGGGCTCGCGGTCGATCTGGAGCGCCCGCACCAGGCCGGGCAGTGCGCTGGTCGCTTCGAGATGCCCCAGCGCTCCGGCGGCGGTGCGACGCACCAGCGCCGACTTGTCGTCGAGGCATCTGGTGACGGATGCCGTTGCGCGACGGTCTCCGATCCGGCCCAGCGCCCACACCGCGTTCGCGCGCACGCTGGACGAAGCGTCGCCCGTCGCGCGGATCAGCGGGTCGACCGCCTTTTCGGGCTGTGAGATCCCGAGGCCGAGTGCGGCCACCACACGGATCGCCGAATCGCTCGAGGCGAGTCGCTGGATGAGCCCGGTCGTGACCTCTTCGCGATCGACGCTGGCGACCAGTCGAACGGCCAGCTCACGAACGCAGGGGTCGGGAGTATCGAGGCTCCCGAGCAGGAACTGGATGTCGGCCGCCGACATCTGCCGCTTGTGAATGCGGCGCGAGCGGGTGCCGAGCGGAGACGCCGGAGCATCCGTCCAGCCCCAGCCGTTCTGAAGCGAGCGCGCCGCGTATTCGCAGAGGACAGTCGGGGCGCCACGCGCCGACTCGATCAGGGCGCGGATCTCCCGGGTGAGGTTCGGGTCCGGAGCGGACGTCGCGGCGTTACCGTCCGTCATCAGCAACACGAGAAGGACGACGTTGAGGGCACAGAGGTTCATGATCCGCCTCCAATCGGGGCTCTGGTCGCGTGCTGATATTTCAGCACTTGAGCGCAGCATCGAACGCGCTTCGAATCGATCACGTGGGCTTCGAGCGGGCTCAGGGGTACGGGCGCGGCTCGGGGCGGGGCCACGGCCAGGGGCCCGTGGTGTGCCCTCCCGCGAGCGCGGTGATCGCCACCGCGCGGATCTCGGGATCGGGCGAGCCGACGAGACGCGTGAGCGTCGCGACCGACACGTCCCCCATCGAGCCGAGCGCGCGGATCAGGCCGTGCTGTACCTCGGAGTCCTTTTCCTTGCTGAACGCCGCTTCGAGCTCGTCGGCCGTCTCCTCGTCGCCGATCTCCATCAGGGCCCAGGCGGTCGAGAGCCGCACGTCGCGATGGGGATCGGAGAGCAGTCGCACCAGCGCCGGCGGGGCTTTTTCGGGCTCGCAGCTGCCGATCGACCACGCCGCCATCTCGCGAATCTCCGGGTCGGCGTCGGCGAGAACGCCGACCAGCACCGCGACCGAGGAAGGATCTCCCGTCTCTCCACAAGCCCAGGTCGCCGTGCGGCGCACCGCGCGGCTCTTGTCCTTCTGTATCGCCTTCTGGAGCGCGGCGACTGCGGCGGCGTTGTGGTAACTCCCCGACAACGCCCACGCGGACATCTCGCGAACCTCCTCAGCGGCGTCGGTCTCGACTGCCGCCGCGAGCGCCGTCACCGCCGGGTCGGAATCCGCATAGCGCTCGAGGCCCCACGCCGCGACACGACGGACTTCCGGGCTGGTGTCGGTCCGCAGGGTCTTCGCGAGCACGGCGACGCGCTGGCTTGCGTCGGCCTCCTGGCTCTCCTGCGCGTTCGAGCCTTTGGCGGCCAGCGCCAGGGCTTCGTCGTAGGACGCGTCGGTTTCCGCGATCCAATCTCGGCTGTCCTTGCCCGGCTTCGGGGTGTAGGTCTGCTTGCGCTCGTGAGTGACTTGCGTCCTGGAAGTGTGTTCGACCGTGCTCGTGACCGTTCTCGTGACGGGTTTCGACTCTGAAGCACGCGCCGGCTCCGCGGCCATCGCCGTGGTCCGCGGCGTGGGCGTGGTGGCACCGACGATCAGGGCCAGCAGGGCCAGCGAGCCGGCGAGTCCCGCGGCCTGCGCGCGACCCGGGCCGCGACGCCGGACCCGCGGGTCGAGGATCGCGAGCATGCGCCCCTCGAACTCGTTCGGATTCGCCATCGCGAGCGCCACCGCCGGCGTGCGGTGATCGCGCACCGTCGAGACGATGTCGAGCAGGTGCTCCGCGTAGTCGGCCGGCCGCGCCCCGAGCCCGAGAACGAGGTCGTCGCAGGCCCGCTCGCTCTCGGCGCGCAGGCGCTGCGCACCGGTCCACACCAGCGGGTGGAACCAGTAGAGGGCGCACACGATCCGGCTCAGGGTGTGGCCGACGAGATCGCGCCGGCGTACGTGTCCCAGCTCGTGCATCAGGACGGCACTGCGCCGCTCCGCACTCCACTCCTCGCTCTCGGCCGGGAGCACGATGTGGCAGTGCCAGAGCCCCGAGGCGAACGGGATCGAGATGCGGTCGCTCTGCAGCAGCTCGGGCGCATCGCGCAGCCCCAGGCGGTCGGCAATCTCGTAGAGCGGCTGCCGCCACGCGTCGTGGTCGAGAACCCGCGCGCTCCGCACGATGCGACGCACCGACCACGCACCGAGCGCCAGTCGGCCGAGCAGGAAGAGAACACCCAGGACCCACGCCGCGAGCAGCAGCGCGCCAGTGCTCACCATGAGCGGCATGGCGTGAGCCCGAACCGGTTCCATCGGTGCCGTGCTCGAGACCGCGGGAACGGAGGGCTTCGCGGTTTCAGTGAGCACCGGGGACGCAGCCGACTCCGTGGTCTGAGTCTCGTGCGTCACGCTCGCCATCTGCGGGAGGACGCGCCAGGAGACCGGTCCCCAGGCCGACACGAACGGCATCACGAGCATGGCGCCGAACGTCACGAACCACACCAGGTGCCGGACACCCGCCGACGCGCGCCGCAGCGAGAAAGTGAGGGCAAGCGCCGTCAGCAGGACGAGCGTCACCTTGAGCAGCGCGAGCCCCGCGGCCAGCGTGGCGGCGGAGGGCGGGCCCGTCAGCGGTTCTGGCCCCAGGTTCATGGCCGGCTCCCTTCACTCTGGCGCGCGCGACGGATCTTCTCGCGCAGCCGTTTGAGATCGGTGTCGTTCAGCTTCGTGTCCGAAAGCAGCAGCAGCGCGCTCACCGCGTGTTCGATCGAGCCCGAGAAGTAGGTCTGGACCACGTGCGCCAGGACGTCATCGCGCGTCTTTTCGGTCGAGCCGGCGGGTGCATAGACGTAGCGCGGACCGTCTTCGTGGTGACTCACCAGGCCCTTCCCGCCGAGGATGCGGAGGATGGAGCGCACCGCCGAGTAGGTCGGCGGGTCGGGCATCGCCTGCATGATCTCGGCCACCGTGGATGGTCCGCGGCGGTGCAGGATCTCCATGACCTGGCGTTCGCGGCGGCTGAGACTCTCGGTGACGGGTCGCTTGCGCATGCGGGTTCTCTCAGGTTCACCCGCTCCAGAGCGGGTAAAAAGAAGGGCGACTGAACGAAAAGGAACGAGAATCAAACTTCCAGCTGCTGCAGTGTCGAAGTTTCGGTTGCTGCCCTTCAGCAGTGCTGATATTTCAGCATACGCAGTCGGGAGTCAAGGGGGAGTTCTCGGGGGAGGGCCGCGCCGGGCTGCTGAAACGCCGCGGTTAGCGCACGCGGGCGCCGTCCTTCATCACGAAGCGGACGCGGCGCAGGCTGCGGATGTCCTTCGTCGGGTCGCCGTCGAACGCCGCCAGGTCGGCAAGGTAGCCGGGCGCGATCCGCCCCAGCCGGTCCTCGAGATGGAACACCCTGGCGTTGATGCTGGTGGCCGAGCGCAGCGCCGCGAGCGGTGTCATGCCGTACTCGACCATGTCCTCCATCTCGCGCACGTTCTCGCCGTGCGGGAAGACCCCGACGTCACCGCCGAAGCTGATGGTGACGCCGGAGGCGAGCGCGGCCTTGAAGCTGGCGCGCTTCGCGTCCAGCTCGGGCGTCGCGGGCTTCTTGCCCTTCTCCCATCCATGGAAATAGGTCGCATACGCTTCCGCAGCCGCGATCGTCGGACAGAGCGCGACGCCGTGTTTCTTCATGAGGCGAAACACCTCGGCGGTGCCGGCGTCGCCGTGCTCGATGGTCTCGACGCCGGCCAGCGTCGCGCGCCGCATTCCCTCCGGGGTCGAGGCGTGTGCCGCGACCGGCCGGCCGCTCCCGCGGGCCGTCTCGACCAGCACCCGCAGCTCGCCGAGGCTGAACGTCGGTCGCGCTTCGCCGCCCGGGCCCCAGCGGTAGTCGGCGTACACCTTGATCCAGTCGGCGCCATGACCGATCTGGCTGCGCACGACGCGGGTGATTTCCTCCGCACCGCTCGCCTCCTCGGCCCCCTGCGGGGGATCGAAGGCGTAGGCGCTGCGATGCGGTCCGTAACTTCCGGTGGCGACGATCGCGCGCGTCGTCGAGATGATCCGCGGGCCGGGGACCACACCCTTCTCGATCGCGCGCTCGAGCTGTACGTCGCCGTCGAATGCGCCCTCGGTGCCGAGATCCCGCGTCGTGGTGACACCTGCTTCGAGCGTGGCGCGGGCGTGCGCCACCGCCTCGATCATCCGGTACGCGAACGGCTCCTTGAGGACCTGATCATCCCAGAGCGTCTCGTTGTAGGGATGAAGGAAGAGGTGGGAATGCCCTTCGATGAGACCGGGGATCAGCGTCGCCCCCGGAAGCTCGATGTGCTGCGCGTCCGCCGGAAAGGTCATGCGGTCCGCCGGGCCGACCGCGTCGATGCGATTCCCGCTCACGACCACGAGCCAGCCGCGATGCGGCGCATCGGACACACCGTCCCAGACCGCGTCCGGCGTGATCACAATCGGACGCGGCGGCTCCGCGGCTGGCACCGCCTGCGGAGCCACGACCGCCATCAGGAAAGCCAGGGCGACCTCGATCGCCCGCACGGGGCTCCAGCGCGTTCGCGGCACGGCCCGGCAGCCTAGCACGAGCCTTCCGTCGCGACGCTCCACCCTTTGCGGCGACCGCTCGTCCTGCCCCCGCGACCGCTCGTCCCATTCGCGCACCCCGGCGCCGCCTTCTCGCGTTGAATGCTCGTGTCCCTCAACCGAAGGAGGCTTCCGATGAAACTCCATCTGACGATTGCCGCGCTGCTCATCTCCGTCACCGCCAACGCCGCGACCCCGACCCCGCGCGTCTTCGAGAACCCGGTGCTCAAGGTCGAGGTCTCAGGCAAAGGCCGGCCCATGGTGCTGATCCCCGGGCTCACCTGCGGCGGTGACGTGTGGCGGGATGCCGTGGCCCACTTCCAGAGCCGCTACGAGTGCCACGTCGTGACGCTCGGCGGGTTCGGGGGCAAGCCGCGTTTCGACGGTCCGTTCCTGGATTCGGCGCGGGATTCACTGCTCGCCTACCTGCGCACCGCCCGGCTCGAGGCTCCGGTGATCGTCGGCCATTCGCTTGGCGGCACACTGGCGATGGAGATGGCAATCGTGGCGCCGACCCGGATCGGTCCGCTGGTGATCGTGGACGCGCTGCCGTTCCTGGGCGCGGCCGGAGACACCAATGCCACCGAACAGTCGGCGCGTGCCCAGATGGAACCGATGCGCAAGATGATCGCCGGTCAGAGTCAGGAGTCCTACGCCGCGTATCAGCGCCAGGCGCCGTGGCTGCGATCCATGGTGGCGCCCGGCCCCAATTACGAGCGCGTGGTCGAGTGGGCCACGACTGCGGACCGGGTGTCGGTCGCCGACGCCATGTTCGATACCGGCACGCGCGACCTGCGCGCGAAGATCGCGGCCGTGCGGTCGCCCATGCTGGTGCTGGGCTCGTGGTACGCGTACAAGGATTACTCGACCCGCGCCGCGGTCGAGGCTACGTTCCGCAGGCAGTATGCGCAGGCACCGAATTACACGCTGGCCCTGGCCGACACCGCGCGGCATTTCGTGATGCTCGACTCCCCAGAATGGACGTGGGCGCAGATGGACGCATTCCTCGCCGGCGGCAAGGCTGCGGCGGCGAACCGAGGTGGGCAATGAACGTCCTGAGCGCCGTCGAGAGCGCGGCCCCGCCGGTGACGAGGAAGCCGATGGACGACATCGAACGGGCGCTGGACGACGTGAGCGCCAGCTCGGCCGGTGGCGCGCCGTTCCTGATCGCCTTCGGACTGACGCTCGCGATCTGCGCCGTGCTCGGTCAGATGCTTCCGGTGCGCGTGGCCGCGCTGATCACGCTGTTCCAGGGCAACCTCGCGTTGCCGCTCGCGTTCCTGCTCGAGCGGAAGCTCCGCGCGCGGCCCTCGCAGGGGGACCGGCTTCGGCCGCTGGCGATCCAGCTCGCGATGTCGCAGATCGTGGCGCTTCCGGCGGTGCTGCTCGTCTACTCGCTCGAGCCCGCCTACGTGCCGGCGGCGCTGGTGGCCGTCGGCGGCGGACACTTCCTGCCCTACGCCTGGCTCCACCGCACGCCGGTCTACATCTTCCTCGGAGTCGGAGTTTCGGTCGGGGCGTATGCACTCGCGATCGCACTCGGGCGCGATTCGTTCTCGCCGGTGCTGTTCTACGTCAGCGCCTGCTATCTCGCGGCCGCGCCGGCGCTGTTGTTCCATGCGCGCCGGCTGACCGCGCACGCGGGGGCGCCTGCATGAACGAAGTGCCGCGCGTAAGCCGCGCCTACGTGCTGTGTCAGATTCTCGGCTGGGGCGCCTATGGACTGCTCGGGGTCGCGATGTCCCGTGCGTTCGGCTACGGCAGCGTACGGATGGATGCGACCACGCTGCTCGGCGCCACGATCGGAGGAGTGGTCTCGCACCTCTGGCGCGGCGTCGTGCTGCGACGCGGCTGGCTCGGGCTCGGCTTCGGCAGGCTGCTGCCGCGCCTCGTCCTGGGCGTCGTGGTCGCGGCGGTCATTGCCGAGCTCCTGGTGTGGGCGGTCGGGCTGTTCGTGACCCGCGGCTACACAATGAAGACCAGCACGCCCGGGGTGATGTTCGCCACCACGTTCAACTGGATCTTCACACTGCTGCTATGGACCGCGATCTACATCGGCGCCCAGTGGTTCGCGCGCTGGCGCGACAGCGAGATCCAGCGTCTGCGGTTCGAGGTGGTTGCGCGCGACACCCAGCTCCAGGCGCTCCACTCGCAGATCCAGCCACACTTCCTGTTCAACGCGCTGAACGTGCTGCGCGCGCTGATCCCCGAGGATCCCGCGCGCGCGCGCGAGCTCGTCACCGAGCTGTCGGAGCTGTTGCGCTACGCGCTCCAGGCCGGCCGGCGCGAGCAGGTGCCGCTGAGCGAAGAGCTGACGGCGGTCGAGAGCTACCTGCGGGTGGAGTCCGCCCGCTTCGAGAACCGGCTCACGTGGAGCATCGAGGCCGACGAGGCGGTGCGCGCGACGCGCCTGCCGCCGATGCTGCTGCAGACCCTGGTCGAGAACGCCGTGAAGCACGGCATCGCGGCGCGGGAGAGGGGCGGCGAAGTGAACGTGAAGGCGTGGCGCGAAGGCGACCTCGTGCGATTGCGCGTCACCAACCCCGGACGCTTGGGGAAAGCCGCGGATACCGGCGTCGGCCTCGCCAACGCGAAGAGCCGCCTCCAGCTCATCTACGGCGCGCGCAGCGCGTTTGCGCTCGCCGAGCACGATGGCCACGTCGTGGCCGAGGTCACGCTGCCTGCGGGTGCTCCCGCGTGAAGGCGCTGATCGTCGACGACGAGCCTCTCGCGCGTCGCGAGCTGCGCCGGCTGCTGGCCGCGCATCCCGAGATCGAGGTCGTCGGCGAAGCCGGAAGCGCCGTCGAGGCCGAGCGCGCGATGGCGACGCTCGCCCCCGAGCTGATGTTCCTCGACATCCAGATGCCCCAGCGCACCGGCTTCGAGCTGCTCGAGTCGCTGGAGGATGCGCCGCAGGTCGTGTTCACCACGGCCTACGACGAGCACGCGCTCCACGCGTTCGAGGTTGGAGCGATCGACTACCTGCTCAAGCCGATCGCTCCCGCGCGCCTCGCTGCCGCCCTGGGCCGGGTACGCGAGCGGGTGACCGCCGCTCCGCCCAGCGAGTGGCTCGACCCCGACCGCCCGCTGCTGGTGCGCGACGGCCTGAGTGCCGTGCTCGTCCGCCTGCGGGACGTCGCCTGGATCGAAGCCGCCGGCAATTACGTGCAGCTCCATTTCGGCGAGAATCACCCGCTGCTACTCCATTCGATGGCCGCCCTCGAGCGCCGCCTCGACCCCGACCGCTTCTTCCGCGCAAGCCGTGCCGCGATCGTGAATCTCGATCACGTCGAGGGCTTCGACACCGGCGTGCGCGGCGAGCTGATCGCCCGGCTGCGCGGCGGCGGCACGGTGGAATTCTCCCGCCGCCAAACCTCGGTGTTCCGCAAACGCCGGGAGCTGTGACGCACCACTACAGCCGCTTCAGCACCTCATCACACGTGGTGATCTCACCCAGCGAGGGGAAGACGTTGGCGACGCTGTTGCGATGCGCTTCACCGTTGCGATCGGTCATCGCGTCCACGACCAGCACCACGTTGTAGCCCAGCTCGAAGGCGCTGCGCGCCGTGGACTCCACGCCGCGTGTGGTCGAGATCCCCACGAGAAAGATCTGCGTGACACCACGCTGCCGCAGATCGGCATCGAGTGTCGTACCGAGAAACGCACCCCACCGCTGCTTGCTGATGAGGAGATCGTCCGGGTGCCGCTCCAGCTCGGGAACGAGCTCCGCCCAATCCGGAGGGCGCGCGCCCCGGGCATCCCCGCATCAGTGCGGCCCGGCGCGCCGCCGGTCACGTTCACGAGCACGACCGGCAATCGACGCGCGCGGAATGCGCTGGCCAGCCGATCGGCACGCTGGACGACCTCGCCCGCCGGATGTGCGAGCGGCAGCCCAACAATGCCCTTCTGCAGGTCGATGACGACCAGGGCGGCGGTGGGATCGATCGTGGTTAGCGGCATGCTCTGCCTTTCAATGGGGCGACGCGGTCGGTTCGGTTCGGTCCCAGGGACCCGTACCCTCCGGAGCGCGCGCAGGAAGGTTTTCAAGCGCATGCTGTCCTGAAGTGCAGAAAGCTCCCTTGCGCTAGGCCAGGGTCCCTAAGCATTTGAAGGCTCTTGTTCGCCGCGGTACTCTCCCACGTCGCTCAGGAGTCGTGCCTTCAACGCCACCCCTTTCCAGAGCTCAAGTGCGCACGGACCTCTACGTCAAGAGCGTGATGGAAAAGGCTGAGGCCCTCAAGAGAGCAGGCCTGTGGTCACAGGAGCCGAATCTCCGGCCATCCGCTTGGCTCGGCAATTTCGCAGACAACGAGGACCGGCTTCTTGGGGCAGTCCTGCTGGACAATCTCGTGTTCTATTCCGACCGCGCTTCCGATCGTCTTCTGTTGTGCGCATTTCAACGTCTCGAGGACGCCATTCTCACCAATCGAATACCCTCAAGCGGTGATCCGAGCGCTTTCCTTGATAGCTTGATCTTCACTCCTGTCGAGGGAGAGCATCCTCGCCCACTGACTCGGGCAAGACCTTGTGCCGGAAGCTCCGTTCCGTCGCACAACTCGAGGATGGCCGTTTTTGTGATCCACGCGAGGCTCTGTCCAAAGTCCAAACAGGAACCCCCGTTGTCTTTGTGGACGACTTCTTGGGTACCGGTCAGCAGATAATACAAACATGGCGACGCGCGTACAATTCTGCATCCCCGAAATCATTCGCGGAGGCCTACGCCCTCCGAAGCTTTCCAGTCTTCTGTATCGCCCTCGTTGCAACCGAGACTGCTCTCAAGAATGTGACTACGGCCTCGATCCCTATCACACTACTTCCGGTCCACGTGCTTGATCTCACGTACTCCGTACAAGCGCTCAACTCACCCTCGATAACTCCACCAATCTCAAATTTCCAGGCCACTCTTAGATCGTTCCTACAACGTTATGCGGCGGTGCTCACGCTTGAACCCTTCATGAAGGTTGGCGAACATCCGCTCTTTGGGTTCAGCGCACTCGGCCTCACCCTGGCCTTCGAGCATGGTGTCCCTGATAGCACTCTCCCCGTATTGTGGGCACCGGGAATCGGCAACTGGACTCAGCTCCTGAGACCACAATGACGGCGGCCGCACTAGGGGAGGGCGCGACGCCTCTGCGGGGTCTTGGCGACCTCTTTTCTGACTATCGCGCTGAGTGGTCTTCCGACCTGTTTGCAAAACTGTTCATCGCACCACCTTACTTCGCAAAGCTCGAAATCCCGCGGCCATGTCTTTTGATAGGCGGTAGAGGTACGGGAAAGACCACTACTCTTCGCTCCATGAGATTCGACGCGACGGCCGCACGAGCACAATCGGACATAGACCGCGGCCACCAGAACGCCACGCCGGAGTCCGTCGCCTATTACGGTATCTACCTTCGTATCAACAAGAACCGTGTCCTTGCCTTTCAGGGCCCGGGACTTTCGCCGTCGGGGTGGGACAAGGTCTTCGCCCACTATTTCAATCTGTTATGCGCGATCGAACTCTGCCGCCTGGTGCAATGGCTTGAGTCCCGTCAAGCATCACTCGCCCTCGATCTCAGCGGCTTTGCCTCAACGTTTGGAATCCGCGAATGCGCCCGGTCCGAGCAGCTGCTGCCAGCCCTTACCGAGGCTCTTGTAGCTCTCGAGCTATATGTAAACAACCCGTCCCGTCTCGAGTTGCCGATACTCTCTATCGCGGAAGCGCCTCTGAGATCCTTCGTTGAGACCGTCGGGAATCACCCTCCCCTACAGGGGCGCCACATATTCTGCTGTATTGATGAATATGAAAACCTGCTCGATTCGCAACAGGCACTGGTGAATACGTACATAAAGCACTCTGAACCACCGCTGTCGTACAAAATTGGCATCAAGCGTGGCGGGCTTCGATCGCGAGCGACAATTGACACCACAGATGTACTGTCGACTCCAGATGACTATGTCGCAATCGATATTGCAGAGGAGAGCTTTGAGCTCTTTGCCCGCCAGGTTGTTGAACATCGTCTTGGTCTCGCCCGAAGTAGAGGTATCAATGTCGCAGAGACGTTAGACGAGTTCCTGCCAGAGTTGCCTTTCGCTCGAGAAGCTGAGCTCCTGGATTGCAAGCGCATTGCTGACGAAGTAAAGGCCAATATCCTTTCATCGAAAGACACAGTGCTAGTTGAGTGGGCTGAGAGGATGCCCGCGACCGAGATCTACTTTCTGAAGTATTGGTCGGAGGGCACTTCCGAGAGCATTACGGCACTCGCTGGAAGTTGGATGTCTGATCCAGACGCGTGGGCAACACGACTCGGTAACTATGGGTACGCGAGCCTGTTTTGGTTATCGAAGGGGCGGAAGGGTGCGCGGATTCGAAAGTACTACGCGGGAGCTCGCACCCTTGTGGCCCTGGCCTCTGGAAACATCAGGTACTTCCTAGAACTGATAGATGAATCGCTGAGCGAGCTGACTGCAGACGTCAATGGCAACTTCATGAACGTAAGCTCGGTACCATCGAAGCACCAAACGCTGGCCGCGCGGACTGTAGGGAAGCGTAGACTTGATCAGCTCGACGGACTGACGGATCACGGTTCGGAGATCAAGCGGCTTGTCCTGGCTCTGGGAAAAGTGTTTTTCGAATTTGCCAGAGACCCCGTGGGAAAGAGTCCTGAGCGGAACTCCTTCGTTGTAACAGGCGGCGCAGATGCTCGGGACAGAGTTCTCACTCTGCTGAACGAGGGAGTTGCCAATCTTGCCTTTGAGGCTACGCCTCGCACCAAGGCCACGTCGCAACACGAAATGCGCGACGACGAGTTCCGCCTTCACCCAATCTTTGCCCCATTCTTTGAGTATTCACATCGAAGGAAGCGACGTTCAACGTTTGCGGCTGAGACCCTATTGGAGGTTCTCACGAATCCCTCGCGGGCCCTTGGGGCACTCCTGGGACGTCAGCCCGCGTCAGTCGACGAACTGCCCCAGCAAATGGCGATGTTCTCAGCTTTTTACGAGTCCTCGGACGCACCGGAGTGACACCGCGACGCCCTTCGGCTGGGAAGACCTTGCGTCTTCAGAGTCCGGGATTGTCCGATCTCTCTCCTGACGCTGCCTATGTCTTTAGCGCTCCAAGTCCTGAACCACGGGCTCGAGCCCCCATCTGGAACATTTGCGCCGCGCACCGGTCTCGCAACTGCTTCGAGATTACTGAAGTTACGAGCACAACTCTGACCTACCGGCGGGACGGCGGTGCTCCCCAGGTGGTTGCCCTCAACGATCAGGGGGCGCTCGTGAATATGATCTCCGAGTTCCGGGTTGCATACGTCGACATTTCTGGAGTGCCGCATGGTGTATGGGCACCGCTCGTTCGTGCTGGATTGTCTGCCCTTGAAACCTTCCACGTCATGTACGCGGAGCCAGGAAAGTATAAGCAGCATCCGAGCCCGACCTCCCTCTCCGAGTTTCTCCTCTCAGCGGACATTCGCGGGATTGCGCCATTGCCCGGATTTGCCAATCTTCGGGGTCCTGAGAACGAGAACGAGGCCGTCCTCGTTGCGCTCCTTGGATTTGAAGGTGATCGTGCAAAGCGAGTCGCACTAGAAGTGGTCTCACAAAGGGCTGATGTGATGTAACGTGCTTTCTCACGA
>DAIUEO010000006.1:25735-43220 GCA_036845125.1 Candidatus Eiseniibacteriota bacterium | reverse complement strand
GCGGCGCCCATGTCGCGGAACACCTCGTAGGTGATGTGCCACTCGCCGTCCCACTTGAGCGAGTAGCGCTCCGCGGATTCCGGGAGCCGGGTGCTGAGCTGGTGGACCGGGACCCCGTCAGGGGTGGCCAGCGCCTGGATCCGCGGCCGCAGGTCGGCAATCGCGTAGACCGGACTCTCGGCGCGGCCCGCGACATCGCCGAGCACGTACACGACACGGCGCAGGTTCTTGTGGTGGATCTCGGGCGGAGCCGGCGCGCTCGCCACCTCGACCATCTCCGAGAGCGGCGTGCCGGATCCCGAGCCCAGCCGGAGGGCCGCGAGTGCGGAGAGATCGGCGCGATCGGCGGCCGACAGGCGCACCTCGACCGGCACCGGTTCGGCTTCGTCGGGAGCGCGCAGCGTGCCGACGGTTCGCCCGCCGTAGAGGCCGGCCGCCGCGGTCGCCACCTCGGCCGGCGCCACCCCGGCAAGGGCGGCGCGGTCGTGATCGACGGTAATCACCGAGCGCGGCGCGCCCTCGGTGAGCAGGAGGTCGGTGTCCACCACGCCCCGGGTTTCGCGGAACACGTCCCATACCCGGTGCGCGAACTCGCGCTGGCCCCGGAGATCGGGGCCGTACACCTCGGCCACCAGCGTAGAGAGCACCGGCGGGCCGGGCGGCACCTCGACCACCTTGACGCGTGCGCCGTAGTCGGCGGCGATGCGCTCGACGACCGGGCGTATACGCTTCGCGATCGCGTGACTCTGTTCCTTCCGGTGGGCCGCCTCGACCAGGTTCACCTGGATTCCGGCGAAACGGGGATCGGAGCGGAAGTCGTAGTGCCGGACCAGGCCATTGAACGTGACCGGCGCGGCGCCTCCCGCGTACACGATCGCGTGCTCTACCTCGGGCTCGACGCGCACCGCTTCGGTCATGTGCTGAGCCACCGCCAGCGTGTTCTCGAGCGGCGTGCCGGGCGGCATGTCGAGCAGCACCTCGAACTCGCTCTTGTTGTCGAAGGGCAGCATCTTGACGGTCACCACGCGGAACGCCACCAGGCTCATCGCCGCGACCAGCAGCATTCCCATGCCGGCCAGGAACCAGCGGCGCGTCACCGGTTGGTCGAGCAACCGCCCCATCACCGAGCGATAGAGCGCATCCAGCCGGCCCTCGCGTGCCCCGGCGGCTGCGTGCGATGCCGGCTTCAGCAGACGGCGGGCGGCCCACGGCGAGATCGTGAACGCCACGAACAGCGAGAACAGCATGGCGAACGAAGCGCCGACCGGGATCGGCTTCATGTAGGGGCCCATCAGGCCGCCGACAAAGGCGAGCGGCAGGATCGCCGCGATCACCGTGACCGTGGCGAGCACGGTCGGATTCCCGACCTCGTCGACCGCTTCGACGGCGCGCGTGTCGGCGTCGCGGCGATCTCTCATGGCGAAATGTCGCGCGATGTTCTCGACCACCACGATCGCGTCGTCCACCAGGATGCCGATCGAGAAGATCAGGGCGAACAGCGTCACCCGGTTGAGGGTGTAGCCGAAGAAGCGGTAGAGGAAGAGCGTGAGCGCGAGCGTGACGGGAATGGCCACCGCCACCACCACCGCCTCGCGCCGCCCGAGCGCGAGCGCGATGAGCGCCACGACCGACAGCGTCGCGAGCAGCAGGTGGAACATCAGGTCGTCCGACTTGTGCTGGGCGGTCGCCCCGTAGTTGCGGGTGACCGTCACCTCGATGTCGCGGCTGAGGAGCGTCGGCTTCAGCTCTTCGACCCGCACGAGCAGTGCGCGGACCAGCGCCGTGGCGTTGACGCCCGGCCGTTTCGCCACCTCGACCGTGACCGCCGGCTGCGGCGGCCCGTGGCGACCCGCCAGGAACACATAGGAGGTGGCGTCACCCGGGCCGTCGTGGACCTCGGCCAGCTCGGAGAGGCGGACCGTCTTCCCGTCCGCCGCGGGAACGAGGATCGCCCGCACCTGATCGGCATCGAGCAGCGGCGAATCCGCCCGCAGCTCCCGCTGAACGCCCGACTGGACGACTCCGCCCGCCGGAAACGAGAGGCCCGCGGTTGCGAGAGCCCTGTTCAGCCGATCCAGGGTGACGCCCGAAGCCGAGAGGCGGCCGGGGTCGGGCTCGATCCGCAGCCGCCGCGGCTCTCCGCCGAGCAGGCGCACCCGCGAGACGCCCTGGGTGGAACGCAGCTCCTCGGCCAGCTCCGCCGCGACGCGCCGCAGGTCGCTCTGATCCTGATCGAGCCGTGAAGGGCTCGTGAGCGTGAGCGCGAGGACCGGCACGTCATCGATCGACCGCGGAGATACCGACACCACGCCGGCGCCCGCCGGCAGCATCGCCGCGGCCTCGTCGAGCCGCGTGCGCACCCGGGTCAGAGCCTGGTCCGCGCTCGATCCGACCTTGAACCGCGCGATCAGAAGCGCGCCGTCCGCCGTGCTCGTCGAGTAGAGGTATTCGAGCCCCGGGATCTCCCAGAGGCGGCGCTCGACCGGGGTCGTGAGCTGACGCTCCACCTGCTCGACCGGGGTTCCGGGCCAGCCCAGGTGCACATCCACCATCGGCACCTGGATCTGCGGTTCCTCCTCGCGCGGGAGCGTGGCCAGCGCGAGCAGGCCGAGCAGCACCGAGGCGACGATCGAGAGCGGGGTCAGCCGCGAATGGAGAGAGGCGCTCGCCACCCGTCCCGCGATGCCCATGGTGTGGAGGCGGCGGGTCACGAAGAGATCCTCACCCACGAGCCATCGCGCAGCGCGTCGGGCGTAACCACCACCGAGTCCCCCGGGAAGAGCCCCGACAGCACCTCTTCGCGCTCACCCTGCGAACGGCCGAGGCGGACCCAGCGGAGCCGTGCGTGGCCTTCCTGCACCACGTAGACACCGGTCAGCGCCCCACGGCGCACGATGCTCGAAGCGGGTATGGCGGCGGACGCTCCACCTGCAGGGGCCGTCGTCCCGATCCGCACGCGCGTGTAGTTGCCAGGAGCCAGTCTCGCGGGCCCGGCAGGCACCAGGTGGGCGGTGCGGGTCCGGGACGTGAAGTCGGTCATTCCATCGAACCGCGCGAGCCGCGCCGGATGCCAGGTGCCGTCTTCGAAGGCAACCTCGATCCTTCCCTGCTCGAGATCCGGCACGAGCCCTTCGGGGATCGGGACGACGATTTCGATCCCGGCATTCGAGCGGAGGTCCACCACCGGCTCACCGGCCGCAAGATCGGCGCCCGGGTCGCGGTGCCAGCGCACGACCACGCCATCGAACGGCGCGCGCAGGACCGAAGCCGCGTTCAGCATTTCGAGATTGGCGCGAGCGCGGGCGAGGCGGGACTGCGCATTGCGATCGGCGCTCTCGGAGTTCTCGCGATCGCTCGCGGATACCACCCGTGCGACGTACAGAGACTCGACTCGGGCGTGCTGGCGCGCCGCCACCGCGGCGGAGAGCGTGGCGGCCTCATGTTCGGCACGCGCCGCTTCCAGCCCCTCACGCATCTCGGGCGCGTCGAAGCGCGCGAGCGGTTCCCCCTGGCGAACGCGCGCGCCTTCGCGGGCGGGAACGGCCGTCAGCCGGCCGGCAGCACGGGCGACGAGCGTCACTTCCTCCGTGGCTTTGACGCGGGCCGGGAGCACCACGCCATGGGACGTCGCCGCCGCGGCGAACGTCTCAATGACTACGGGCACGGGAGGTCCAACCGCCGCAGCGTTCTCCTGCGCGTGCCGGGCACAACCCTGAAGGCCCAGTCCAAAGAGGACCGCGAACAGGAGAACGCGTCCCTCTGCTAGCATCGCCGCTCGTCCGTTCACCGGGCCTCCCCCATTTCGCAGTGGTTCATCGTTCTGAGAGTGAGTGACCCCTGGCGTCGGAAGGATTCGCCGTGACCCGCAAGATCCCGCCGCCCAAGGACCTGGCTGTCCGGATCGGCCCCCCTCGCGGGCGGCCGGCACCGGACCGCAAGGCCGAACGCCGCCTGCTCGAGGCGGCCCGGCGCGGGGAACGCGGGGCAACCGAGCGCCTGCTCGCCGGCCTGATGGGAACCGTCTATCGATTCGGGCGTGGCTTCTGCCGCAATGCGGAGGAAGCCGAGGACCTGACGCAGGACGTGCTCCAGACCCTGCTCTCGTCGCTCTCCCGTTTCCGCGGCGAGTCCTCGCTCTCGACGTGGGCGTTCACGGTGGCGCGCCGCGTGTGCATGCGGCGCAAGCGCCGGATGGCGCGGCAGACTCCGCTCGAGATGCGGCCCGAGCTGAGGACGCGGCCCTCGCCTCAGGCGGGACCGGCCGAGAGCGCCGAGCGCCGCGAGCTGGCCACTGCGATCGAGCACGCACTGGCGATGCTTCCGCCCGCCCATCGCGAGGTCGTGCTGTTGCGCGACGTCGAAGGACTGAAGGCATCCGAGGTGGCGCGGGTTCTCGGGATCGGGGAACGCGCGGTCAAGTCACGACTCCATCGTGCGCGTCTCACCCTTCGCGAGGCGCTCGCTCCTCACGCCCCGACGCCCCCACGGTCCTCCAGCGGGACGTCCCGATGCCCGGACACGGCGCTGCTCCTGAGCCGCTATCTGGAAGGGGAGCTGGATTCGCGCGTGTGCGACCGGCTCGCGGCACACGTCGCCGGGTGCGGTGCGTGCACGCAGGCATGCGAGTCGCTGCGAGAGGCGCTCGGCGCATGCCGCTCGTGGGGGGAATCGCCGCTGCCGCCGCCCGAGCGCAACCGGGTGCGGCAGGCGATCCGCAGGGTGATTCGAGATCTGGCGGACTGAGAGCCGGCGCGGGATCGCGCTCGCCGTCTTGCCCGCCGCACTCGTCGCCCTTGCGCCGCGTCGCTTCGCGCGGCGGTTAGGATCCGCCCCGATGAAACCACGGGCGCTGGCCGGCACTCTGTCCCTCGTCGTCTTCGCGGCGACCTGCATCGTCCTGCTCGGCGGCGCCGCTCCCCACGACGCCAGTGAACTGGCATTCGATCCGGGCGGACACACGCGGATCCCCTTCGACCTCAGTCGTCAGCACATCTGGGTGCGCGGCACGGTGAACGGTTCCGACTCGGTGTGGATCGTGATCGACACCGGCGCGTCCTCGACCGTCATGGACGAGGGCCTGGCGCGAAGCCTCAAAATGAAGCTCGGGGCGAAGCACGAGGCTCGCGGGTCGGGCGGCACCCAGGTGAGCCACACGGTGGAGAACGTGACCGTGCAGCTCCCGGGGCTGTCGATCCGGAAGGCGCGCATGGCGGCCATCGACCTCACGTCGATCAATGCCCAGGCGGGAAGACCGATGCAGGTCATCGTCGGATACGACCTGTTCGCGAGCTGCGTCGTGCGCTTCGACTACGCGGGCGGCGTCATGGACGTGTGGGACAAGGATCATGCGCCGCGCGATTCCTCGGGCACGACGGTCCCCATGACGCTGAACCACAACCTTCCCTACATCGAGGGGACGGTCGTGGTGCCGGGGCGGGCCCCGCTCCGCGGCCGCTTCGTGATCGACACGGGATCTTCCGCCGCGCTGATTCTCGATCCCGAGGCGGCGCAGCGCGAGAGCCTGTTCACCGCGTTTCCCCGCACGCTCATGGCCATCTCCCGCGGGGTCGGCGGCGAGGTGCGCAACCGGGTCGGCCGGGCGACCTCGTTCGAGATCGGCAATCTGGCCTTCGCCTCACCGATCGTCATGCTTCCGGACTCGATCGGTGGCCGCATCAGCGAACCCGGATCGCTCGGCAACATCGGTGCCCAGGTCCTGGGACGCTGCCGCGTGTCCTTCGACTACGCGAACCGCAAGGTTCGCTTCGAGAAGGGCGCCGGATTCGACAAGCCGTTCGAGGCCGACATGTCGGGCGCGGCGCTCAGCCGCTCGGGCGCAGAATACGTGGTGCGCGCGGTCCAGCCCGACTCCCCCGCATCGGAATCGGGCCTGCGTGTCGGCGACAAGGTCGCGAGCGTCGACGGACAGCCGACGGCAGCGATGGACTCGATCACCGTGCGTCTTCTGCTCCAGCGCGAGGGGGAAACGGTGACGCTGGGAGTCCGGCGCGGCTCGGATTCGATGGAGCTCCGCCTCACGCTGCGCCGTCTGATCTAGCGCCGCCCGGTCGCGCCGCGCTCGAGCTTCCCCCGGCACGCGAAGTGCGAGAGCGGGCCTGCCGACCTCCCCGCCGAAGGCCGAAGACTGCTCGCACGCATTCGCACCGCCGCCCTGTGGGGACTCGAAGCGCTCGCCGTCGACTGCGAGATCGACGTCGGGCAGGGCCTGCCGGGATTCATCCTGGTCGGGCTGCCCGACACGACCGCGCGCGAGGCGCGCGAGCGCGTATGGCCCGCGCTCCGGAACTCGGGCTTCCAGCTCCCGGATCGCCGCGTGACGGTCAACCTCGCCCCCGCCGATCGCCGCAAGGAAGGCGCTTCGGCCGATCTCGCCCTGGCGCTCGGGGTGCTGGCGGCGACCTCACAGGTTCCGATCGAGCGGCTGGAGAAGACGGCCACGATCGGCGAGCTGGCGCTCGACGGCACGCTGCGCGGCACGCGCGGAACCCTCGCGCTCGCGGAGACGGCGTGGCGGGCCGGCGCGACGACCCTGCTGTGCGCGGCGAGTGCCGCGCCCGAAGCGGCGCTGGTCGCGCCGCTCGCCGTCCACGGCGTGCGCGATCTGCGCGAGGCGGTGACATGGTTGCGCGGAGAGGTCGAGCTTCCGCGCCAGTCGCCGGCGCCGGCCGACCCCGAGGGCGTCGACGCCGAGGATCTCGCCGACGTACGCGGCCAGGCGATGGCACGGCGCGCGCTCGAGATCGCGGCGGCCGGCGCGCACCATCTGCTGCTGGTCGGGCCCCCCGGCGCCGGCAAGTCGATGCTCGCCCGCCGGCTGCCGGGGATCCTGCCGCCGCTCGATGCCGAAGAGGCACGCGCGGTGACCAGACTCCACTCCGGCGTGGGCTTGAGGCCGCCCGGGCGCGGGCTCATGACGATGCGTCCGTTCCGCGCGCCGCATCACACCGTCTCCACGCCGGGGCTGATCGGCGGCGGCTCGCCGCCCCGGCCCGGCGAGATCTCGCTCGCCCACGGCGGTGTGCTGTTCCTGGACGAGCTGGCGGAGTTCTCGCGCGCAACGCTCGAAGCGCTGCGCCAACCGGTCGAACACGGCTCAGTGTGGATCACGCGCGCCTCCGGATCGGCGCGCTTCCCCGCGCGGGCGCTGGTGGTGGCGGCGATGAACCCCTGTCCGTGCGGGTGGCTGGGGCACCCGAAGCGCGGCTGTCGCTGCACAGCGACCGATCTCGCGCGTTACGCGGCCCGGGTGAGCGGGCCCGTGCTGGATCGGCTGGATCTCCAGATTGAAGTTCCCGCGCTCACCTCGAGTGATATTCTCTCGGCTGCACCGGGGGAATCGAGCGCCGCCGTGCGCGAGCGCGTGCTCGCAGCGCGAGCGCGACAGCGCGAGCGAGGAACACTCAACGCTATGCTGCCGAACGCTGCGCTCAAATCAGCCTGCTCGCTCGACGCGCTGGCGTGGCGACTCATCGGTGACGCTGTCGATCGTGGAGGAATGTCGGCGAGAGGCGTGCATCGGGCGCTTCGCGTAGCTCGCACGATCGCCGACGTGGCCGGAGTCGAGAAGATCACCGCGACGCACCTAGCCGAGGCTCTGCAGTACCGGGCCTATGAGGCCCGACGCACCCGAGGGTGACGGCCCATGGTTCGCCTCAGTTTCATTCCATTCGCTTCGCCCAGCCGTGGCGCCTGGGCCTGGCTCGCTCTCGGCGCGTTATTCCTGCCAATCACCGGCTCACATGTCCTCGCCGACGGCGGACCGACGAGCTACGAAGTTGAGTCTCTGGTTGGGCCGGGCCAGCTCAGCGAAGGCGCTCCAGGCTACTGTCCGCCGCTCCGGTTCCTCGACCAGTGCTGTCGCGACAGCATCGCGTTCGTCGGTAGTTTTCGCCTCTCCCACGATTTCCTGCAGTTCCGCATTCGGTTCGGCGGCCAGTCGTGTCCGAGCACGCGCGGCGGGCCGCACTACGTGGTGGCCTGGATCGATTGGAACTCCAACCACAACTGGGAGGGGTCCGAGCGCGTGTACTTCGCTGCTCCGTTCTTCGGTACGTTCAGCGGCTCGAACAGCCCGCGGGCGTGCGAAGGCGACACCGTGATGACTCCAATCATTCAGATACCGGCCTCCGTCACGGTGGACACGACATGGATGCGGATCGGGATTTTCTACGACGAAGACTACATCGCGCCCTGTACGAACCTGTCGTATTACGGCAACACTGTTGATCACCGAATCATCCTGCGGAACGCGGCAGTGGTGCAGGTAGAGGCGGAGGGAGCGGAAACGCGAATCCAGGAAGTGCAAGATCCCGTGTGGCACGCCGCCCGGGCCTTCGGAACATGTGATCCTGTCGTTGACCGCGCTCCAGCTGAGGATACCCAAGGGAGGCGAATGGAATGGAAGGGTCGGTTGGCGGTACTTCGGTGAAATCCTGCCATCAACTCGCTGTGATCCGGGCGACGTGGCGGCTCGCTCTCATCGTGGCGAACTTGTCCTTGACCGGGTGTGAAGCTACAGGCAATGCGAAGGGTGCCGATGGCGCCGCCGGGTTCACAGGTGACACGACTGCTTGCGAATTTCCTGGGGGTCATGGCCGAGGAACCGGACGATGGCTCCATAGTGGCGAGCGACAGGCCTCACGTTTCCCCCTTTCCCAGTTCGCCAATGTCTTCTCCCGCACGCCGAGCCTCCCTGCCAGGGTTCGTTGCCGCAAACCGAGATCTAGCCGCCTTCGCCGGATGTGGTCTCCGAGTGTTCTGACTTCGCGCGGATAACCCTTGGGAATTCACGAGGTCCTGGTCCAGCCAGGCGAAGGTTGCAGAAAGGCAACGCAATGTGTCCGTGTGGCTGGCGTGGGCATCCGAAGCGCGGCTGTCGCTACACGGCATCCGACCTGGCGCGCTACGCGGCGCGCGTGAGCGGGCCAGTGCTGGATCGGCTGGATCTCCAGATCGAGGTGCCGGCGCTAACGTCGGACGAGCTGCTGCGTGCCTCCCCGGGCGAGTCGAGCGCTTCCGTGCGAGAACGGGTCCTCGTCGCGCGCCAGCGGCAACGTGATCGCGGCGGGCTCAATGCGCTGCTGTCGAATGCCGCGCTACGCGAGCACTCCGCACTCAATGCACCGGGACGGCGACTGATCGCCGACGCGGTGGATCGTGGCGGCATGTCGGCCCGTGGAGTTCACCGCGCGTTGCGCGTGGCCAGGACGATTGCGGACCTCGCGGGCGAGGAGCGCGTCACCGCGATGCGGCTGGCCGAGGCGGTGCAGTATCGCGCGTACGAGGCGCGGAGGTTCATCGCAAGATGAGTATGACGGCGTTCCGGTCTTCGCTGACGATGTCGCGTCGCCGAACTATCCGGTCTTCAAAGGCCCGGCGACTTTGTACGTACTGAGGATGATGCCGGACGGCATTGCTTTCGTGCTGGCGAGCTCGAATGAGCGTGGCGGGGTTCCCTCCGCAAAGAAACGCTTCCCCGTGCCCAACAGGACAGGATAGACGACCAGCAGGACTTCATCCGCAAGTCCATGTTCGAGCAGCTTCGATGTCAGCGTGGAGCTACCCGAGAGGATGAGGTCCGGGCCGTCCTGCGACTTGATGCGGTGAATGCCCTCGACGATGTCCGGTCCAACGCCCTCGAACGGGCCCCATTCAAGACTGTCCTGACGGTGAGTCACGACATACTTCGTTGCCGCATTGAGGCGGTCCCCTATCGGACCGCTCGGCGCCTTTGGCCAGAAGCCCGACCAGATATCGTAGGTGCGACGGCCAAGCAGCAGATCGAAGCTCTCGCCGTGTGCGGCCATGACTGCGTCCCGGCCAGCGGGGGTCCGATAGGGCGCGGTCCAGTCGCTGTAAGGGAAATCGCCATCATCGGCGGAGTGCTGGATCACGCCGTCCAGCGAGATATGTTCGATGATTTTGAGCTTTCTCATTCGAGTCTCCGTGTTCTGGGGTGTCAACACCCAGGTCACTACTTGAACTTCAGTTTCGCGATTGCCGGGTTCGGCGTGAACCCGTCACCGAAATCCTCGACATCCATCAACTTGCGGATCTGGATCTCCGCCTCGCCGTTCGTAAAGATGTTCGGAACGCGCTTCACCCACTCGATCGTTTCTTCCATCGACTTCGCCTGAAGGATCCAGAACCCCGCAACGACCTCTTTCGCCTCGGCGAACGGACCGTCGATAACGGTGCGCTGGTCCCCGCTGAACTTCACGCGCGCACCGTTCGAGCTCGCGGCGAGCCCCTCGGCGGCGAGAAGGACGCCAGCCTTCACGAGCTCGGCGTTGTACCTGCCCATCGCGGCGTATGCTTCCGGCTTGGGCGGAATGCCCGCCTCGGATTCCTTCGTTGCCATGACCATGACCATGAAACGCATTGCTCTCTCCTGAATTCGGTCCGTGCCCACTGCCGCGCCCATCGCGGCCTCACTAACACGTCGAACGAGACCGCTCAGAATCGACACGAGTTTCGAAGAAATTCTTAAGCTGTTGGAATCACAGAACGTAGCGTCGTCGCCGAGCTCCAGCCAGCGGCCCGCTAGCGCTTGCGCACGGCGAGCCAGGGGTCGCCGCGGTAGGAATCCGCCACCACCCAGGCGGCGGCGGTCAGGGCCAAGGTCACGACAAACTCGCCCCATTGGAATTCGTTGAGGGGGCCTGCCAGAGCGCGGGGTACCCAGATGATCAGAGAGAACAGGCCCATCTGAATTGTCGAAAGCGCGGCGGCCAGGCGCCCGAACACACCGAACGTGACGGCCAGTCCGGCCGCGATGAAGGCGGCGCCGGTGAAGTACGCGAACCCCACGTGCCACGGCAGCCAAGCGGGAATCAGTACCGTGGTCGCGTCGAGGTACATGAAGTGGGCGAGGCCGAAGGGAATCAGGGACAGGCCATAGAGCGCCCTCGCGATGCGTATGCCCCGGTCGTCGGCGACGAAACCGAGGCGCTGCCGGTCGAGGTCACCGGCGAACCCCACGTACAGCACCCAGGCGGCCGCCACCATCACGCCCGTCGAGCCGAACGTCCAGGCGACCAGCACGAGGGGTTTCTCATAGAAGAAGTTGGGCAGTCTCATGGCCAGCAGCCAGACCATGAACGACGCGAAGACCACGCGCGCGGCAACCGCCGCAGTGCGCCGCCAGAGCAGTCCGATCCCGGATGCCAGGGAGAGGATGGCGCAGAGATACGCGAGTGCCTCCCGCGCCGGCACCCACTTGGGCACGGGCTGCCAGACCGGGACGAAAGCGCCTTTGCTGAGACCCAGGACTCCGAGCCAGATCATGACCGCAGCAAACAGAACGTGCCCCGCGCCTACGATGCGGACCGCGTTACCCTCGGCGCGGTTCATGGGGTTGTGGAAGGGTTTCGTTCCAACTCAGGCATCAATGGACCCTATCCGTCCCGGGACGGATAAATGCTGGCAGCACTGAACAGAGTGGTGCTCACGTTGAACAGGTGCTGCCGAAGACACTCGCGCGCCCTCGGTTCGGTGACCTCGCCCGACTACTTCCGATTTCGTGCTCACACATGCCGAAAGCCTGCATCGGTCGGGCCCGCAATGCCCACGGGCATCATCGGCGCGTAGGGCAGTTGCGAAAACCCGGCGCGCACGAGGTACGCCCAGACGGGCTCGTCGTCCTGCAGCGGGTGCTTGACCACGAAGACGCGCGGACCCTCGATGACGAAGTGCATGGCCAGGCCTCCGATGGCGAGCCGGGACCTCAGGTCCATACCGATGACCGCCATCAAAGGAAGGTGACACTCCTTCCTGGCTTTGGAGATCGCGCCGACCATGTCCATCGCCATTTGCGTCCCGCCCGCGCCGAGCGTGTTGTCGTAGAGCACGTCCATCTTCGTGGCTGAGATCGGCGCGCTCGCGGGATCCGGCCCGACGAAGAACGCGATTCCCGCTTCAGCCGTCCCTCCCGATTTCTCCTTGTAGTAGGCACAGGGCACCATGACGCCCTGGTGTTGCTTTGCGAGATAGTGCGGAAGGGCAGCAGCGATCAATGCCCGGTTGATGTGATGGAGTCTCTTCGCGTCCTCCTCGATGATGTCGACCGGCTGCATCTTGATTCCGTGAATCTCCTGGTCCGCGCGCTGGAACACCAGCCCGAAGCTCCCGGAGTCATCCGCGTCGCCGACCAGCTCCATGGGCCAATATCGAGCAATACCGCGCAGCTGTTCGATCGTGGCGGGGATCAGTTCCAGTGCGCCGGCGTCAGTCCCGATGGTTCTCGATTCCACGGATGCCATGACGGCTTCCCTCCAATACTCCAGGATCACTCACGCCTGTAAGCTTGAACTGTCAGAACGGCTCCGACCAGAAACAGGAGCCCTTCGACGACCATGAAGAACCCAGAGCTCGCCGCGGCCGAGGCACGTTGATAGGTGCCAGCCGCGAAGGCCCGGAAGAACCCGAGCAACAACAGGAACCACCCGCACAGCGTCACGAACAGGGTCCAGTCGCGCCGCCAGACGTTGTGCGCCCGCACGATCGCAAGACCTGCGACGAACATCAGTATCCCGGACAGGTAGACCACCGGCGGAATCTGCTGATCGTAGAGATGCGGCTGGACCAGCGGAAATTCCGAAACGATCATCACCATGAGGGTGGGACCGAGGAGACCAGCGATCTGTCTTGAATTCGGCATTTGCGGCCACCCGTCCTTCATGCGTCGGCCAAGCGGCGTCGGCGTATCAGCGGAGCTCCATCCTGGCCTGTTTGCTGAGATATGGCTTGAGCAGCTGGGCGCATCCGACTTGTGTCGCGTGCTCGAGAAGGCCTGTTTCAATGGCGTTCCGCAGATCACCGCCCGCCCCGACCATGCGGTTGATGAGCTCCGCGAATGCCCTCACCTCCCCCTCGGAGCGCCGATCGAGGTATCCCTTCAGGTGGGGTGCGAGATCCACCACCACCTGGTGATAGGTCTCTGAATCCGACTCATCTGAGGCAGTCGCGAATTCCGGAAACATCCGAATCAGAGCGCTGCGCAGTTCGGCCGGGCTCGCCGGTGTCACGACGCCACCCATTGGGCTTTACTCCGGATGACGAGTATCCGCATTGAAGCTGCCTTTCCACGACCGAACGCGAACGCGGTTGTACTCCTTCACCAATAGAGCTGCCGGCTGGGCCCCGGCTTCGACCTGACTGGAACCCCGCCACTCGTCATCGCGCCACCAGGACACAACAGCTATCTGCTCGCTGACTATCTGACGCACAAACGCGATCGCCGCCCCGGTGCCGAAGTGCTCACCATCTCCGACAGCGGAATCGAAGTGCGAATGATAGAAATCGAAGCCGACGGTGACTTCTCCCTTATCCGTGTGAATCAGCAAGCCTCGATCGACAGCCGCCTCGGCAGGCGGGTCGATCAGCAGCACAAAGTAGGAGCTGCCGTCCTCGCGCTGCTCCTCCCGTGCAAGCTGCCGCCATTCAGGGAACACGGCGAGTATTGCGCTGGCTGTTTCCTGGGAAAAGCGATCCATGTGGTGTGCGATGGCCTAGCCTGCAGCGGCTCTCGATGGAACTCCGGGTGTGATCGCCACGTTGTAGCTCATGGTTCCGTCTGGCGCGCCGGCCGGACGAAGAAGGGCTTGCACACCTGTCCGAGTGTCGCGTCCTGCTCCGTCGAAATGAAGACGATATCCAAAGGCACGTTTCGCGAACTCCCTGCCGATTGCCGCGGCCAGGTCGGGAGCCTCTGGTCCAAGGATGCAGAGAGCAACGGTGACGCCCTGGGCTCCAGCGTATGCAACCTGCGCCAGATATGCTCGATCAACGAGCGGGCGCGGCTCCAACACTGCGCTCAGCCTGGCCTTCAGTTCGCGTTCTGGTTCCCCGTCCTGCTCGCCAAGGAACCGAACCTCCGGCACTCGGCGGAATTCGGGTCGGCCCAGCAGCCGGCGAATTCGATTCAACATGGAATGGCCCCAGTGTCCGGCCAACGGTTCGCCGTCAAGCTGCGGGCGTCGAAGGCGCCTGTCAGCTTCTTCGGTGGGTTAGCGGGCATTCAGCTCTCCCGGGTCCAACTCGAATACCGCGACGATGTCGGTTCCGTGGTCGCCGTGTCGCCCGCCAGCCCACGGCTTCGCGTACGCACGTGCAGCCAGACCACAGCCCGGACACTGCCAGTCCACGAACGGCCGCGACGCGAGGCCGTTGGTTGCGGCCCGGGCATCCATCGTGGCCGCCATCGACTCGGGTAGATTCGAACGCCGCAGCGAAGCGCGATCTTCGAAGTCCGTCTTCGTGAATCGGAGGACTCCGCTGCATCGCGGGCACGTGTAGTTCGCGTGGAGGGGTAACGCGTACCCGTCTTCGACAACGTTGGAAAAGGCGGTGTTGTCGAATCTCGCGGATGGTTCCACAGACACAGGTGTGAGTGTCATTGTCCGCCTCGCTGTCGGCAACAACGCCTCGCGCAGCTCGCAGAACAGCGCGCGGATGATCGACGGCACCCTGGGGGAAGTCAATGTTGGCGGGTCTCCCCGCTCGACCCGGGGACGCTGGCGAGCGGTCGGGTGTTTTTGGCAACATTGATCCGTCGTGACTTCACGCGGGAAGCGTCGACCTGGTGGAGAGGATCCCATGAACTGGAACGTCTGGATTCGGCAGATCCATCGTTGGCTGTCCATTGCCTTCACGGTGGCCGTCATCGTCACCTTCATCGCCCTGGGCCTGAAGCCGCCGATCGTCTGGGTGAGCTACGTGCCGCTCGCCCCGCTGGCGTTGCTCCTGGTCACGGGTCTGTACCTGTTCGTGCTGCCGTATCTCACCCGGGCGCGCAGCGCGCGACGCGCCGACCGAACGGGGACCGGGGATGCCAACGAAAGGTAGGAAGATGAAGACTCAACCCAACGCAGCAGACAGGACGGCCTCTCAGCTCATCAGCGAAAGGATCGTCCAGCTGGGGGACTGGAGAGGCGAGACACTGGCAAAGATGCGTGCCCTCATCAGGAAGGCCGACCCGGATGTCGTGGAAGAGTGGAAGTGGATGAACCCGGTCTGGTCCCATGATGGGGGCATCTGCACGGGAGAGTCGTACAAGTCGGTCGTGAAGCTGACCTTCTTCAAGGGCGCCTTCCTGAAGGATCCGGCCAAGCTCTTCAACTCGAGCCTCGAGGGGAACGTGAGGCGCGCCATCGACATTCACGAGGGTGAGGAGATTGACGCGAAAGCGTTCCAGGCCCTCATCCGCGCGCACGTCGCTCTCAATGCTTCCAGCGGAAAGAAGCCTTCAAGACGCGCGGCTCCCGCCCGGACAGGTAAACGCGGAGCGAGTCGAGCCGCGACTGCACCTCGCGGGCGATCCACGCGTTCATGATCGGCTCGAGGAAGCTCGGACGCGCGCGGAACGAGTAGATGTAAGTGACCCGCGAGGACCTGGGCCCTAGGGCCTCGTGCTGGATGGTCGCGGCGAACTCTCGGAAGAAGGGCGGGTGATTCGTGAGCTTCACGGCCGACACCCGCCCCCGCACGAACTGGACGTACTCGGTTTCCATCGCCAGGAAACCGCTCCTCCAGGTTCCCACGCACCGGGAACGCACGCCGACGCCGGCCACCGAAGCGCCGGCCAGCAGCCGGGCCTCGGAGAGCATGGAATCCCAGCTCAGCCTGCGGTCGTAGTCGTGGATGAGATCGAAGACCGCCTCGCAGGGCGCGTCGACTTCCACCGATAGCGCTCGCCTAGGCATTTGGCGGTCCCGATGAGCAACGCTCCGCGTTGGCCTTGATGCCTCTCAGAAGGTGGTCCTGCACCCGGTGGAGCACGAACCGGACCGTGCCCCCCGCGAGCCATCCCCGGATGCCGTGCAGCTCGTACCGGGTCGCAAGGTGGAGTCGCACACCGTCCTCCTCCGGCGTCACACGGTACGCACCGGCGATCATGCGAAACGGCCCGTCCCGGAGATCGAGAAACCCGGCGACGCGAAAGCCGGGATCGGGTCGGAACGTGAACGCATAGCGCTCGGGAGGCTCCCATTCGGTGATTTCCTGCGAGAACCGCCTGCCGTCGGAAAGGTACGCGATCCTGGCACCGCCGACGCCGGGCCGCACGATCTCCGCGCGCAAGGGCCTCGGAATCCCCATCACCCCGAGATAGAAGGGCGGCCGAAACGAGGCGAGATCCACCTGCGTGATCTCGCGCCACACCGCCGCAGCGTCCGCCCGCACCAGCAGGGAATTGGCGATCGAGTGCTCGCTCCGCATTACGCCCATCGCCCCCCGCGCCCTACCAGTCCCGGCGGCGAAAGATCAGGGCGCCCAGAACGAGGGGCAGCACGAGCTGAATCCCGAGAATCCCGAGCGCGATCCCCATGCCGCCCGCGGTGCCGAAGAAGCGCACGAGCACAGCGGAGGTCGGTCCGAGCAGGGCGCCCGAGCCGGCGGCGAAGGTGGTGATCACGCGACACAGGTCCACCGGGTTCAGCAGCATCGCCGGCAGCAGCAGCGACTGAAGGGGAAGCCCGCGCATCGTCGCGGTCAGACCCAGGACGACCAGGTCGTACGCCACCACCATGAGCAGCCAGAGCGCGAGGGCCGCGGAACTCGCGCGCACGCGGTCCGGCCAGAGCGCGGAGAGCATGAGAGCGGCCGAAAGGGCGATGCAGCCGAGCAGCAACGAAAGCCCGGCGAGCACGGCGAACCCCGCGACCTGCTCCGATCCCGCGCCGAGCGCGACGGTCACGCCGCCCGCGCCGAACCCCACGACCTGCGCGACGATCAGGGCGCCTGCGAGCCCCGCGAACTTGCCGGCGAACACCTCAGTGCGCGACACGGGTTGCGCGAGCAAGAGCGGCAGCGCACCGGACGCGTTCGCCACGCTGGCGACCCCCAGCATGAGTCCGGTCAGAGGAACGATCAGCAGCACCAGGTTCATGAGGCTGAGTGTGACACGCGCGAAGCCCTGGTACCCCACCTCGCGCCCCTGGGCGAGGCCGAAGAACGAGAGCCCGAGGATCAGCGCCGCCAGCAGGATCGAGAACCCGAGCAGCCAGCGCCCTTCGAGCGCGCGCCGGTACTCCTCGGCCGCCACGACGGCGATGCGCCGGAACGTCCCGGCACGAAGTGCGGTCGAATCTGCGTGGCTCATCGGTGGTCCTCGACGAGATGGGAGCCCGTGACCTCGAGCCGCGCCGCGGGAATGCCATCGCGCAACCATGGGAAACGTTCGCCCGGACGGTCGGCCACGAAGCTCGTCGTGTCGCTCGCGCCGGGAGGCAGCGCTTCGAATCGAACCCGGTCCTCGTAGCCGCCCAGGGTGAGCATCACCGGATGCGAGGACTCGTTCTTCACCGTGAGGCGGACGCTGACGCCCTGCGCCATCACGCTGTCCGAAACCTCCACTCGCTGGTCCAGCACACGCACCAGCAACGGGGATGCGGGTGCGGTCTCCTCAACGACCGGGCCATCCGGTGCCGGCGCGCGCCGGGACACCACGATGAGCGCGAGCCCGGCG
>DAIUEO010000006.1:0-25725 GCA_036845125.1 Candidatus Eiseniibacteriota bacterium | reverse complement strand
ATGCCGAAGATCAGGACCATCAGGTAGCGGCGCGTCACGGTCGCCCGTCCTTCCGGGGCGGGGCGGACTGCCGCACCACGTCGAGGAAAGCCTCTTCGAGAGTCGGCGCATTGAGCTCGAAGCGCTGCACGGCCACCCCGTTCACGATCACCTGGGTCGCACCGGCCTGCCGTTGACGCAGCGCGTCGATCGATTCGACCGCCGCCGCGCGGCCATCCACCAGGATCAGCACACGGTGCGCGATGCGCTCGACCTCGGCGAGCAGATGGGAGCAGAGGAGAATCGTCTTGCCCTCCCCCTGCAACGACTGGATCAGGCTGCGGAACTCCCACGTCGCTTCGGGATCGAGGCTCGCCGTGGGCTCGTCGAGCACGAGCAATGCGGGATCGGCGAGCAGCGCCTGGGCGAGGGAGAGCCTCTGCGTGTAGCCGCCGGAAAGGTCGCTGGCGCGGCGGGCCGCGAGCGGCTCGAGCCCGGTGCGGGACAATGCCCGGCGCACCGCCCCGCGGGGAAGCCCGCGCAGGTCCGAGAAGAACGCGAGCACTTCCGAAACCGTGCGGCCGGGCGGGAACTCGACCCGTTGAGGCACGTAACCGAGCAGCGCCCGCGCTGCAGGGCTCGCCGGCGGCAAACGGTCGGGACCGATCGCAATGGCGCCGCCGTTGGGCCTCACGAGTCCGAGGAGCAGCTTGAGCGTGGTGGTCTTGCCGGCGCCGTTCGGGCCAATGAGCGCGAAGGTCTCGCCCGGCCGGACCTCGAACGAGAGATCGCGCACCGCGGCGATGTCGCCATAATGCTTCGAGACTCCACGGACGTCGATCATCGCCGACTCCCCTTCACGAGCGCGAGGGCGGCGAGCAGGGTCGCGGTTCCAAATCCGGCAGCCGCCGCGGGCGCGGGACGCGCGGGCGGGATACCTCCACCGTCGAGGGCCGCGCTCCTCGTGGCCGGACGCACCAGCGGATGGCGATCGACCGCTTCGCTCGGGCGCAGCGCCGGAAACACGCGCTCCGCCACGCCGAGTGCGGCGACCGCGGGGCTCTTCGCGAGGACGGAGAGGTCGGGATACTGCTTCGACACGAACGCGAACGCGGTGACCGGGCCATGCGGGGCGTCGCTCAGGCCGTCGCCGTCGAGGTCGAAGGCGGGGTTCTCGCTCCAGTAGTTGCCGCTCTGGCCGTCGTCGAACGTGTTGCTCGTGCGCCGCATGTCGAGCGCCACCGGGTAGTCGTTCTGGATGAAGCTGTTCCCGGCGAACACGTTGCCCGCGCAGGAGGCGAACAGCAGGAGACCCCAGCCGTTGTCCTGGATCAGGTTCCCCTCGAAGCGGTTGCGGTTCGAGTTGTCGAGGAACATCGCCACCGTGTTGTCGACGAGCCGGTTGTTCCGGAACGTGCCGGAGCTGCAGTCACGGAGCAGGAGCCCATAGGTGCGGGCCCCCCGGTTGTGGACGAAGTCGTTGTCCGTGATCTCGAGATCGTTGGCGAACATCAACGCGCAGCCGGCGACGTTGAGCGCGAAGCGGTTTCCCAGGAGCCGGTTGCCCTGGCAGTACATCGTGTGGAGCCCGTAGCGTCCGTTCCATTCGAGGCGGTTGCCCTCGACGACCCCGCCATTCACGAACGACAGGTAGACTGCATCGAGAAAGTTGCGCACCTCGCTGCGGGTCACGCGGACGTCGTCGCAGTACCAGAGGTGGATGCCGTTGCCTTCCCCCCGCTCGTCGCCGGGCGCCACTCTCCCCGTGGCCCGGCAATCCTCGACGAGCAGTCCGGTGGCCCGTTCCGCGTAGATGCCGTAGAGCACGTCCTCGATCACGAGTCGCCGCAGCGTCACGCCGGTCGCGTTCAAGATGCGAACCCCCGCGTCCGTGTTCATGATGTCCCGCCCGCTGCCGCACACCGCCAAGTCTTCGATCCGGGTCCCCGCCGCCGCGATCGTCAGCGCGCTCCCGCGGTGTCCGGCATCGACCACGGCCCCCGGAAGTCCGCGCAGCACGACGGCAACCCGAACCGTGTCGCCGCCCGGATGCGTACCCGGGGACAGCAATAGCGTGTCCCCGCGCGCCGCGCTCCGCAGGGCCGCACCGAGCCCGCCGGGCGAAACCGGGGTGGCGGCGGACGAAGGAACTGCGAACACGGCAAATGCGATCAGCCAGAGAAACGTGCGCACGACGATCGCCCTCAAGACGGACGCGCGGCGCGCCGGCGGTCCCGCCATTCCATCCAAGCCGCGACGGGTCCCAGCAGCCACGCGACGGTGAGCAGCAGCGTTCCCGTCCCCGGCAGGCTCAGCACCTTGAAGTTGGCCATCCGGCTGTAGCCGATCAGCGGCGGCGTGAAACTCGGCAGCTTGAGCGCGGCTCGTGGATCGAGGTCGTGCCCGTAGTCGTGCAGCCAGCGCGCGTAGTCGGAGAACATCAGCGCCGCGAACGCGGTGAAGAGCAGCCACCCCACGATCGCGAGCCAGCGCCGATTGACGAGCGCCGCCAGCAGCGCCAGCACACCGAACAGGGTGAGCGCCTGGGGGAGGTAGTTGAATTCGTCGAAGTCCTGCGGCGTGATCGCTTTCATGCCAACGTAGTGATTCAGAATGTTGATGTTCTGGAGGTCGCCCCGGATCGTGTTGCTGTAGATCACGATCTCGAGGCCTTCGCGATACTGAGGGGCCCACAGCTTCATCGTCCAGATGGGAAGCACCGGGAGGAAGAACACCGGCAGCAGGACCAGCGCCGCGAGGATGATCATGCGCCGCTCGGCCGCCGGGAACTTTCCAGTCAGGTAGCTCACCGTATCCCTCCCCTCGGCCCCGAGGCGGGGCGGGCGGCGAAGCGTCGCCGCCCGCCCGCGTGGGCTACTCATTCAACAGCGCGGACACCGCCGCGACCTTCTCCGGGCTGGGCTTCTGGAGGGACGCCGTGCTCGAGCCCTGTGGACGGATTTCGATGAACCCCTGCATCTCCTGGTGCAGCGCACTGCAGAAGTTCGAGCAGTAGAACGGGTTGATCCCGGCACGCTCGGCCTTCCAGTGGATCGTCTTCGTCTCGCCCGGCTCGATCTGCATGTTCTTGCTCGACCAGCAGATGCCGAAGCCGTGCGCGATGTCGTCGTCCTGCTCCAGGTTGGTCCAGTGGAAGTATACGTCGTCCCCCACGTTCACCCGGACGATGTCGGGGACGAAGTGGGTGCGCACGACGAGCCCGTACACGTCGACGCGGGTGCCTTTGCGCTCGATCCGCGCGTCCTCGGCCCGCGCGATCATGCCCGGCGTCTTGTTCTCGGCGAGCGGATAGACGGTGAAGGGCTTCAACTTCTCGGCCCGGATCATCTGCGCGTAGTGGGGCTCGAGGTAGGTCGGGAAGTCCAGGAGCAGCTCCATCTTCGGCCCGCGGAGGTCGATGAGCTGGGCCGCCTCGGGATGGGTCGGACCCACCGAGAGGTAGCGATCCTTCGAGAGCTTGTCGAGCGCCACCACGTATTCGCCGGTCGGATTGCGGGTGTCGCCTTCCGACGCCATGAGGTGGCCGATCGAGTAGTACACATCGATCTTGTCGATCACCTCCCACGGCGGTCCGACCTTCCACTTCGTGATCTGCGAGTCCAGGAAGAGCGACGTGTAGGCGTTGCCCTTGTCGTCGAACTGCGTGTGCAGCGGGCCGAGCCCGACCGGCACCTTGGCTTCGAGGCAGTCTTCGTACTTGAGCACCGGAACCCCCATGCGCTCACCGTCGAATTTCCCGGCGGCGATCGCTTCCTGCATCTTCGCAAAGCTATGGACGGTGACCTCCGCCTGGAGCTTCCCGGACGCGCAGATGTACTCTCCGGTCGGGTTCACGTCAACGCCGTGCGGGCTCTTCGGCACCGGGATCAGGTACACGATGCCCTTCACGGTGGCCGGATCGAGCACCGGAGCGCCCGAGATCATCTTCGCCTTGCCCTCGTCCACCGCCTTCTGCGCGGCACGCCAGTCCACGGCGGCGATGAAGTCCATCTCCGCCTGCGACGCCTTCACCTCCAGCGAGTCGAAGGCCATCTCGCTGTTGTAACAGGTGAAGAACGACCAGCCGTGGCTCGGCCCCTTGCCCGCGTCCGAGAGGTCCCACGCGAAGGGCGGCATGAGGATCTCGAACCCCATGCTCATCTCGCCCGAGTTCGGATCCACCTTGATGCCGGCGATGATTCCGCGGAACTCCTTGGCGTAGTCCTCGACCCGCGCCGCACGGTTCGGCACCGGCACCGAGAAGCGCGAGGCCGCGAACACGTACTCGGTGTTGGGCGACGGGAACGGGCACGCATGGGCCGCCGAGAGGTTCGGGATCGGCCCGTAGATCTGATGGGTCTTGAAGTCCTTGAGGTCGATGCGCGCGATGCGGGCGTTCGGCATGTCGTTGATGAAGAGCCAGCGCCCGTCGTAGTTCCCGTCGGTCTCGGAGAGGCCGGGATGATGAGCATCGCCCCACGAAAAGCCGCCCAGCATCTCGCGCGACTTCTCGTCGATGCCGTACCCGACTGCGGGTTCGGGCGTGAACACCGGGATCGTCGTGATGTGGCGGCAGGACGGCATGCCATAGACGTACACCTGCCCGGAATGACCCCCGGAGAGGAACGCGTAGTAGGCGTCGTGCTCACCCGGCTTCACATAGACCCGCTCGGCGGCGGATTTGCCGCGGGCCGCGCCCATGCCGGAACAGCCGGGAAGCTGCGAGTAGAGCCCCAGTGCGGTGGCCATCACCAGGATCAGGATGATTCCGCGTTTCATGGTCAGTCCTCCTTGTCGGGCGTCAGCCCTGCTTCGTGATCCTGATACTTCAGGAATTCGATCACGGCGCGTGCCTCGTCGGGCTGAAGGCCCTGGTTGGGCATCTGGAGCGCGTGCGTGGCGAACAGCCCGCGCGAGATCGGGTCCTCCTTCACCATCACTTCGGGGTGCAGGATCTGGTTCTCCATCCACGCCGCGGTGCGTCGCATGCTCACCCCGCGCAGATCCGGGCCACTCAGCTTGGTGCCGAACGCATGGCAGGCGGAACAGCCCTTGTCCTTGAAGAGCTGACTGCCGCGGGTCGCCTGCGCTTCGTCGGGCTCGGATTCGCCCGCACGCGGACCGGAGTCGTAACGGGAGACCGTGGGGTTCGGGGACGCCACCGCCGCGGCAGCCGAATCGGCATTCGAGCCGGGCTTCGAGTTACCGCACCCGGCAAGGGGTAAGACGCAGAGACACGCAAGGAGGGCGACGCGGTTCATGTGAGGCCTTTCACGTTCGTCCGGACAAGCCCGGTGATGGGATGCGTCTTCGCCGGGGCGGTTGCCCGGCGCACCTGCTTCTCACGGGGTACACAGCAACCGACGTGCCCCCCGGTGCGAATGGCGCAAGTGAAGGCGGGCCCGGAGCATCGGGCACCGGCGTTCGAGGCGGGACTCGAGCGCCTCCTGCCATCGGGGCAGAGCGGCTGACAGGGCGTCAGCCGAGAACTTCGGGTCTGGCCGCGCTAGAAGCGCGCGGTGAACGAGTACATCGCGCGGAAGGTGCGGACCTTGATCCGCGTCTCGACCGGCGGGGCGCCGTCGGCCGCGATCATCTCGATCGGGTCCGAGCTGCCGGCGGAATACCCGAGACCGAGCGAGCCGCCGAAGCTCTCCCCCTGGTACGACACCCCGGCGGTGCCGCCCACGAGGTGGACCTTGCGGAAGGCCGAGCGCTCGGGATCGGCCACCGGCGAGTTGTCGGTGGTGACCCCGAGATGGATCAGCAGCGCCTTGGTCCACGCGTAGTTTCCACCGACCGCGACGTTGACGACCTCGCGCCATGAGTTGGTAATGGGAGCGACCGCCAGTGTGGTCGTGACCGGCGGGCCGCCGGCCGGCGCATCGATCTGCGTCGCCAGGACGTCGCTCGAAATCATGTCGTACTCGTCCACGGAGCCGAAGTAGCGCACCGTCGCCTCGACCGCGCCGCGCGAGAAGAGCCGCGCCAGACCCGCACCGGCCGAGAACGGCAGCCGGTACTCGAAGTCGGCTTCCTCGTCGCGCAGCGAGACGTCGATGTAGCGACCGGCGCTCGAGTGGTTCGAAGAGCCGTAGGTGAGCCGGGTCGAGCCGAACATCTGGAGGCCGGGCGCCGTCGCCACCGCACCGAAGCGCCACTGCCCGGGCAGGTCCCACTGCATGCCGATCCGCGCCACCACGTCCCACGAAGTGCCGCTCACCGCCAGCGTGCGCCGGAGCGACGATACGGAATCGGCATACGAGCGCCGCACCACGAGATCCTGCGACAGGTCCATCGTGGTCACCGAGACCCCGAGCGCCGCCCCCAGCCGAAACGCCGCGCCGGCCCGCATGCCGAGAGCGATGCCGGGCTCGTAGCGTGTGAGGTTGGCGTCGCTGATCGCGCCGAAAGTGGTGGTCGCGTCGACCGGCGTCTCGTCGTTGAGAGTTCCCGACCGCCAGCTCAGTGGCTGCGCGATGTAGGCGCCGTAGCGCGTGCTTCCGGAGACGATGGGCGGCCCGATGACGAGACCGAAGAAGCTCCCGATCGGCGAAAGCCTCAGGTTGTCGGTGCGGCGTTTCACGCTCGCCACCTCGAGCACTGAGGCCTCGTAGGCGCTCGCGCTGACGTTGGCCGCTGTCCGCTCCGCCAGTGCCAGGCCCGCCGGGTTGTACCAGTTGGCGTTGGCGTCGCCGGTGCGCGCGATGAATGCGCCGGCTTCGAGCGCCTCACGCTCTCCGACCGGAATGCGCTCGTAGTTGGGGAGCATCGGCGGTCCGGGAACGGAGGCCGACACTCCCTGAGCGAACGACATTCCGGCGCGGAGCGCGAGGAGCGAGACGAGACCTGTGACCAGACATCGCATCCCTGCGCCTCCCTCTCCGATCAGCGCCGGCCGCCACCCCCACGCCCACCGCCGCCACGCGAACCACCGCCGCGTGAGCCGGACGAGCTGCCTCGCGAGGGCGACGACGAGCCACCATAGCTGCTCTTCGTGCGCTGCGAACCCTGGTTGCGCCCCTGGGCATCACGATCGAGCTGCCCCATGGTGCTCGAATTGGGGCTCGGTCGCGTGCTCGCGCCCGGCTGCGTGGCCGGCCGCTGCGATGCGCCTGCTCCGCCGGCGGGAAGCTGCGAGGCTCCGGGCTGGGTGGACGGGCGCTGTGACGCACCCGCGCCGCCCGCCGGCTGATTGCCCGGCCGTGCGCCGCCGCCGCCCTGGACGTCGTTCCAACCACCGTTGTCATACGACTGCCAGCCGCCGTCGGTCTTGCGGTAGACGTTGCCGTCCTTGCCGGCGTACATGTCGCCGTTCTTCTCACCGACGAAGGCGCCGCCCTGGCCGGTGCGGACCCCGGCGGCCGAGCCGCCGCCGCTTCCCTGCGCAGCCCACTTCGAGTTGCCCTGGGAGTCGGTGACGCGCTGGGTATTCACCCAGTCGTCACCGCGCTGCACGTGGCTCGAGCCCCAGCTTCCGTACGGGTTGCTGCCCTGTCGCGTCGAGGCGTAGGTGCCGGTGCGCGGGTTGTACGCCTGCGCGTAGCCCTGGGCGCCCGTCGGGCCGTATGCCATCGCGCCCCGCTTGTAGGTCCCGGTGCTCGGGTTATAGGTCGCGCCGCGCGCCACGCCGCCATAGGGACCGTAGGCCGACTGGTAGTGCCCGTAGGCGCCGGTCCGCGGGTTGTACATGGCCCCACCGCCGTAGCAGACCGGGCGCGGGTAGTAGATGGGATAACCGCCCGGGTACCCATAATAAGGTGGGTAGTAGTAGCCGGTCCCGTACATCGCGCAGCCGAACGCGATCGTGACCCCCATGTAGCCCGGGGTATAGCCGTAGGTCGGGTAGTCGGCGTCGTCGTCCACCACGGTCACGTAGGTCACGTGATGGGCGGACGAGCTGGACGGGATCTTGTAGATGGCGTCCGGGACGCTGGTCGCCACGCTCCACGGGCCGTTGGCACCCTGTGCGCTGAACCACACGCCCGCCTGGCACAGGTAGTACTTGCCGTCGACGACGAAGACGTCACTCTCGGTATTGACGGCGTAGGTGACGCCGGGAGCGCCTTCGATCGGCTCGAACTTGGGCTCGCCGTCATAGGCGACGCTGGCCGGTTTCAGGCTCTTGGCGTCGACCCGCGCGGTCTGCGGCACCTGGGCGAGCAGCACCGCCTCGGCCGCCTCGTCCGTCCCCGGGATCGAGCTGCGGATCCGGGCGCGCTCGTGGTCCATCGGGAAGTTCATGAACGCGGGCGGCAGGCTCTGGGTCGCGAACTTCCACGGACCTTCGGGCTTGGCGGCGCTGAACCAGCGGCCCGAGACCAGGTAGTAGTAGTCGGCGTCTTTCATGCGGAAGAGATCGCTCTCGGTGTTCTTCACCCACAGGATCTCGGAGCCCTTCTTCCCGGCGGTCTGGGTGCCCTCGACCTTCTCGAGCTTGGGCTTGCCCTCGAGCAGCAGCAGCTCGGCGGGGCGCTCCGAGTAGAACACCACGGTATTCTCGGCCTTCTTCCCCGGGATGTTGTCCTTGGTTTCCTTCCAGTTGTCGTTCGCCGGGATCTGGTCGAAGGACTTGGGCAACTTCCCGGCGACCTTCCACGGACCCTTGAGCTCGGGCGCCTGGAACCAGCCGGTGCCATTCCGCATGTAGTAGGTCTTGGTCTCGGGGTCCTGGAGCACGTCCCAGTTCGTGTTGAGTCCGTACTTGAGCGTGCCCTTCTCGATCGTCGCCATGATCGGCGGCCCGTCGAACTGAAGCAGCACGGCCGGCTTCTCGCTGTAGAAGATCGGCGGCGGATCGGTCTGGACCTGAACGCTGCTGCCGCGGATCTGGCTCTTGTCCACCATCGCGAGCAGGCGGTCGAGGCCCATGAAGACGGCGGTCGCCGGCACCGCCTTCTGGATCTCGGCCAGCGCCTCGCGCGCCTCGGTCTTGTCGAGCGTGGCGAACTTCATGTCGACGATCTTGACCTGCTCGAGCTTCACCATCCGCTCCTCCATGGACACGGAGGTCTGGGCGGAGACGGTGACGGTGCCGAGGTCGGGCTTGGTGGCGTTCTTGGGCAGGTAGGAAAGCGCCGCCATCGCCACCAGCTCGCGCTGGCGCTCCCACGAGACGGCCTGCGGCTGGTACATGATGAGCGTGGCGCCGGTCACCGTCTCGGTGAGTCGCGGCCATCCGCCGTCACGATCCGAAGGCTCCGGCGTCGCCACCTGGGTCCCCGCCGCGGCCGGGGCGGCTTGCGCCGGACTGGTGTTGGGTGCCGGGGCGGCGGCCGTGGTGTCCGCCACGGGAGCCGCCGTGGTTTCCACCACCGGAGCCACTGGCACGGGTTCGGGCACAACGGTGGAGTCAGCATCGGCGCCGGCTGCGAGCACCGGGCCCGGCGGCGCCAGGCATATGGCGGCCAGGGTGCCCGCAAGGAACAGCTTCATCGGGGTCATCGAACGCTCCTGTCTCATGGGGGTTGTGGCGCAGCCTAGCCTGCCCGCTTCCCGGCCGCCAGCGCCCCCCGACGTGCGGCGACAAACCGCGCCCCGGTGCCGGAAACACCCTGCGCCCACCCGGTGCGCAATATGGCGCGATCGGTGCGTCATTCCGCACAGGTCGAAAAAGCGAAAACCGCCGCGACACCCATCCCCGGCTCCGGCGCGACCCCGAACGCCACCGCTGCACATCGCAACCTGCACGGGATCCGATTCGCAGGATGCCCGGTGCGCGTGCTGACCCTCGCCTCCACGAGGCCCAAGTCGGTGACCTGCGAAGACGAAGCGTCCGGACACGCGCGCCGGTCGGCGCGACCTCCGCCATGCAGGTTGCGAGACAGCAATGACCCCATCGAGAAATGCCTGGGTGGCATAGCGCTTGCGCAATCCGGAAGCAGGTCGCGATGTGTCTGAAGGTCTAGTTGGTGGTCGATCCTGCCGAAAACGAATCGGTACGACGACCCAACGGGAGTTCCTATGCGCACGAGTAACGACAACCGTGGTTTCTCCTTGATCGAGCTGATGGTGGTGCTCGTGGTGTTCGGGTTGATGGTGGCTGCCACCATTCCTTCCACGACACGCTTCGCGCGCACCGGCCGCCTCATGGGCGCGGCGCGCGTTCTGGCGGCGGACGTGCACCAGGCCCGCGCCATCGCCTCGATGCGCCGTCGTTCGTACGAGATCACTTTTGCTTCCGGCCGTTACGCGATCGTCCGCACTTCACCGCGCGAGACGCTCCGCGTCCGGGAGATGCCCTACCAGGTCACGATGAGCGCCACCGACACCGCTACGTTCTTCCCCTGGGGCGTCACTTCGCCCATCACGGTCACGCTGACGGGCCCGGGCCAGACCCGTACGGTGCAGATCCGCGCCACCGGGAGCGTGCAGCTGTGAAGCGTGCTTCCCGACCGAATCTGCGCCGCGACGCCGGCGTGAGCCTCATCGAGCTGCTCATCGTGCTCGTGGTCGTCGCTGTCGGCGTTCTGGCACTGGCCGGCGTGCAGACGCGGTCGACCGGGACCGTGGTTTCCAGCGGAAGGAACACGCGCGCCCTGAGCCTCGCCCAGGAGAAAATCGAGATCGCCCGCGCCGCCGGCTTCGGAGTCGCGGTGTCCGACTCCGGAGTCTCCAGCGGCTACAACTGGCTGACCCGCGTCAACAACGTCAGCACCGGCCTCGACCGGGTGACCGTCACCGTGAGCTGGACCGAGGGCGCCAACGCCCGCAATATCCAGCTCAACACCCTGTTGTCCACGCGATGAGCCGGCTCCCCAGGCATCGGCCGGCCAACGCCGGAATGACGCTCGTCGAGCTGATGGTCACGCTGGCCATCCTCGCCCTCGTGACCATCATCGTCACCGGCATCCTGTTCGCGACCGGAAAGATGCACACGCGGACCGCGCGGCGGGCGGAAGTTCAGATGAGTGCCCGCGAAGGCCTGTCGATGATGACCACCGAGATCCGCCAGGCGGGCGCCGATCCGGCGAATCCGCCGATCGGCCTCGTCGGCCTCGTGACTGCGAGTGCGACCCAGATCCGGATCCGGTGTGACGTGAACGGCGACGGCACTCTGCAGACCACCGAGCCGTCCGAAGACATCACCTACAACTACGATTCGGCTGCCAAGACCCTCACCCGCAATCCCGGCTCGGGCGCGGTGATCCTGGTTTCGAGCGTCACGAGCATGAGCTTCGCCTACTACAACGCCGCCGGCACCGCGATCACTCCGCTGCCACTGACCGCCACCAACGCCGCGCTCGTGCGGGCGGTCGGCGTGACGGTGACTACCGAGGACCGCGATTCGCGGCCCCTTACGCTCAACACGCGGATCGCACTCCGCAACATGGATTGACGCGATGCGGTTCCTGATGCACTGGAGGAAGCAAATGACTCACTCGAGGCCCTCGAACGAACGCGGGTCGGCTCTGGTTCTCGCGCTGGGGGTGCTCGTCGTCCTCGGCGTCCTGGCGGTGGTGATCGTTTCGGTCGCCACCTCCGACCGCTGGACCGCGTCCAGCGAATACACGAACAACCGCGCGTTCTATTCCGCGGACGCCGCCAGCGAAGCGTCCGTCAACTGGATCCGCATGCAGGGAACGCCCCCGCCGATTCTCGACGGAAGCAACCGGGTGTTCATCGGCGGCAGCTTCACCACTCTGAGCACCGGCCACACCTACAAGTCCGACGTCACCTTCATCAGCAAGCACTTCCGCCCGGGCTGGAGCACCGAATACAAGGACTACGAGTACACGATCACCGCCGACGGCGCGAGCTCTCAGCAGTCCGCCGCCGCGGTGGATGTCAGCGCCTTGCGCCTGTTCCGGGAGGGTTACTAATCATGCGTCCGTCTCATTTCCATCGCGCCGCCGCCGCGGCCGGCATCTTCTCCATCCTGGCTCAAGGCCCGGCGTTCGCCGTGTGCCAGATGCCGCTCTCCGTGGTCTCGTCCGGGAGCGGAGCCAACGTGATGATCCTGTTCGACAACTCGGCGAGCATGAACGAAGCCATCTACCACGATGACTACGATCCCGCCGTGACGTACTCGGGCCAGTTCGACAAGGACGAGACCTACAAGGTGAGCTCGGACGGCAACTACACGCCGCGCAGCTTCAACTCCATCTGGCCGGCCGCCCCCACCGCCTACCTCGTGAACAGCGACGCCGGCGAAGACGGCTGGTACAGCGGCAACTACATGAACTGGGTCTTCTTCGCGGCGAACACCACCCAGCGTGCGGCCATCCCCCGGGTGACCCGCGTCCAGGTGGCGAAGCAGGCGGTGAACGCGTTCGTGGCGTCAGCGCCCGGCAACCGCTACGGCGTCATGGTGTTCAATGACGATGATGGCGGCACGCTCATTTCCGCGATGGGAACGGCGACCGCGTCGGTGCAGACCCAGGTCAACGGCATCGCGGCCACCGCCTACACGCCGCTCGCCGAAACCCTGGTCGACATCCTCGACTACTACAAGACCACGGGAGCGGGTGCCCCGATCCAGAACGAGTGCCAGAAGTCGTTCGTGGTGATCGTCTCGGACGGGCATCCCACGAAAGACCTCAATGTGCCCACGTATCTCCAGGACGCCGACGGGGACGGACAGGACCCCGGCGACTGCACCAGCATCGGCGCGCCCTATTCGGACAGCTACGACTGCTCCGGGTATCTGGACGACGTCGCGTACTGGATGAGTCGCAACGACCTGCGCACGGACCTGACCGGCACGCAGAACGTGGAAACCTACGTGATCGGCTTCAACATCAACGCGCCGATTCTCCAGAACGCCGCGGTGGAGGGCGGCGGCCAGTTCTTCTTCGCCAACAACGCGTCCCAGCTCTCGTCCTCACTGAGCGCCGCACTCAACGACATCACGGCGAAGGTCTCCGCCAGCTCCTCGGTCTCGGTCGTTGCGGCCGAGAACTCGGCCAGCAACCGGCTCTATCGCGCGCGTTTCGAGACCGCCACCTGGCGGGGATTCGTCGAGGCGTTCAACCTGCCCTACACGACGGGCGCTACGCCGGTGTGGGAAGCGGGAAACATCCTGGCCGGTCGGGACCCTGCGACGCGGACGATCTTCACCTCCACCACCGGCACCAACAAGGTGGACTTCGTGGCGGGCAGCGCGACGACGCTGACCACCCCCCTGGGCGCCGTCGACGCGGCGGCCGCGACCAACCTCATCAACTACACGAGGGGAACGGACATTACGGGCACCCGTGACCGCGCGGGCTGGAAGCTGGGCGACGTCGTCGATGCGGCGCCGGTCGCGGTCGGAAAGCCGAAGCGCTATCACAACTACCTGGCGTATGCCGCGTACCAGTCGGCGAACGCGACTCGCACCGAGATGATCTACGTCGCCGCCAACGACGGAATGCTCCACGCCTTCCAGGCATCGAATGGAGCGGAAAACTGGGCGTACATTCCCAAGAACCAGCTCCCGCGGCTGTCGCTGCTCATGGACCCCGCGTACTGCCACAACTTCTTCCTCAACCTGACCCCGGTGGTCCACGACATCTACGTCGGCGGAGCCTGGAAGACCGTGCTGATCGGGGGCAATGAGCGGGGAGGCAGCGGTCTGTTCGCGCTCAACGTGACCAATCCTGCGGCCGGCAGCGTCACCCCGATGTGGGACGTCGACATCGCGTCGCTCAAGGGGTCCTGGAACCGTCCGGAGCTGGTGCGGGATCGCAACCGGAACGCCCACGTGCTCGCGGTCGGAACCGGCTACGACTCGACCAGCGGCCAGGGCAGCCTGCTCATGCTCGACCCCGCCAACGGATCGGTGCTCGCGACCTTCAACCTGGGATCCGTCGCAGTACCCAACATGGTGACGGCGCCGGTCGCCATCGACAAGGACTTTGACGGGTACGACGACCTGCTGTACGTCGGCGACCTCGCCGGCCGTATCTGGCGGGTGAACCTGACCGTCAATCCGTGGACGATCACCCAGCTGTGGTCCGGCACGCAGCCGATCCAGGCGGCGCCGGTGCTCAGCATGAACGCCGCGGGGAACGTGCTCCTCTTCTTCGGAACCGGTCGCTACCTGAACCCTTCGGATTTCAGCACGACCGTGAGCCAGTCGCTTTACGGCATCACCGACAACAACTCGGGTACGACCATCTCGCGGACGAACCTGGTCAATCAAACCAGCACCATCAATCCGATTGGCAGTTCGCGCGGCTGGTACATCGATCTCAACCAGGCCTCCGGGGAGCGGATCATCCGCACCGCCGCCCTGGTGGGCGGCGTGCTCTACGTGCCGTCGTTCAAGCCCAATGTCACGGCGTGCCGTTCGGGTGGCGATTCGTGGCTGTACGCGGTGGACTTCGAGGACGGCTCGCAATCGGACGCCTCGAACGGCACCGAACGCAACGTGACCACGAACCGCGTCACGTCGATGGGCGACGGCATCCTGTCGAACCCCTCGGTGGACATCGTGAACGATGACATCCTTCTGCAGTCTTCGAACGCCACCATGGTGAGTCAGAACATCGATGCAACGCTCAAGAAACTTGTCGTCCGTTCGTGGCGGCAGGTCTGGAACCGATAGGAGCAGCCATGAAAGCGCATCGCAAGGTTTCCACGTTCTTCCTGGTGTCGGGCATGCTGGCCGCCTTCATGGCGGCGGGGGCTCACGCCGCCCCCTTCAAGTTCGGCGCGGACGCCAAGCGCCCTCAGCGTCTCCGGGCGCCGTACTCGACCACCGTCGAGTATTCCGGCGTCATCGGTGGCGTGATGGAGATCAATCGTGTCCGTTACCGCATCGCGCGGGACGCCACGGTGTACGTGGTCGGCCGCGGAGGGGTGTCCGCCGGCATCGAGGTGGACCACGCGTCGCTCTACCTCACCGGCGACAGGGTCTCCGGCGGCATGCTCGTGAGGAACGTTCTCATCCGTCCGGCCGCGCCATCGTCGCGGTCGGGCCGTACCGGCACCGTCCCCGCCGGCGCGCCTCGCTAGGTCGCCCCGCAGGACTCCCCATGTCGGTGCGACGACCGGTACTGATACTGGGAGCGCTCGGCGTTATCGCTGCCGGCTGCTCCTCCAAGCCCGTGAGCCAGGCGGTGAGCCAGGCCGCGAGCGGCATCCAGCTCTCCCCGGACCCGGCCTACGCCGCGTCGCGGATCGACGTCATCCTCGAGGATCCGCGCGCGGACCTCAGCCGCTGCCGGTTCGTCTGGAGGCGTGACGGCAGCGTCATCCCCGGCGCCGACGGGCCATCGCTCGAGCCGTCCCAGTTCCACCGCGGGCAGACCATCGCGGTCGAAGTGTCGACCGGCGATTCCTCCGCCGGCGCCCCGCAGGTCTTCACCGACGAGATCCGGGTGTTGAATTCGCCGCCCAAGATGATGGCCGTGTCGCTCGCGATGACCGTCGCGGCGGGCACGCCCGTGATCCAGGGCAGCCCCACCGGACTCGACTCCGACGCGGACCCCCTCACCTATACGTGGCGGTGGCTCAAGAACGACGCGCCGATCGAAGGCGGGAACTCGCCCACCATCGAGGCTTCGCGCTTTCAGCGCGGCGACCTAGTGCGGGCCGAAGTGATGGCTCACGACGGGGAGAGCGAGTCCACGCCGGTCCAGAGCGATCCGTTCACGGTGGACAACCTGCCGCCGCAGTTCTCGTCGAAGCCCGCGCCTCCCAAGGAGGGCGACCAGGTGTTCCGGTACCAGGCGGTCGCGGTGGATCCCGACCACGACCCGCTCCGCTACGAGCTGGTGCGCGCCCCCGCCGGCATGACCGTCGAGCCCGAGGGGCTCGTCGTCTGGAACCTGCCGCCGCGCGATGCGCGCGGTGTCGACGCGGCCGTCACCCTCAAGGTCTCGGACTCCAAGGGCGGCGAAGCGGTTCAGGAATTCTCGATCCAGTTCGGCGCGTCGAAGCGCTAGGTCCGGCGTCGCGTTTCCGCGCCGTTGACCCCCCTTCCAAGCCGCGTCTATCTTGCGCTTCATGAGATGGCTCGAGCTGGAATGGGAGAAGCAGGGGAAGAAGGACCCCTACTTCGGCGTCCTCAGTGACGAGAAGTTCCGCACCCGGCAGATCGACGCGGCCGCGCGCGCCGAGTTCTTCGAATCCGGCGAGCGCCACGTCGCCGCCTGTTTCGAGATCGTTCAGCGCTGCCTGGCCCCGTCCTTCGCCCCGCGCCGCGCGCTCGACTTCGGGTGCGGGGTCGGCCGCCTGGTGATTCCGCTCGCCCGCCGCTGTCGTGAGGTGGTGGGCGTGGACGTCTCTCCTGCGATGCTCGCCGAGGCGCGGCGCAACTGTGACGAGAACGGCCTCGGCAATGTCACGCTGGTCGAAGGCCGTGACGGGCTCGGCCCGGTGACGGGGACGTTCGACTTCGTCCACACGTTCATCGTGCTCCAGCACATCCCGGTGCCGAAGGGCGAGCGCATCATCGCCGAGATGGTCGCGCGGCTCGAGCCGGGCGGGGTCGGGGCGATCCAGTTCACCACGAAGCGGCGCGCTTCCCCGGTGCGACGCTTCATCCAGAGGCTGCGGTGGTCGGCGCCGGTGCTCAACGATCTCGCCAACCTGCTCAAGGGCCAGCCCGGCGAACCGCTGATGATCATGGACTACTACGACTTCGGCCGGGTCTGGAACCTGCTCCGCGAAAACGGTTGCGAGCACGCCTAACTGCATGCCACCGACCACGGCGGCCAGCTCGGCGTGATGGTGTTCTTCGAGAAGCGGAAGCTTCCGACGCTCTAGGCTTTCTTTTTCAGTTTCACGACCATCACGCTGCACGGCGCGTGGGTCACCACGTGGCTCGCCACGCTGCCCATGAGCAGCTTCCCGATGCCGCTCCGGCCGTGCGACCCCACCACCAGCAGGTCCGCGTTCTCGGCGGTCGCGGTCATGATGAGCGCCTCCCGCGGATCGCCCTGGAACACGCGCGCCTCGGTGGCGAGCCCGGCGCCCTGCAGGTCCTTTTCGACCCGGGCCGCCAGCTCCTCGTGCTCCTTCACCCGCTCGCCTTCGGCGGCCTGCATCCAGCTCGCCACCCCCACGTCCGCCATGCTGTAGGCGACGACCTGGGGCTGACAGGCGGAGAGCACGATGAACTTCGTTCCGGCCGGCCACTTCATCTTCTTGACGTAATCCAGCGCCGCGTGCGAATGCGGCGAGTCGTCCACACCGATCAGGATCTTCATGCCATCCTCCCTTCGAGGGTCCGGCGCTTCGGGCCGGATCGAGCGTACCGCTCTTCGATTCTTTCGACGACCGCGTCACGGGCGTCCAGCATGGAGCCCATGCGGAGCTGGTTCTCGATCTCCTCGACCGACCGCGCGAGCTCGGTGTCCCCGAACACTTCCCCGATCCAGCGGGACACATCCGAGCGCCGGAGGTGGTGCTCCAGCACGTCCGCCGGCAGCGTCGCGGCGACGCGGGCGAATGCCACCAGGGTCCGCGCCGTCAGCCCGGTCGGGACCCCGCCCCGGGTGAACACGAACGCCCGGGCCGGCGCGATCGGCACGTCCAGGTACTTGTGCCGGTGGCGCACGTGGCGGGTGAGGCGGGGTGCGATGCGGAAGCGCGTGAGGCGCCCGCCGGCCTCCTCCACCCCCGGAAGCAACACCGCTTCCTCGAGGGCGAGCCGCGAGAGCGTCCGGGTCCACGCTGCGACGTCTCCCGGAGGAATCCCGGGGCCGGCCAGGGCCCGCACCTCTTCGGGGTCCGATATGCGGGTCACGATCACCGCTTCCACGGCCTCCCGAACCTCCGGCCGCAGCTGGCTCGCGCGGTAGGTGACGAGCGTGTAGCCGCCCATCGCGAGATCGAGCAGCTCGCCGACGGCGGGCTCGTCCAGGAAGTAGTGCGCCTCGTCCACCACGATCCGGTGCGGAACGCCGGTCTCGCGTCGGTGATCGGCCAGCACCGGCAGCACCGCCTTGACGTAGTCCGCCTTCTCCACGGCCGGCAGATGCGACAGATCCAGCACGATGCTCATGTCCGGGAAGCGCAGCGCCTGAGTGACGTCGGTCCGATGCGGCCCGTGGCCGGACGGGTCCACCACCTGGACTCCCGGAAGCGACTCGAGCGTCCGGTAGTCGCCCTCGGGGTCGATCACGACCACCGCGTAGCGATGGAGGATGAGCTGCTCCGCCAGCAGACCGGCAACCCACGACTTGCCCGAGCGTGGCTCTCCGGTGATCAGCACGTTGCGTCCCCGCACCGCAAGCGACACCGCTTGGTCCTCATCGCCGCGGCCGAGCAGCAGCGCCCGCCTCCCGATGCGCGCCGCAGGAAGGCGCGGATCCTCCGCGAGCCGCCGCAGGTGCCGCGCCACCGCAGCCGGGCCGGCGCCGTCGATCACGCCGTCGGCGATCCGGATCAGCCGGCCGCTCCCCCAGCCCACTGCAAGCCCCAGCTCGACGGACATCAGGAGCTCGTGGTCGTTCTCGGCATCCCCCACCGCCACCGTGTTGTGAACCGAGAGCCGGAGCGTGGCGAGGGCTTCACGCAGACCGGTCGCCTTGCTCACCGACTGCGGCAGCACCATGAGGCGGCCGCGGTTGAAGTGCACCACGAGCGGCAGCTCGAGCCGGCGGATCGCCTCCATTACCCGCGGCCAGGCATCGGCGGCGGCCTCGATCACACACTGGCCGGCGCGCTGCTCGATCCCGGCGGCGCTCAGCGCCGCGAGCAGGTCCGGAGCGGGCTCCGCAGCCAGCACCCGCGAGTGTCCGGTGGCGGGGAAGCTGAGCACCGCGCCGTTCTCGGCGACGACGGCATCGAAGAGCCGCAGGTCGCCGACACACGTTTCGAGATCCGCCAGGATGCGCCCCGTGACGAGCAGTACCGCGATCCCGCGCTCACGCAACTCGTGGACCAGGCCGCGGACTTCGGCGTCGAGGGCGCCGTCGACGGCGATCGTGCCGTCGAAATCCAATGCCACGACAGCGAGCTTCACGACTGTGACTCCCGCGGCGGCGGCCGCGATTCCGTCGTGCCGATGCGTCCCTTGAGCGCGGAGACGATGGCTTCCCGCAGCTCGGAGTCGTCGTCCGGGGCCACCGCCCAGAACGTCGGGCGGAAGTCCTGGAGCGAGCGGCGCTCCACGAGCGTCACACCCTCCGCGAGGAAGATGAGGGGCACGTCCGGCAGCATCCGCCTCAGCACGTGCAGGGTGCGGGCATCGGTCTCCGGATCGGTCCCGATTCCGAACAGCACCAGGTCCGGCGGGCGGCGTACCGCCTGCTCGAGCAGATCCTCGGACTCACACCGCACGAGATCGACGCCGCGCTCACCGAGCCACGCGAGGATCGATCCGTAGCGCTCGAGGCTGCGGGTGCTGGCGAGGATCCGGGGCATGGTCGGTGCCCGGCTCAAGGTGTGGTGCGACGTTCCGAGGGCGGACATGTGCTGATCCCGAGCGGCAGGTAGGCCGGACAGAACGCGAAGATCGCGGTCACGATCATCGCCAGCGACACGATGCCGAGCAGCACCGCGGCGATCCCACTCACCGGCCGGAGCAGAACGAATGCCGCGAGAGCCACGCCCACGGCAAACCTCACTGCGCGATCGATCGTTCCCATGTTGCGTTTCATTTCGGCCTCCCGCTTTGGCCCTGGTCCATGGAGGGGCGCCGGCCCGCCCGGCGGCTTGCTGTCTGACGCCTCTCGTGCGCACCACCGGCGACGAGCCGAGCGCCCCCACCCTGCCCGGGAACGGATCCCGGCGAGGGACTTGTTGCGGCAGTCGTCCTTCCTCGGCCGACGGCGCCCCCAGCGCCGGAGTTGGCCATTCCATCTGGAGGCGACTGCCGCGTGATCATTCGGAACAGCAATGGCCGTGCCCGTGAAATGCGCCCGCAAACCATTGGAATCCGTGGGCGATGGCGCGCGTGGGCGCGGTCGCGCCTGACTCGGTGACAGGATTTGGCGGATCGCCTGCCGGGATGTCAGCCGCGGTCGGTGTCCGCGCGGCGACGGGGATTTCAGTCACGACCCGCAGCGGGTCGCGCTCACGCCTCCTGCGGCGTCTCGAGGCCTTCGTCCTTGAGCTTCCGGTACAGATTCCGCTCGCTGATCCCGAGGATCGTGGCCGCCTTCTGGCGGTGTCCCTTGCACTCGGCGAGCACCCGGCGGATGTAGCGGCGCTCGAGCTCCTCGAGGGTGACGAGACGTCCGTCGTCCTCGGACGGCCGGAGCGACGGCTCGATGCGCACACCCATCGGCAGGTGCTCGGCCTCGATGGCGCCGCCGTCGCACAGGATCAAGGCGCGCTCGATGACGTTCTCCAGCTCGCGCACGTTACCCGGCCAGGAATAGCGGCGCAGCGCCTCCAGGGCCTCCGGGGAGACGCCCACCTGGCGCTTCGGCACGATCGGCGAATTGCGGATGAAGTGCTCGACCAGGAGCGGGATGTCGTCGCGCCGCTCGCGGAGCGGCGGGATGTGGAGCGAGAAGACGTTGAGCCGGTAGTAGAGGTCCTCGCGGAACGCGCCTTCCTTCATCATGGTCTCGAGCGAGCGATTGGTGGCGGCGATCAGCCGCACGTCGACCTGGATGTCGGCGGTGCCGCCCAGCCGGCGGAACGTTCCGGTCTCGAGCACGCGCAGGAGCTTGACCTGGAGCGCCGGCGTGACCTCGCCGATCTCATCGAGGAACATTGTGCCGCGATCGGCCACCTCGAAGAGCCCGTGCTTGAGGCGCATGGCTCCGGTGTAGGCGCCCTTCTCGTGTCCGAACAGCTCGCTCTGGAGCAGGTTCTCGTGGAGTGAGGCGCAGTCGACGACCACGAAGGGCTGGCGCGACCGGAGGCTGTTGCGATGGACCGCGCGGGCCACCAGCTCCTTGCCCACCCCGCTCTCCCCCCGCACGAGCACGGTGGAGTCGGTCTCGGCGACCCGGGTCAGCAGCTTCAGCATGTCGCGGATCTGCGGCGAGTGGCCGATGAAGCTCTCGCTCGGCATCAGCCGATCGACGTCGCGCTTGAGGGCCGTGTGGCCGCGCTGGAGCGACTGCTTCTCCATCGCCTTTTCGAGCACCGCCTGCAGCTCGGCGAGCTTGTAGGGCTTGGTGAGGAAGTCGTACGCGCCGCGCTTCAGGGCCTTGATCGCCTCCTGGACGGTTCCGTAGGCGGTGAGCATCACCACCTCGGTCGCGGGCGACGACTCGCGGACCTCGGTCAGCAGGTCGAGACCGTTGCCGTCCGGCAGTCGCACGTCGAGGAGCACCAGGTGGTAGGTCTTCTTGGCGAGGAGCTGGCGTGCCTCCTCCAGCGTCGCCGCCGTGTCGACCGCGAACCCGGCGCGGGCCAGCTCGCGTCCGGTGACCTTCCGCAGCGTCTCCTCGTCGTCGACCAGCAGCAGCGTGGTTTCCGGCATCAGATCCCCCCGGGACCGGCGAGCGGCAGGTCCACCACGAAACACGCGCCGCCTGCCGGGTTCGGCTCGAGGTGAATGGTGCCGCCATGCCGGGTGACCACTCCGTGGGTCACCGCGAGGCCGAGGCCGGTGCCCTGCCCGGCCGGCTTGGTCGTGAAGAACGGATCCCAGATGCGCTGCTCGATCTCGGGAGCGACGCCGGGCCCGGTGTCGAAGATACGCAGCACCGCCCCGCGCCCGCTGCGCCGGGTCGAAACCGTGAGCACGCCGCCCTCCGGCATGGCCTGGACCGCGTTGATCATCAGGTTCATGCAGACCCCGCGGATCCCCGATTCCCGGCCCCAGAGCGGCGGCAGGTCGGGGGCGAGATCGGCCGTCGCTTCGATACCCTGGCTCCGCATCTTGAACTGGAGCAGCGACAGCGTATCGCTCACAGCGCGGTTGAGATCCACCCAACCCGCGGTCCCCGAGATCGGCTGCGCGAGCAGCATGAGCTTGTCGGTGGTCCCGCGGCAGCGGTTCACTTCGCCTTCGAGCAGCTCGAGCACCTCGGTGGCCTCGCTCCGCGCCTCGGCATCCATCGCAGTGCGTCCGATCAGCAGGCCGAGACTTTCGAGTCCCGCCAGGATCGAGGCCAGCGGATTGTTGAGCTCGTGCGCGGCGCCGGCGGCGAGGATGCCGGTCGCCGCGAGCCGCTCGCTGTGCGAAAGCTGGGCCTGGAGCTGGGAGCGCTCGGTGATGTCGCGCCAGATCTCCACCACGTGGCTCACCGCTCCGGTGGAATCGAGGATGGGACTGAAGTTGGCCTCCCAACGGCGCCGGGTGCCATCCGGCCCGACCACGTCCCGCACCCGACGCTGGGGCTCGCCGCTCACCATCACGGAGCATGCGACGCAGGTGCCCGGGGCGGAGTGGTCGGCCTCCGGACAATGGAGCGCGTCGTCACAGACCCGGCCCGCCGGGTGGGCGCTCGCATGACCGAAGGCGTCGACGAACCGGCGGTTGGTCGCGACCACGTGGCGACTGCGGTCGACCACCACGACCGCATCGTCCAGCGAGTCGATGAGATCGGGCAGGATCTCCCGGATCGCGGCGAAGTCGATGCGCGCCGGCTGGTCGGGAGCGCCCGCGGGAATCGCGGGCGCGGAGCGGATTCGTGGGTCGTTCATTTGGGTTATCGTTGGCCTCGAGCTGGTGACAGAATGGCAGCATCAACGGCACCCCGCAAGAACCGGCGGGGCGTTGCGGAGGACATCATGTGCAGGAACATCCGACCCCTGTTCAATTTCAGCCCACCCGCCACCGATGAAGAGGTGCGCGCGGCCTCGCTCCAGTTCGTCCGCAAAGTGAGCGGGGCGACGCGGCCGTCACGCGCGAACCAGGAAGCCTTCGACCGCGCCGTCGACGAAGTGGCGCGCGCGACGCGCGAGCTGCTCCAGGCCCTGGTCACGACCGCACCGTCCCGCGACCGCGAGGTCGAGGCCGCCCGCGCGCGGCTGCGTGCCGAGCGCCGGTTCGGTTCAGAGCGGCCGCCGGCCTGAACCGGCCGGCATCGTCCCGCGGCCGCTCACCGGCGGGCACGCCACATGCTCCAGACCAGCACCGCGCCGAACGCCAGCGAGAAGACGAGGCCGAGGCGGAACAGCCAGTCGACGTAGACGGCGCGATCGCCAAAGCGGCTGCTGCCGAGCGCCAGCCCCAGAGCCACCACCGAGGCGGCCAGGATCACGGCGAACGAGACCCGGTTGGCCATGCGGTGGAGCTGCTGCGAAAAGTTCTCCAGGCCTTCGTGGTTGATGTTGAGCTCGAGCTCGCCGCGCTCGAGCCGTGACAGCAGCCGCCGCGAGCGCCGCGGCAGCTCGGTGGCGAGCTCCGCCGCCTCCACCGCGGCGTTCCCCGCGCGACGCGCGGCAGCGGGCAGCGCGGTGTGTGCCTTCCAACTCTCGCGGAAGAAGGGGCTCGCGAACTCCAGGTAGTGGAAATCGGGATCGAGCCTGAGTCCAATCCCCTCGCTCATCGCCGCCACGCGGAACAGCAGCGCGAGATCGCTCGGCAGCTGGAGCCGGTGGCGGAACGCGATCCCCGTCACCTCGCGCATCACCGTCGCCGCGCTCAGTTCCTTGAGCGACCAGCCGCCGTACCGCCCGATCATGTGATCGAGATCGCGCTGGAAGGCCGCGCGGTCGGCACGGCGGCCGGCAACCCCGAGCGCGTAGAGCTCCTCGGCGAGACCCTCCGCGTCCTCGTGCAAGGCGGCGAGGCCGGCCCGCAGCAGCCGGAGCCTGAGCGTGTCGGTCACGCGGCCGATCATGCCGAAATCCACGATCGCAATGGCGCCGTCGGGCTGGACGAAGAAGTTCCCGGGGTGCGCATCGGCGTGGAAGAAGCCCATCTCGAGGAGCTGGTGCAGGAAGATCTCTACCGCGTTCTCGGCCACCGTGCGACGGCGGATGCCGGCGCGGTCCAGGGCCTCGATGTCCGAGATCTTGATGCCGGTGATCCGCTCCATGGTGAGCACACGCGCCGAGGTGAGGTTCCAGTGGATGCGCGGGATCCACACCTTCACGTCCCCGCCGAAGGCACGCCGGAAGCGATCGGCGTTCTCTCCTTCGCGCACGTAGTCGAGCTCGTTGCGGATGGTGTAGGCGAACTCGTCCACCAGCGGGCGGAAGTCGTAGTCACGGCCGAACGTGGTGTGGAGCTGCGCCCATTCGGCGATGCGGGTCAGGATCTGGAGATCGGTCTCGATCTGCCGCTCGACCCCCGGTCGCTGCACCTTCACGACCACTTCGCGTCCGTCCGCAAGGCGTGCGGCGTGCACCTGGCCGATCGACGCCGACGCCAGCGGCTCGAGGTCGAAGAAGGCGAACAGAGTCTCGGGATCGCTGCCCAGGTCCTCCCGGATCACGCGGCGGACTTCCTCTGCCGGCACCGGCGGGGCAGCGTCCTGGAGCCGGGCCAGCTCCTCGACCACATCCGGAGGCAGCAGATCGGCGCGCGTGCTCAAGGTCTGGCCGAGTTTGGTGAAGGTCACGCCGAGCTCCCCCAGCGCCATCCGCAGCCGCTCGGCCGGCTTGAGCGCTTCCTTCCCCGCGGGCACGCGGAAGCGCAGACCCGGAAACCGGGAGAGGCCGGTCTGGTCCACCAGGGTGCCGAGACCGTGCCGGGTGAGCACGCCAGCGACCTCGCGCGAGCGCCGCATGACGGCACCGTCTGCGAACCAGGGCCTCGTGGCCGTCGTCATTCGATCCACCTCCCACCGGTGTTCAGGCACGACTCGTGCCCGTCCGAGAGGCGGAAGTCCAGTCTTTCACGCCGGACCCCGAGGCCCGCAACACCATGAACCATGCGCGCCCGAACGGCTTGCCTCCCCCCGGTGGGATCACAGCACGGCCCCCGCCCGACGATTCCGTGCGTCAGAACGTCAGTGTGGATGACATCCCGTCAGCCACGCTCCGGACTGCGATTCAGGTCCGGCGGGCTCTGGTGGCGGCCGGGTTCGCTCTGGCGAAGGTCGTGGTGCAGGCCGCGACGTGGACGGTGTTCCGCCGGATCCAGACGCACGAACGTGCCCGCTTTCCGGCAAACGGACCGGTGCTCGTCGTGGCCAATCACCCGGCGGCGTGGGTCGATGTGATGGTGCTCGATGCGGCCCTCGGCCGGAAGCTCCACTTCATCACCTGGGCGCCGCTGTTCCATCCGTGGGCGCGCGGCGTGCTGCTCGAGCTCTTCGGTTCGCTTCCAATCCGCTTCGGGCACGAGGATCCCGACCGTGCGGTGAACCGTGCAACCTTCGACCGCTGCCAGACCCTCTTCCGCCGCGGAGAAGTCGTGGCGTTCTTTCCAGAGGGCGTGAGCCGGGGAGATCGCACGATCGAGCCGCTCAAGCCGGGAGCCGCCCGCCTCGCGATCGAAGCCGCGGCCACCGGGAGCACGCTCTGCATGATCCCGGTGGCAATCCGTTACGAGGACCGTTCGCGATTTCGCAGTGACGTGGCGGTGATGGTGGGATCGGCGATTCCGATCCGCGCGGAGGACGTTTCCAACGAAGACCAGTCCGGAGAATTCGCCGTTCGCGCCCTCACCGCGCGGATCGCCGGCGAGCTCGAGGCTCTGCTGGCCGAGGCGGGGGAGCAAGCGCGCAGGACCGCCCGGTTTCACGAAGCCCGGACGCCCCTCCGGCTCCAGGATCCGATACTGGCAGCAGCCGGCATCCTGGGAGTGATCGTGCATGCCATACCTGCGGTGCTGATCGAGGCCGCAGCACGAGCTTTCACGCGCGGTCCGCATCAGACGATGCTCGGCCGGGTGGGCGCCGGGCTCGTGCTGCTGCCGCTCTGGTACCTGCTTCTCGCCTTCCTGACCCGCCGGGTCGGCCTTTCCGCGCTCGTGGTGATCGCCGCCCCGCTGCTCGGCGTTGCGGCGTGCCG